>JBDRIB010000221.1:0-6669 GCA_043816375.1 Planctomycetota bacterium | reverse complement strand
CTCGCCTGCCAGTTCATACGCGCGGTTCGCCTGCGAAGTAAATGCGGTAATGCCCACCAGGTCCGGCCGGGGCAGGACTTCGTAGTCCGGCACGTTAATGTTTTCGTCGATTATCGTGACCTCCCACTCCGGCGGGGTCAGCCCCGCCACAGTGAGAAGCCCCAGAGGCTTCCAGACGCGGTATTTGCTCCAGCGGCTCTTCTTGGTAAGCGCCACCAGCGGATTGCGCGGATTAATGAGGTATAAACGCATAAGTCGTGCCCCTTGCGAACTGGGTTGCTTTCCCGGCCTCTCGAATCTTTTTTCCCTGCCCGCTTCCGGCTTTCACAGCCCATTGATGGAGATGCACACGCCGTGGTCTCCTTCCTTATCGCCGTTCGTGATTATCAAAAGTCACATAATACCACTTCACAGGACAAGGTCAAATACAGAATTCTACCCGAAAAGATTTCTTGCGTGTCGGTAAGTAACAAGGCGTGGGAGTCAGTGGAAGCGAAGCTGAAATGGCAAACGGCGGATGTGGCGAAAAGAGAGGGCGGCCTGTACCTGTACCCATACGGGCGGGCTGGGCAGGTTGGGCCGCCCTGTTGGAATCGTGTTTCGTGTCTGCTTGCGTTTGTGTTATTTCAGCCTTCTGCGCAGCAGTCCCGCGAATCCGAGAAGCGCGGGCGCGAGGAGGAGGAGCGTCCCCGGCTCGGGGATATGCGCCTCGTGAAGTTCGAAGTTCCAGAAGTAGTCGGTGCTCGCCCCCTCATAACTGCTGTACTGGCGGGACAGCAGGATCTCGCTGGGCCCGAGCCTTCTGCCCATTACATCTTCGATTGAGACGTCGAAGAAGGAGTCTATTCCGTATCCGTCGCCCAACATTGGTATCGGCTGTGTGATGGGGACCTCCACCCACGGGAATTCCGTGTGGGCCGCGAAGTAGTCGGCGTTCAGGTCTTCAAGAAGGAACGGGCTGCTGGCGGGCAGGATCGCCAGGTCCATTGCGATGAGTTCCGTGTTCACGCTGCTCGCGTTCTGTATGGTGATGGTCTGCTGGGGCTCAAGGTCCTCTACCCTGAAGCCATACATCGGGTTGTATGCCGGGTCAACCCCGTCCTGTGTCCACCAACCCGTGATCCAGTAGCCCACGTTGTGACAGGTCTCATCAAACTCCAGGCCAAGGTGGATCCAGTTGCAATACGGGATGTACCCCGTCGGGTAGATGTTCGTGTCAACGACAGTCCAATCGGCGCCGAAGTCATAGAAGGGTCTGCCTCCGATTGCCTCAGTAATTGAGGAGTTGAACGTCGTGAACGGCCCATCAATGTGAGAGATTAACTCGGGCGGGTCTTCGGTACCCGGCCACGGCTCTCCGGATTCCAGCACGCCTTCGATATGGAAATCATTCGCGCCATCGAGGAACTTGTCTTGGTGAATATCAACGTTCCACGCTACTCGCAATGCGTAGGCGTTTGTGGCGAGTAGTGTGACACCCACAACCGATATTAGTAAAATCAAAAACTTTTTCATGGCTTGCTCCTAAAAAAAAGAAATTGATGCAATGAAACACAGTCGCGCGCCTTTTAGCCAAAGGGCAGATTGAACAGGTAAGAGGGATGGGGAATGTTGTGGAATAAAAAAGCCGGGGTGCAGTCCGATTGCTCGGAATACGCCCCGGCAGTTGCTGCCGCAGTGATCGTCTTTCGGTGACAGCCGCAATCTACGCCCCGACTTTCGCATTCTTTTATTATGACTGTCGGGGCCGTAATTATGACAGTCACCTTTTCCCGCAACCCAAATTGCGATAGGCCCTTTTCGACAAGCCACCACACTGCCATTTCTCCGCTTAAACTTGTTGAACTTCGGTGGCAGTCACGAATCTACGAACCTCGGTCGGGAGTCTCCCTCACTTCCGTAATTCGTGACAGTCACCTCCGCCCAACAAGTCGGACAGTACATTTATTCTCCTCATACAGTATACACCGGATTTGGGCATTGTCAAGCGGATTTGCCGGGGAAACGGCGGAGGCTGTGGCGAAAAGAGAGGGCGGCCTTATAGGCCGCCCTGTTGGAATCGTGTTTTGTGTCTGCTTGCGTTTGTGTTATCTCAGCCTTTTGCGGAGCAGTCCCGCGAATCCGAGAAACGCGGGCGCGATGAGAAGAAGCGTGGAAGGCTCGGGGATGCGCTCAAAGCGGTAAATCGGCCGATTGGTGCCCTCGCTCACCGTGAAGTAGTCAACCCCGTCGCCATCGAAGCATATCGCTTCGCCCTGTGGTTCCCACACAAGCGGCACAGCGCACCCATCTGCTGCAAGAACGTCCCCCACGCTCGAGCCGGGCGGCCTTGACCAGATAAAGGCACTGCTGTTGCCGCGGATGATGATTTCCCGCCCGGTCGGCGAAATCTCCCCGCCCGTCGTCCATCCCCAGGTCATTTCTCCCAGAAACTCCATCGTTATCGTCTCTGTCGTCGACTGCGGGTACGCGGCCCGATAAACCCGCGATTTCGCCTCTCTCTTTGAGACCACATAGATATCCCCGTTCAGAGGGTCCACCATCAACGTCTCGGCGTCTCTCGCCCCGTCAGGGTACACCAGCGTAATGGGCTCGACGCCGCCAAGATTCACGTTCACCGGCGACTGGCTCGAGCCCACTGTCGGCTCCGGGATGCGATAGACCTTTACCGAACTTCGCGCCGCGCCGTTGTCGCCGATGTCGCCCAGGTAAAGATAATGCTCCCCTCCCACCGGCCCCGGGCCGATTGCCATATCCTCCCAGTCCACCGCCCCTGCACCCACAATGTTGTAGATGCCCAGGTGCGTTCCCCCGCTGTTCATCGCGAATACGCGGGCCGAGTCGCCCGAATCGTTGTGCACCCACAGCACGTCCGCATTCTTCCGGCTCATCGCCATTCCAGAGGCCTCATTGATATCCGCAAGCGCCACCGTGCCGACCTGTTGTCCCGGCAGATACTGCGGGCAGGGAACGCCGGTCGCGCATGACGACACAGCCACCCACATCGCCGTTGCCAGCAGAATTGCGACAGTTCTTGAATGATTCATATTCTTCCTCAGTAAACAGATAGTTTTTCAAGTTTTTCAAACACTACTTTCGTCGCTTAAACAGAATTCCCGCGAAACCGAGGAGCGCGGGCGCGAGAAGGAGAAGCGTCCCCGGCTCGGGGATGTATGCGGATGACATTGCCTGGATTTCGCCGTTGAGCACTTCGCCGCCGTAGTTGGTGTATTCCATTGCGTAGAGGTTGTAGCCGTTCAAATCCAGAGTCGCATTCCCGCCGAGTACCAGCGTCCTTACGTAAAGCGCCTCGGACTGCGTGCTCGGGCCGAGACCGGTGAAGTTGACGTGTGCGTCCAGAAGTTGCAGCGTTCCGTTGTAGGAGCCGTCGAGGATAAGGCCTTCGAGGCCGAAGTTGCCGTAGAAGTTTTCCTCAATCAGTCCGTAGTCGTAGCACGCGATTTCGAATGTGTCGGTGTCGCTGCTGTCTTCAAAAATGAAGGTCGTGTTTTGCATCCATCCCAGGTTGTTCAGGGAGGTGGATGTGTTTTCGAAATTCGAACCGGTCATATGGATTGTCGTGCCGGGCACGGCCAGGAAAATGGCGTTGTCCTGCAGGGTAAACGAGCCGCTTATCTCGACGACGGCGGCGTTGTTCGTTATGTTCAATATGCCTTTCCCTCCCAGGACTAAATCGTGCGCCTCTACTGTGCCGCCGTCGAGATGGTAAACACTGTTGTTTATTGTTGGTGAACTGATATTCAGCGTTCCGGAGACTGAGAGCGTTCCACCTGACTGGTTGAACTTTCCCCGGCCCTTGCCATCACCGACAATCAAATCGGCAGTGGCAAGTGCCCCATTGTTCAGATTGTAGGTTGCTTTGATAAATAGAACATCATAAGCGAGGTATAGAGAACCGCTGATTGCGACTGTTCCGCCGTCCTGATTGAATACACTCTCGCCACCGTAGCCGATAAGGACCTCTGGTGCCGTCAGTGAGCCTCCGCTGGCCGCGATGGTTGCTGTTTTCCCGCTATTAAGTGTTAATATTTCAGTGCCGGTGTTGAATGTCCCGCCGTTGGAGATCGTGAGGCTGTTTACAAATCCGAACACACCGCCGGCGGCGATAAGGGTGCCGCGTATTTCAAGCGGGTCGTCGAAGTCGTAGTGACCGGTGTAAGACTGGCCTTCATAAACAATCATCGTCGTGCCGGGCGTGTATGTGATGCCCTGTGAGTTATATGTGCCGAAATCCGTTGCGGGATTGAAGCCCGGCGAGAACAGAGTAAGCGAATCGATTTCGCCGGCAAAGGTTGCCGAACCGGTGTTGGTAAAGACGGCGCCCTGAAGGTCGACTATTCCACTTTGAATGTAGAGCGTTCCGGTTCCGTTTGCGAAGTCAACTGTACCGTTAATGAAACCGTTTTCTTGTATGCCAAGAGTACCGGCGCTGATAGTATAAGTGTCTCCGCTTTTGACATATAGTTCCTCTATGCTGTTGGTTCCGCCGGTCTGGGTGAACGCGCCGGTGCCGTTGTGTCCGATGTATTCGTATTTGGCGGACAGCACTCCCCCGCCCAGGGCATAAGTGCCGGACGAACCTGAGCCGTAACCCAGATAGAGAGTGCTTTCAACTGTGTTTGTGCCGCCGGTCTGGGTGAACGCGCCGGTACCGTTATGGCCGACGCAAACATATTCGGAATTTAATTCACCATTTGCAAGGTTAAACAGGCCGCTCGAGCCGTTATCATCACCAAGTATTAAATCGCTTAGAACTGTGTTGTAACCGCCCTCCTGGATAAAAGCGCCCGTGCTCGTCTGTCCGATTATTTCGTTTGCCGCCAGTACCTGACCGCCCGATGCGGCGATGGTGCCGGTCTGGCCGTTGTCTATGATGAGGTCGTAGATGTATTGGTCGAGGATTCCACCGTTCGAGACCGTGAAGCCGCCGTTGAAGAGGAACGGGTCGCCGCTTGCGATGAATGAGGCTTGAATCTCCACGTGTTCCTCAAACGTGATGGGTTCGGTCACTTTTGTCTCGGCGCGAAGAATATCCAGATAGAGGGTGCCATAATCCTTATAGTAAATGGAATAAGTGTAATCATTCCCGGTCAAACTATTGTCGAGGTTCGTTGTGGCCGCCAGGCCCGATGTCGGCTCGATTTGTGTGTCTTCGTGCCATTCGTTCCAGGAAACGACCGTTATAGTCCTTCCGATATCGTTATCGGTGACATCCTTGACCATTTCCAACTGAGTCTGAAACAGCGACCCGAATTCGCCGTCTTCGCTGCCAAGTTTGCGTGAAATAGGGGCATTGTCCCGACCGGGAACGGCCGTGTCATTGTATCCCGGCGAAACAGACGGGATGAAATCTACCCCCGCCGCATCCGCCAGTGCCTTCCAACTCCGATTCTTGTCGTCCCATATATCAAGAGCAGACTCCTGCACATAGGGGCTGTTGCCCGATCCGCCCATATAGCCGTATACATCGTAGGCGGTAACTGCATCCAGAACGCTGATTCTGCCGGCGGAAACCCCGTCTGCATAACCCCCAACTTCATCACCTACAACATAAATATCGCCAATGCCGTTATCCTGAGCCGCCTGCCGCATATTGTCGACGTAACCCGCAAGATCGGCCTTGATCCGCGTTAAGTAAACGTAAACTACAGGTTTGCCGTCGATGCAATAATAACCGGGCTGATTCAGGTAATTTTGGGAAAGATACGACATCTCCGAGTAAATGTTGCTGTCATTTATGCTGGGTTCCAGGAAGACCGCCAGATTTATGTCGCCCCGATTCGGATTAGGCATCATATAGTTTTTGATAATATCATCTGTGTAGTGTCCCTGTCCCCAATAACTGGTAATAAAAAAGTTTACTCCTGCATATCGCGCCCAGTCGTAATGCTGGTTAATCACGCCGGCATCATGTTGGTCATACCAGCCAAGGGACGGCTGTTGCTGAGGGTCGAGATGCTCCCTCAAAGTATGCCCTCCATGAAAATCTCCACCGTACCACGGATAGTAATACGCCCCTACCTGGTAGTCAAAATCCCCGGCACAAACCACATCACAAACGACAAAAGTCGCGAACAGAAAAACAATGGCCGGTAAAACCAATTTTACAGTTGCTTTCATTTCGTGTCGGCTCCCTTTTTTGTGTAAAGATGGATAACAACCATTTTTTCTATGTGCGCTTAACTGCGCCTCCACTTATATAGACACATAAGAGGCGAAAAAGTCTCGCTTTTTCCGGGGGAAAATCTCCTGCCGGGGGGGACTGAACGGCGGCGGAGCAACACGGCAATCAACCCTAACGCCGCCAATGCCGCCGTGAAGGGTTTATCCTGAACGGCGGCGCAACACAATGGCGAGCAGACCGATAGCCGCCAATGCCGCCGTGAAGGGCTCGGGTAATACCACGACCTCTCCGTTGAGGACTTCGCCACCGAGGTCGCTGTATTCCAGGGTGTAAAGGTGATAACCGTTCAGGTCGAGGGTCGAGCCTTCGTTTATTGTGAGCGTTCCTACGTAGAGCGCCTCATCGTAGCCGCCGACGCCTCCACGGTTGCCGTTATCCAGATAGTCGACGAGTTGCACGTACCCGATATCCTCGCCACCGAGAATTAAGCCGTAGAGGGCAAAGTTGTCGGTAAGTCCTTCTAT
>JBDRIB010000220.1:0-19441 GCA_043816375.1 Planctomycetota bacterium | reverse complement strand
CCCTTCGGAAGTCGGGCAGGTTACTCCTCAATACCCATATCGCGGAGGGCCTGGCGTATCTCTCCGACGGTGGCGCCGTCTTCGATGGTGGAGAGGTCGCCCAAATCGGCCTTCTCACAGAGCGCCTTCAGGACGCGGCGAAGGATTTTGCCGGAGCGCGTCTTCGGCAGCGCTTTGATGAATCGCAAAACCGACGGCACGGCCACGGGACCAATCGAGTCGCGCACGTGCTTCTTTACCTCGTCGGCAAGCGCACCCGAGACTTCGATTCCCTGTTTCACGACGATGAACGCGGCGATAGTCTGTCCCTTAATCTCGTCGGCAATGCCGATGGCGCTGACCTCCGCAACGGCGGGGTGTCCGGAGATGACTTCCTCGACTTCGCGCGTGCCGAGCCTGTGACCGGCGACGTTTATCACCTCGTCGGCGCGGCCGAGCATAAAGAAGTATCCGTCCTCGTCTTCCACTGCGAAATCGCCGGTGATATACAGCAGCCTGTCAGGATAGCCGTGGCCTTTCCAGTAACTGTTTATGTAGCGCTTGTCGTCGCCCCAGATTGTCATCAGCATTCCCGGCGGCAGCGGCGGGTGCGCTACCAGATAACCCTTCTGTCCGGCGGGCAGTTTCTTTCCGGTCCCATCGACGACCTCGAGTCTGTATCCCATCGCGGCCTTCGTCGGCGAACCCGGCTTTATCGGCAGGAGTTCGATTCCCGCGTGGTTTGCCAGGATTGACCAGCCGCTCTCGGTCTGCCAGTAGTGGTCGATAACGGGCACGCCGAGATTTGCATCGGCCCATTTCCACGTCGGCTCATCGAGCGGCTCGCCCGCGAGGAAAAGATAACGCAGCGACGAGAGGTTGCGTTCTTTCATCCACTTTTCAGGAAACTTGCGGAGAATGCGTATCGCCGTCGGCGCGCTGAAGACGACGCTGATTTTGTGCTTTTCGATGATACTCCACCAGATGCCCGGATTCGGATAATCCGGCGTTCCTTCGAAAACTACCGTCGGTATGCCGTAAAGCAGCGGCGCATAGACGATATATGAATGGCCGACCACCCAGCCGATGTCGCTGGTCGCCCAGTAAACGTCGTCCTGTCCGCAGCCGTAGATTTGCTGCATCGACGTGTGCAGCGCGACCATATAGCCGCCGGTGTCGCGCACTACGCCTTTCGGCTTGCCTGTCGTGCCTGATGTGTAGAGGATGTACGACGGGTCGGTGCTCAGCATCCGTTCCGGCTCGACGATGCCTTTGCCGTGTTCTTTCATCAGGTCGTTCCAGTCGTAATCGCGCCCGGCGGCTTTCCTGAACGGGTGGATGCCGCGGTCGAGCATTATGACCTTCTCTACCTTGAACTTCGCCTCGTCAATTGCGCCGTCAACAATTTGTTTAAGGGGAACGGCCTTGCCGCGGCGTTTGCCCGCATCCGCGGCGATGAGCAGTTTCGGCTGTGCGTCGTCAATTCGTTCCGCCAGCGCAGTTTTGCTGAACCCGGCGAAAACGACGGAGTGAATCGCGCCGATTCGCACGCAGGCAAGCATCGCAACGAGCGCCTCAGGCACCATCGGCAGATATATGATAACCCGGTCGCCCTTTTGCACGCCAAGCGCTTTCAATGCGGCCGCGAAATGGTTGACCTCGTTGTAGAGTTCGCCGAAAGTGAGGATGCGGCTCAGGCCGGTTTCCGGGCTTTCCCAGATGACTGCCGGCCTGTCCTTTTTATCGCCGAGTGCGTGGCGGTCGACGGCGTTGTAGCAGATGTTCGTCTCGCCGCCGACAAACCACCTGTAGAACGGCGGCCTGCCGTCGTCGAGTACTTTGTCCCACTTGCCGTACCAGTGCAGTTTCTCCGCTTCCGCCGCCCAGAACTCTTCGGGTTCTTCCACGGACATTCGATGTGTATCTTCATACGTTTTCGCCATATCTGTCTTCCCTCGCAATTGGAATTCAGATTGAACCATTGGAGCCTGATTTCGAAACGAGATTGATACACTATTTTCCGCCGATTTTCAACATCGGGTCCGTCTCAAATTCTCAAGGTGCCCGTTTTTCGCACTTTTGGTGACTGTCACCTTTCGGAGCGCTGTTGCACGGCTATCCCACATCTGTCCGGTTATAAGGTAAAGAGGGTCATCTGGTTATCCGACGGGGCCTGACGGATTCGGTCGGCACCGCCTGAAAAAGCCCGTGATATCGGGGTTTTTTCGAAAAGGGTGACGCTCAAAATCTGTAGAATTGTGTAGAGGCTTTTGTCCAGTTTGAGTTCTTTTCTGATGATGGCAACAAGGACGTAGACCGATATCGCTATCCAGATTTGCGTCTTGACGGCGTTTATGCTGGTGCCGTAGAAGGATTTTATTCTGAGGTTGTGCTTGATCCATTTGAAGAAGACTTCTATCTGCCAGCGCTCCTTGTACAGCCGGCCAACCGTGAGCGCCTTCAGGCGGAAATTGTTGGTGAGGAAGACGAATCGTTTTTCGGTTTTCTCGTCGAAGTAACTTATCCGTCTGAGAGGGGCGGGATAGGCTTTTTTGGAGCCGATGTAGGTGAGCGCCACGGTCTGGTCGCAGCGCACTCCTTCTCTCTTCTCGACAGGGTGGGAGTATCTTCTGCGGAACCTGAGGTTGCGCTTTGCGCGGATGACAAAGAAGGCCGAGGCGGTATTGATCGCGTAGAGACGCGCGAAGTCGATATAGCCGCGGTCCATTACATAGAAGGCACCCGGTTCGGGCACGATTATGTCCAGGATTTTCATATCGTGCACCTTTGCGCCTGATATGTGGACAAACTCGGGTATGTTGCCGCGCAGGTTCATCAGCGTATGCATCTTGATTGCGCTTTTGGACTGCTGGTTGTATGCCCAGGGGAAAAGCGTCATACACAGGTCGATGGTGCTGGAGTCCAGAACATAGACCGCCGAGTTCAGATCCACCGACAGGGGTTCGCCGGAATAAAGTTTTTTAGCATCCCTGATAAGATGCTTTGCAAAGTCGGCGTAGATTTTGTAATCGCGGCGTTCGTTTGCATCGGCAAGGGTGCTGCGCGAGACTATGGAGCGGAAGCCCATATGATAAAGTCTGGGCTGCGTCGCCCTCAGGCAGGCTTCTATGTCGCGCAGGCTTTCGCGGTAAGTCAGTTGTGCAAATGCCATCGAGAGGAACTGGTCAAGGCAGGAAAACTTCCTGACCTTGTAGTCTCCCCTGTAGCGTCTGACGCATTTGCGAAACTCATTCATCGGAAGAAAGTCCATAAGTTGAGAAAAGACGTTGCGACCTGTATTCATCGGGCACTCCTTCAAATCGGGAATGCCCGGAGCATAAACGAAAATCAAATCGATTCGGTCGGAAAAACCTCGTAAAACGATATAAAAAAAGTTCTTATAACAAAGCCGGCGAAAAACAACCGGACAGATGTGGGTGAAAGGTGAAAGGTCAAAGCATTCACGGATATATACGAAACGGAGATTGTGCCCATTGTGAGAGTAAGGATATGGCAAAGAAACAACCCGGAAACCCCGGCAGTATGACATACAAAAAGGCGGGCGTCGATATCGCCGCGGCCGACGACTTCCTGGACAGGATAAAGGGAATGGTGCACAGCACGACGACGCCCCGCGTCATCCACAAGCCGGGCGGCTTTGCGGGGCTTTTCTCGCTGGATTTCGAACAGAAACTCTTCGCGCGGCGCTATCGCAGGCCCGTGCTCGTCGCATGCACCGACGGCGTCGGAACGAAACTGAAAATCGCCTTCGCGATGAAGAAATTCGACACGGTCGGCATCGACCTCGTCGCGATGTCGGTCAACGACCTGATTGTGCAGGGGGCCGAGCCGCTGTTCTTCCTCGACTATCTCGCGACGGGAAAGATAGAGAAAGGCGCGCTCGTCGAAGTGATGAAGGGAATCGCAGAGGGCTGCCGCCAGTCGGAGTGCGCGCTGCTCGGGGGCGAGACGGCGGAGATGCCCGGCTTTTACGCGGACGGCGAGTTCGACCTGGCCGGCTTTGCAGTGGGCGTCGTGCAGAAGCACAAGATAATCGACGGCTTGCGCGTTCGACCGGGCGACATTGTCGTCGGCATCCACTCCTCCGGCCTTCACAGCAACGGCTACTCGCTCGTCAGAAAGGTGCTGCTCGAGGATGCGGGGCTGAAACTTAACAGGAAGGTCGCGGACCTGGACTGCTCGCTGGGTGCGGAACTGCTGCGGCCCACGCTCATCTACACAAAAGTGATGCAGAGGGTCTGGCAGGAATACAAGGTTAAACACATCATCAAGGCCGTCGCGCACATCACCGGCGGAGGGCTCGTGGACAACGTACCGCGAGTCGTGCCGAACAACGTCGATATCATAATCCACAAAAAATCATGGGAAGTCCCGCCGATATTCCGCCTGATACAGCAGACCGGAGACATCGACGAGGACGAGATGTTCCACGTGTTCAATATGGGCATCGGGATGACGATTATCGCGCCCCCGTATTACGCGGACGCTATCGTGAGGCGCGTAAAACGGACGCGGCACGGCGCGGGTCGCTTTAACGCAAACATCATCGGCGAGGTCATCCGCGGCAAAGGGAAGGCCCAAATCCGGTAATCCCGGAAAAACAGAAAATAGAGTCAGACCCTGTTTTTTTTGAGGGGTGCAGGATGAAAATCGTTTCGTTCAGAATCGGCAGCGAACACCGCGTGGGCATCAGCCTGGAAGCCGGCATATTCGACTACTCGGGCGCGCACCAGTTGTATGAGCGCGAGGTCACCGGCCGCCAGTGGCGGATGGTCCGCGACATCGAGACTCTGATAAGACTCGCGCGCTTCGACAGGGAATCTTTCGACAAGATAATAGAGTGGGTCACGCTGGAAGGCCGCTTTGACGAATTCATCGCCTATGACGCGGTTCTTGAAGCGCCGCTCAGACAGCCCGGAAAAATCATCGCCCTGGCGCGGAACTATGCCGCGCACGCGCGAGAGACGGGCGCGGAGCCGCCGGGGGAACCGGTGTTCTTTGCGAAAT
The DNA here is from genome assembly GCA_043816375.1 of Planctomycetota bacterium. Taxonomy (GTDB): domain Bacteria; phylum Planctomycetota; class B129-G9; order B129-G9; family B129-G9; genus JBDRIB01. The sequence continues at coordinate 14,434 of JBDRIB010000220.1, read as the reverse complement.
CGGCCTCGACAATAATCGGCCCGGACGCGTCGATAGAAATACCGGAGGGAATCGGCCGAGTTGACCCTGAGGTGGAACTTGCGGTTGTAATCGGCGAGCGCGTGCGCAACTGTCCCCGCGAGGACGCCTTGAAAATGGTCGCAGGTTACACCATCATCAACGACGTTACCGCGCGCTCTATGCAGAAAGCAGCAATAGAGCGCGGTCTGCCGTGGTATCTTGCCAAGAACCTCGAGACTTTCTGCCCGATGGGGCCGTGCGTGATTCTGAGCGAGGCCGTGGCAAATCCGCACGATATGGACATCGAACTCTCGGTGAACGGGGAGGTGCGACAGAAAGACAACACGCGCAATATGCTGTTCGACATACCGGCGATTATCGAGCGCCTTTCCGGGCGCATCCGCCTGGAGCCGGGCGACATCATAGCGACCGGCACTCCCGCGGGAATCGCGCCCATCGCGCCCGGCGATTTGATTGCCTGCCGCATCTCGGGAATAGGCGAACTGCGAAACCCGGTCGCCGCCGCTCAACCTGCTTAACGTCAGACGTTATTTGTATCTCCCCTGTGTCCGACGCAATACTTATGTTTGACAAATGGCGCAATTACTGTAAAATTGCGCTGTAGAAATCCAGACTGCCCTGGAGAGAATTGTCTATGACGACGGCTATCGTAGTTTTTGCGAAGGAACCGCACGCCGGGCGCGTCAAGATGCGCCTGAGCCGCGCGGTGGGGCCTGAGAAGGCCGCTGCACTCTACAAGTGCTTCATTGTCGACACCCTGGAGAAGATAAGACCGCTGCCTGTCGCCCGGAAGGACCTGGGCTATATGCCCGAAGACGCGCGCGATTACTTCAGGGAGATGGTGGCGCCCTTCCTCGATATATCCACGTTCGCCCAGCAGGGCGACGACCTGGGCGAGCGACTCCAGCACGCATTCCAGCGCGAATTTTCCTCCGGCGCCGAAAACATCGTCACCATAGATACAAGCACGCCGACACTGCCGAAAAGTTACATTGAAGAAGCGTTCGACTCTCTGAACAGGGTCGATGCGGTTCTGGGGCCGACTTTTGAGGGCGGCATCTATCTTGTCGGCAGCCGCCTGCCCACCACCGTGCTTTTCGAGGGCGTCCCGTGGGGCACGCCGGACGTGTTCAGACAGATGGTATTCAACGTTTCATCGGCGGGGCTAAGCCTGAAGAGCCTCGAGCCGTGGTATAGCGTTGACACGGAACACTCCTGCCAGTTTATGAAGGCACACCTGAATGCGCTTTCCCACAGCGGGGTAAAGGAACTGCCCCGCGAAACGTTCGAATGGTTAAATTCAAACAAAATATAGGACCAATAGGACCAATATGAACAACGCCTTCAAAGAGACGGGAGCGTTGACGTCTCTCCTCCTGATTACCGTTCTTCTTGCCGGTTGTTCCTCCCACAACGCATCGCCGGATGGTTCGAATTGCCTGCCGATGGGATGCTCCACAGAACCGGCGGCCGCTTCCCCGGGCAAATTCCCCGAGCCCGCGCTCGACGAAAAATTCCCTTCCCTGCGGCTCCTTGGACAAAGCGAGGCGAAAGCGGGGTCCGTCGTGCGGGTTTCAGACGCCGACGAGGTCTCCGCGTACCCGCCGGACCTCAACAAGGACAAATCATTCTGGGAGGGAAGCAGGGAGTTTGACTACGCGTTCGCGAATTCAAAGCCCCGCGAACGGTCGGTATGGAACGACCTGTTCAAGGATTTAGGGGTAAAGGCATACAAAGACCTCTCACAGTTCAAAAGCAGGGAGTTTCTCCTGACGGTGGGCCTCGGAGCCGCACTGGCGGGCGCATCGCGGTCTATGGACCACGACATCGCCGACCACCTCGACGACAGGCATACGATTGCGGGTTGGGAAGAGGCGGGCAACTGGCTCGGACATCCGGCAATGCACATCACCTTTGCGGGCGCGATGTACTTCTACTCGAGGTTGCGGAACGACAGGGCCACAACGGAGCGGAGCCTGATACTGATTGAGGGCCTGACGCTGACAAATGTCACGACCGGGCTTTTGAAGGTGGCCTTCCAGCGCGACCGCCCCAACGGCGACGGGCTGGGCTTCCCGTCGGGACACGTGGCCAGCACGTTTGCACTGGCTTCGATGCTGGACGAGATGTACGGCCACAAAGTCGGATACCCGATGTATCTGCTGGGAGGCTTTATCGCCTACGCGAGAATGAGCGAGGACAAGCACTACCTTTCCGACGCGATGTTCGGCGCTTTTCTGGGATATGCCATAGGCAAGGCGGTATTCCACGGCAACGAGTTGCGGCTTTTCGGAATGGAAGTGGAGCCTTATCTGGACGAGCGGAACGGAGCGGCGGGTATCGCGCTGTTGCTGCGCTTCTGAGCAGGCATATGAAAAGGTGACTGTCACTAATTACGGAATCGAGCGAGCTTGGCGAGTGAGATTCGTAGATTAGTGACTGTCACCTTTTTTTTTCAGGCGCGCGAGGTTTCCCAGTCTTCCAGACTTACCAGCACTTCCCGCGCCTTGCTTCCCTTGTATTCGCCGACCAGCCTCTCTGCAGCCATCATATCAATCAGCCTTGCGGCGCGCGTGTAGCCGATTTCCAGCCGTCTCTGCAGCAGCGAGACGGACCCGCGCTGCGTCTCCAGCACTATGCGCACCGCTTCCTCGTACAACTCGTCGCGGGCCTGGCCGTCGGCGGCGGACTCTCCGCCCCAGAAACTCAACTCCCTGCTGTATTGCGGCTGTCCCTGACTCCGGACATATTCGACGACGCGCTTTACCTCGGCATCAGAAACAAACGTACCCTGGGCGCGGGTCAAATCGGAGGTCCCGGGCGCGAGGAAAAGCATATCGCCGCTGCCGAGCAGGGTTTCGGCGCCGTTCTTGTCTAGGATTGTCCGCGAGTCGACCTTGCTTGCGACCTGGAACGCAATCCGCGCGGGTATGTTCGACTTTATCAGGCCGGTGATTACGTCAACGCTCGGCCTCTGGGTGGCCATTACGACGTGCACGCCGACGGCCCGCGATTTCTGCGCGAGACGGGTGACCGAATTCTGGATATCCTTCGCGGCGACTATCATCAAATCCGCCAGTTCATCGACAATCACCACGATGTAAGGCAGGTGGTAGGGGATTTCCTCGCCGCCGACGCCTTCCGCGTCCTGGAAGGTTTCATCTATGCGCTTTTTGCCGAGCCGGTTGTAGTCGTCTATGTGACGGACGCCCGCCCTTGCCAGCAGTTCGTATCGTTCATCCATCTTCTTCACGGCCCAATCGAAGATGGCGGGCGCCTTTTTCATATCGGTTACGACGGGCGTTATCAGGTGCGGTATGTCCTTGAATGCGGACAGTTCGACCATCTTCGGGTCCACGAGAATCAAATTCACTTCGTCGGGTCTGCGGGTGTAGAGAATACTCAGAATCATCGCCGCAACGCAGATTGACTTGCCCGAGCCGGTAGTTCCCGCTATCAGCAGATGCGGCATTCGCGCGAGGTCTTCAATCAGCGGACTGCCGGAGGTGTCCTTGCCTATAGTAAGCGGGATTCTGAAAATCGAGTCCTTCATAGTTTCCGACTGCAGGACCTCTTTCAGCCGCACGAGTTCCTTGACCGAGTTCGGCACCTCGACTCCCACGGTTGACTTGCCCGGTATCGGCGCCACCACGCGCAGGCCGGAGACCTTGAGCCTCATCGCGAGGTCGTTGGAAAGCGCCATCACCCTGTGCACCTTCACGCCGGGCGCCAGTTCGATTTCGAACATTGTGACCGCCGGCCCGCGCCGGTAGTCGACGACCGCGGCATCGACGCCGAAGTCTTCCAGCGCCCTGTTCAGCGTTTCGATGCTCTGCTGAATGAAGGAACGGGCGCCTGTCTGGCTGACCTGACCGGGTTCCTCGAGGAGGTCCAGAGACGGCAGACGGTATTGCCTGTCCGTCGGCGGTTTTTCGGCGGATGCGGCGGCAACGGGCGCGGGTTCGGGAGGCCGTTCGGGAGCCTCGCGCTTTACGGGGGGCCGCGCGGGTTTCGCCCCGGCGTTCGTGACGGCTTCGACTTTTTTCCTGACCCGTCTGGCGGAGCGTCGGAGAAGCCGCCTTTCCCTTCTGGCATCGGCCTTTGAAGCGAGCCATCCCCGGAGCGCGGAGACGCCTCGCACGCACGCGCGGGAAAGTCCTCTGACCGCCCCTATGCCGGCCTCGTCCGTCACGAACAGAAGCCCCACGGCAAGAAACACGATACTCAATATCCAGGCGCCGATCAGGCCCCAGGTATCGAGCACGTGCTCGTGTATCGTAAATCCCGCCACGCCCCCGCCGCGGGCTATGTCGCTGAAAACGGATAAACCAGGCGAAACAAGGTTCTCCAGGGCGGCGCAGACAAAGACCAGAAGTATGGAACCCGCCACTTTAAGCCAGACCCTGGGTATCGGCCGCCCAAACCACAAAAGCCACGTCCAGAACCCAAGCAGCACAGGCAGCACAAACGCCGAGGCGCCGAAGGTCTGCAACAGGCCGTACGACAGCACCGCTCCCGCCGAACCGCCCAAATTGCTTCTCTGGCCGGGCGAAGCCGGGTCCTCGGATTCGGGCGTGTAGGTCAACAGACTGAGCAGGACAAAAACGCCGAGCCCGCACAGGAATATCCCGGTCAGCACGATGATGAATTCTTTGCGCGCCATATCTCAGATTATACCAGAACAATCACAATTGTCGCGATGCCCGCGGCGATGCAATACCAGGCAAACGCCGAGAAGAGCCTGCGCCGCACCAGAACGACGAGTATTTTGATGCAGATAACACTTACGACAAACGAGGCGGCGAAGCCCGCCAGAAGCGGCCCGGGGCCGACGCCGGCGGCGATTGTTCCGCCGGACTTAAGCAGTTTCAGGGCCACTTCGAGAACGTTCGCCCCCACAATCGCGGGTATCGCCAGAAAAAACGAAAACTCCACCGCGTCCTGACGTTTCATCCCGGCCAGCAGCCCCGCCGAAATTGTCGCGCCGGAGCGCGAAATGCCGGGCATCAAACCGGCCGCCTGGCCCAGTCCGACGAGCAAGGATTTTTTCCAGCCGGCCTGTCTCAATTCAAAGCCTTTTTCCTTTCCGAAATCGCTGAGTTTCAGAAGTGCCGCCGTTACGAAGAAACAGACAGCAACTATCCACAGCGCCTGCTCCCGGATGCCTTCTATTATCTCCAGTTTCTTAAACACCAGCCCCGCCGCGCCGGCCGGTATCGAGGCGAGTAGTATCAGAACAAGAATCTTTCTGTTGCCCGCCCTGAACAGGGAGATTATTTTATTGAAGAAAAAGATGAAGGCGGCGACCGCGCTGGCAAGGTGCACCGCCACTTCAAATGTCAGGTCTTCCCCGAATTCCCCGAACAGATGTTCAACCACGAGAAGGTGTCCGGAACTGCTCACGGGCAGAAACTCGGTAAGCCCCTGAACGATTCCGAGCACGATTGCCTCTAACAGATTCACGTTATATCTTTGCCTCCGGTACGTTTCTCTCTTGCGGTGAACTCGTCCGCCCTGCAAAAGGTGACTTCGCGAAAGGTGACTGTCACCGTTCTGGCACTGCCACACGAAAGGGTGACAGTCACCATCTACAAATCGCGGCGCGGTAGACTGCCCCCGGAGCATTCCAGGACCTGTTCTATTCTACGAATCGCGCTCGCATACTCGCGCGATTCCGTAAATAGAACAGGTCCGCCTCTCAATATTATACGCCGGTATGCCCGAAGCCGCCTTCGTTGCGGGCGGTCTCGTCGAGGTCATTCACCTCGACGATTTCCACGCGCGTTACCTTCTGAACCACGAGTTGCGCAATGCGGTCTCCGCGCCTGACGACATAAGGCCCGGTGCCCATATTCCCAAGGATAATGCCGACCTCGCCGCGGTAGTCGCTGTCGATTGTGCCGGGCGCGTTGACGATGGTCAGCCCGTGCTTCAGCGCCAGGCCGCTGCGCGGGCGCGTTTGCGCCTCGTATCCGGGCGGCAGTGAGATGTGTATGCCGGTGGGAATCAGTTTTACCTCGCCCGGATTGAGCACAACATCTCCCTCAACCGCGGCATACAGGTCCATCCCGCTGGCGCCGTCGCTCATATAGCGCGGCAGCGGAACGTCTTCGCAGCCTTTTTTTCTTTTCAGTTTCATTGTTGTCTGCACGGTTGGTTCTCTCGTTACGGTGACAGTCACTAATTACTCAAGTTGGCTGACTTTTTTCTGACAAGATTAAGACTTACCCGTATCTCTTTGGCAAACAGCACTTACGGTGACAGTCACTAATCTATGAATCTCGCTCGCGCTGCTCGCTCGATTCCATAATTAGTGACAGTCACCGACATAACTACCCCGCGGGTTTGAATTCATCCTCGCCGGCGGCATAGCGCTCGAACTGCGCCTGCCAGTCGGACTCGCTGTATCCGTAATCCTTGCCTGTTATCTGCCTGAGGTTGTCCGCGGCGAAATTCTTGCTTTTCGTATTCAGAAACGGGATGAGCATCCCGCCGATTTGTCTGAGCCGCGTGATGTCTTCTTCGCTGATTTTCACGCGGAGGTATGTTTCCTTGCCGCCCGGATTCAGCAGAAAATCAATGTAGGCAGTTACGGCACCCTCAAACACATCCTGCTCATCACCGGAGGCGCTTTGAAGACGACTCAGCAGGACAGTGTACCGGTCCCCCTCGTTCCACTGGTAGAGCGAGACCAGCAGCCGGAAGAAGAAGTATTTTTCGAGGGCGTATCCCTTGTCTTCTTCCGAACCGGGCAGCGGCACGGGAATATCGAGTATTTCCCTGAATTCCTCTCTGACGCTTCCGGCCACCGCCTTTTGCAGCATCAGCCTTTTGACCTCTTCGTTCTTCAGAATACCGTCCAGGACTTCGACGGCCTGGTTATCGGCGCCCTTGCCGCGCAGTTCTTCGCCGAGTTTTCCCACATCGAATATCGCCGCTGTTCGAACCACGAGGTTCTTTTCGGAAGGAAGAATTTCGAGCAGAGACCTCAGGGCGTTCACGGTGGCCACATTTCCCAGGCCCTTTACCGCGCCGAATCGCACCAGGTCGGCGGCGTTCGAGAGATATCCCTTTATGAGGTCGGCATCTCCTTCCCCGGCGATGAGGCCCAGCCCCTCGAGAGCCGCGACCGCAACGGGCTTGTATTTGCCTTCGGTCTGCGTTTTTATGATTTCGCGGAGTTTCCCGGCGGATTCCCTGTGCCCGTATCGGGCGGTGATGACGCGCACGGCCTCCCTGCGCGCTAAAACGTCGTCGTCGTCAAGTGCCTTCATAAGCAGGCCGACGGTTTTGCTGCGTTCTTCGTTTTGTACGATATTCTCTTTATGGCCGAGAACGGTTATTGCGTTGCGCCTCATCGTCGGATTATCTTTTCCGGCGGCCTCAATCAGCATAGGAAACCATATCGAAATGTCGTCGTCTCTGAGTTTCTCGCTAACCCGCTTTGCGACGCCCGGTTCATCTTTGCCCAGTTCGGCTATCAGCGACTCGCACGTCGCCACATCCTCACCGTGCTTGACCAGACTGTTGAGAAGGATGGCAACGATTATCGCAACCGCGACGCCGCCGATTATGAGAAATCGCTTCATTACGGGCCTCCTGGATTTTCGCAGCCTTCTCTTCCGGCGCGGGAAGCGTAGATTATTTCCGCGCGCTCGATGATGACTTCCGCTGTTTTTTCCTTCGGCACATTTTTGAGTTCGGCGACCACGCCGCCTTCGTCGATTATCGTCGCCGACATCGTGTCTGCGCCGAACGTTCGCGGGTCGTTGAGGACGATGAAATCGAGATTTTTGGACAGGAGTTTGGCGCAGGCGTTTTCGAGCGCGTTTTCAACTTCGAGGGCGAAACCCACGTGAATTCTGTCGCCCTTCTCTTTTCCAAGCGACGAGAGGATATCGGGGGTTCTCACGAACTCAACCGTAAAGTTTTCCCGTGTTTTCTTGATTTTGCCCGTTACGGGTTCAGCCGGCGTATAGTCGCAAACGGCGGCGGCCATTATGAGACAGTCGCACCCGGAGTGCGCGTGTTTTGAAGCGTCGAACATTTCCCGCGCGCTGCCGACAAGGGATGTCACCACGCCCTCGGGCGGCCTGAGGCATGTCGGTCCGGAGATGAGGAGCACCCTGTGTCCGCGCGCGGCGGCGGCGCGGGCGATTGCGTAGCCCACCTTGCCGCTGGACGGATTGCTCAGGAACCGGACGGAGTCGATGTGTTCGCGTGTGGGACCCGCGGTTACAAGGAAGTACATTCCCCCCTCCGCTGCCTACTTTGCGCTCCGGGCGAGCGCGCGATGCACGACCTCAATGATTTTTGACGGCTCGGCCAGCCGCCCCAGTCCTTCGGTACCGCAGGCGAGACGGCCCGCTTCAGGTTCGATTATCTCAATGCCGCGCTTTTTTAGCAAGGAGATATTATCCCGGACTGCGGGATTCCTGTACATGTTTTCGTTCATTGCGGGCGCGATGATGATGGGACAGGTCACCGCAAGGAACAGCGTCGTGAGGATATCGTCGGCGACGCCGTGGGCCATCTTGCCGATGATGTTGGCCGTTGCGGGGGCCACAAGCAGGAGCGACGCCCTCTGCGCAAGGGAAATGTGCGTCGGGGTGTAATCCCCGGGGTCGACGGAGTAGCCGGTAACGACGCGATTGCCCGAGAGTGTTTGAAATGTCAGCGGTCCGACGAACTCCTGCGCGAACCGCGTCATCACAACTGTTACACCGTATTCCTCCCGCGCCAGCGTGGAGACGACTTCCGCCGCCTTGAAGGCCGCGATTCCGCCTGTTACTCCCACGACTATTTCTTGCGGTGGCATTTTGTGACCTTAACGGTGACTGTCACCGTCCTTCCAGGCGTTAATCACCGGGAAGTTGTCCTTTAATCACGTCTTCGGGTTCGGGCGCCAGTTCAATGGCCCCGTCCCATATCTCCCGCAGGATGGCACTGACGACGTCTCTAGGCAGGGTCTTTCCCGTCTCCAGCGCCCACTGGTTCAGTTCCTTGAAACGTTTCTGGACCAGGACGGTCAGTTTGAATCTCCCGCCGACCTTCTTGGCTACATCGTCGATTGTGTAGTTGCTGTTGCCGTTTTCCGCCATGCGTGACAGGCCTTTCCGAACTATTGTGATGAGGGGGGTCCGGGAAAGATGATATCTTTTATTTTCTGAACGGCGCTGTCGACCCTGTCGTTTACGACGGTATACTCGTAGTGCCGTTTTTCCTGCATCTCGGTTTCCGAAAGTTTCAGGCGTTTCTGAATGGAGGCTTTTGTTTCGGTGCCTCTGTTCTCCAGCCGTGCGCTCAATGTGTCCGCGTCGGGCGGCAAAAGGAAGATGAAGGTCGCCTCGATTCCTTTTTCGCGCAGCGTGTGCGCGCCCTGCACGTCGATACTCAACACATAAACAAGTCCCGCGGACACGGCGTCCTGGAGGGGTTTTCGCAGCGTCCCGTAATATTGCCCCAGGATTTCGGCGTATTCAAGCAACTCGCCCGAGTTTATTTTGCTCTCGAACTGTTCCCTTGCGAGAAAGTGGTAGTCCACCCCGTCCTTCTCGTTTTCGCGGGGAGGTCTTGTCGTTGCGGAGACCGCGAGACGTATTCGCGGGTCGCGCGCGAGTTCTCCGCAGACGGTGGTCTTGCCGACGCCGGACGGTCCCGAAACCACAACAACTTTACCACGGGCCATGTTCCTTTCCCCCTCGGTTACTCCACGTTCTGGAGTTGTTCTTTTATCTTGTCAATTTCAGATTTCATCTGCACGACAAGGCCGGTCAGTTGCGCGCTGTTCGCCTTTGCGCCCAGGGTGTTCGTCTCCCGGAGCATTTCCTGGGTGATGAAGTCGAGTTTCCGGCCCGGATTATTTTCCTTCCGGCCTACCGTCATGAAATGTTCGAGATGGCCGCCGAGACGGCTGATTTCCTCGCTTATGTCGGAGCGGTCCGCGAAGACAGCGACCTCGCGTACCACCGTCGATTCGTCCAGCGCGACACTGGTGCCGTTTAGCATTGTCTTCAGGCGGGCGTGGAGTTTTTTGCGATAGGCCTCGACGACGGAGGGCACGTATTTCCGCACGCGAGCGAGCATCCCTTTCAGTTTGCGGACCCTGGCGAACAAATCAGTCCTGAGCGCGGCTCCTTCCCGCGCGCGCATCGCCTTCATCGCTTCGAGCGCCTCTTCCAGCGCTTTCCTGGTCAGATGCCAGGCCCTCTTGTTCCCCGTCCCGTCCCCCGGGATACCGTAAACAACGCCGGGCAGAGAGAGAAGCGTGTCCAGGTGCAGGTCCCCTTCCAGCCCGGCCTTTTTTTTCAGCGCACGCACCTGTTTCAGATATCCTTTTACCGCCATGCTGTTCACGGCGTACGACATTTCGGGGCGGGCTGTTTTGTATGTTATATAGGCGTTTACCGAACCCCTGCGCACGCGCTTTTTGACGAAGTCGTGTATGTCTTTTTCAAAGGGATACAGAACATCCGACAGGCGCAGGTTGACCTTGAGGTGCCGGCTGTTGACGGAATTCAGTTCGACGCTGATATGGTCCTCGCCTTCGGACATAACCGCCCTGCCGAAACCTGTCATACTGTTTATTGTGCTCGAGCGGGGTTTTCGGGGTTCTGTCATAGTCCCTTTCGACGGTTTCGGGTTGCGTTGTGCGTAAGGGCGACAAGCACGGGCGCGGCCGGCCTCAATGGCCCTTGGAAGCAAAATCGAGCATTACGTAAATAAGCGCCAGTCCCAGGAAAATCGCGGCAAGCGCGGCGGTTAACTTTCCGAGAAAGGTGCCCGCCCTCGTGCCCAGGACGGTTGATTCACCGCCCATGCCGAAGGCTCCCGTTAGACCGCCCCCCTTGCCCCTCTGTATCAACACAATGAAGACAAGCAGGACACTGGCGATGAAGAACAGTATCAGCACCGGTGTCTTAAGCCACTCCAGCGCCATAAGATGAGCGAGATGCGATGCCGGCATTTTCCTGTGCCCCTGCCCGGTTAGAGTTCTTTGTATTGTTAAGAAAACACCTGTGCGAAAGGATGACAGTCACCTTTCGTGTTTCAACGTTTGTATCTGACTATTTTTTCGAAGGAATCGGCCTTCAGGCTCGCGCCGCCAACGAGCGCGCCGTCGATTTCCTGCATCGCCATAAGCGATGCGACGTTGTCGGGCTTTACGCTGCCGCCGTATTGAATACGTATCGCCTGCGCCGCTTCGGCGCCAAAGCGCTTCTCGAGCAGGCCGCGGATGAATTCGTGGACTTCCTCCGCCTGCTCCGGCGTTGCGTTCATTCCCGTGCCGATGGCCCAGACAGGCTCGTAGGCGACAACAACTTCTTTCGCGCTGCCGTCCGGGACGTTTTTCAGGCCCTCGGTCAAGTGCCTGGCAACCACTTTTTCGGTGACGCCGGACTTCCGTTCGTCCAGCGTCTCGCCGACGCAAAGAATGGCGCGCAGTCCGGATTCGAGCGCCTTGAGCACCTTCCTGTTTATAAGTTCATCGGTCTCGCCGATGACATGCCTGCGTTCCGAGTGCCCCAGGACGACGTATTTGCAGCCGGCGTCGAGGAGCATGGCGGTGGAGATTTCGCCGGTGTATGCGCCGTCATCTTCGAAGTAGCAGTCCTGTGCGCCGAGCGCGATGTTTTTGCCCTTCAGCACGCGGGCGACTTCGGCCAGATGCACGAAAGTCGGGCAGACGGCGATTTCCACATCGGTTACGTCCGCCAGTTTTTTCGCGAGTTCCCCGGCGAGTTCAGCCGACGACCGGAGACTCATATTCATTTTCCAGTTGCCGGCGACGAAAGGCTTTTTCATCCCCGCCTCCAAAGTGGCAGTTCCCCCCATCGGTCCGCTACGAAACCGCGTATATTAGCGACATTTAAGGACTATGTCAAAATGTTTTTTTGAATCATTCCGATTTTCCGGGCATGCGCCGGATTGAAGAACGGTGACTGTCACTAATTACCCCGCGGACCCTGACGGGTTCTCGGGGCGAGAACCCGGAACGGGCGGAGCACAGGCCCGACCCCTGAGGGGCATCGAATCTGGAGATGCTGCGGCTTGCACACGGTGTCTCTTGGAGAAGTCAGTTGAACTGTATTTTCCTGCCCCGACACGTCGGGGACGGTTTATGTCGGGATTGCCCATTGCCTTCTTCTGCCTTCCGCCTTACTTTGACCATTCACCTTTCACCTTTGACCTGATTTAACAGGGACTCGAATCGGAATAACTCCTACACTCCTACACTTCTATACTTCTACACTTCCTCCAGCACGTTGTAATAACAATCGCGCCGGGCGGGCCTGAAACCCGCCTCGCGGATTATGCGGACTATCTCGTCAACGCTTATGCGATAGTCCACGCCGGCGGCGCGGACGACGTTTTCCTCAATCATCGTGCTCCCCATATCGTTTGCGCCGAAGCGCAGGGCAACCTGGGCAACCTTGGCCCCCTGCGTCACCCACGAGGCCTGGATGTTTTCGATGTTGTCAAGATACAGGCGCGAGACGGCAAGTACCCTGAGATACTCGAACGCCCCCGCGGGGCGTATCCGTTCAAGCCGCGTGTGAAGGGGCTGGAAGGTCCAGGGAATGAAAGCGGTAAAGCCGCCCGTTTCGTCCTGGAGGCTGCGAACGGCCTCGAAGTGCTCCGCACGCTCCTCGACGGTCTCGACGTGGCCGAACATCATTGTCGCCGTGGTGCGCATCCCGAGGGAGTGGGCCGTGCGCATGACACCGAGCCATTCGGAAGCGGTGCATTTGTGCGGGCTCACTTCCGAGCGCACGCGCTCGGAAAGAATCTCGGCCCCGCCGCCGGGGATTGTATCGAGTCCCGCCTCGCGCAACTCCCCGAGTACGGCGGGCACATCCATACCGCTTTGCCCTGCGATGTGGATAATCTCGGGAGGCGAGAAGCCGTGAATGTGGATGTCGAAGTTCCGCTTGATGAACCTCAGCATCCGGACGTAAAAGTCGATTTTCAGTTCGGGATGAAGGCCGCCCTGAAGAAGTATCTGCGTGCCGCCGAGGTCGGTGGTTTCGCGGATTTTCCGCGCCAGTTCGTCTTCCGTTATGACGTATGCGCCGTCCTTCAGCCGCCAGAATGCGCAGAAACTGCATTGCGACGAACAGATGTTCGTATAGTTGATGTTCCGGTCCACGACGAAGGTAACCCGGCCCTCCGGGTGCAACGACCGGCGCATCCCGTCGGCGGCCCTGCCCAGGGAGACAAGGTCGCGGCATTTCAGCAAATCGACGGCCGCCTCTTTACTCAGACGCCTGTTACTGTGCATAAAACTCGAGTCCGCGTTCTTCGTGCCATAAGCCGCAGTTGAAAGTCTCGTGGAAAAACCGCAACAGCCCCTGCTGCTCCGCCAGTCCCAGATGATAACGAATGGATTGCGAAAGATAGCGCACGAGGCGCTCCCTGTCGATGCCCATCGGGCCGGATACGGCCGCGGCAATGTCGCCGACGCTTTTCAGGCCGTCCTCAAGCGACCTCTCCAGCCGCTCCGGCAGGTCGCCCAGGCTCGCTCCCCTGCGGCAGCAGCACAGCGCGAAAACAAAAGGCAGACCGGTCATCCGGAACCATTCCTCGCCGAGGTCGAGCACCTGAAAACCGCGCGGGTCGATAACAAGCGCGCCGTCCCCTATGACAAGCACCGCGTCCGTCTGAATCTGCGACAGGTCATGACCGATGCCCGCAATCGTACAACGCGGCTCGACGCCGTACTGCCTGGCCAGCAATACCCTGACCAGGACGGCGGAGGACATGGAGTTTGCATCCAGCGCGAGGGTTTCAATCTTATCGGGCGGTTTTCTGCAGTAAACCTTGACGCTCTCCACCGGACCGCAGCACGCAATACAGACAGGCGAGGCAATGACATAATCGGCGTTACGGAGATACTCGATGGCAGGGACGACGGCAACGTCGAGCAGTTGCTCGTGCAGCATCCGTGCCAGAATCGCGGGGGTATCTCTCACGATTTCCAGACGGGGAACATCGCACGGCTCCTGCCCGGGCGGACCGCTCGCGACGAGCGACAGACCGTGCAGTATCGGCAGCGCGTTAATCAGGTTCTGACAGCCGAATCGTATACGTTCTTCCATAATCGGTCCGAAAGATTACAGGGGGCCGGAATATTACACGAAAGAGCCGCCTGAAGCAAGAAACCGGGGGGGAGACTGCGACGGGGGGAGCGCAATTTGTCCGCCTCCCTGGCCGTAAAGACCCCGTACGGGGGCGGGCAGGCGGAGAACGGTTCTAATTACAACGCAAAAGGTGACTCCGCCACCCCTACGGGTGGCCTGTAGGGGCCACACACACTGGCGGACAAGTGTCACCAATTACTCAAGTTGACTGATTGTGCGCCGGCATCGGTGACTGTGCAAAAGGTGACTGTCACCAATTACGGAATCGAACG
>JBDRIB010000219.1:0-2018 GCA_043816375.1 Planctomycetota bacterium | reverse complement strand
CCGGCGTCTCGTCAGGAAAACAGACATCGCGCTGAACGAAGAACTCGACGAAAACGGTTTGCCTCTCCTCGGGGACGCAATACAGTTGCAGCAGGTCTTTGTGAACCTCATCACAAACGCCGTCCAGGCTATGCCCGACGGGGGCGCGCTGGGCGTCCGCACCGAAAAGCGGCTCGACCGCTCAGGCCGCGCGCTCGTCGCCGTCGAAATCCGGGACAACGGCGTCGGTATGACGCCCGACGTGCTGGATAAGGCCTTCGACCCGTTCTTCTCGACCAAGCCACTCGGCGAAGGCACGGGACTGGGCCTGGCCGTTTCGCGCAGCATCGTCGAAAGCCACGACGGCGAGATAACCGCAGAAAGCAGCGAGGGCGGGGGAACGGTCTTCACCGTGCTGATGCCCGCGTTACAGGAACTCGAGACGGACGCCCCCGACGCAGAGCAACAGAACCCGGCTGAGCCTCTCAGTCAGCAGAAAGCAGGCACGGAAGAAAAGCCGGAAGAACCCGGCACGGAGTGGAGAAAGGCGCGAAAAACGCCCGCAACACGACATCACCGGGAAGAAAGCGGGGAAAACTGAAACAGGTCGTTTCCGCTGAGTGTAGGGAAGGGTCTTTAGACCCTTCCGGTTTCGGCACGGTCTGAAGACCGTGCCCTACATTCCCGGAACCGTTGTCCGGAAAGAAACGGCTCAAAATTTATGGATTCCCGCCCAACAATGAAAAAAATGAAAGCCACAATCCTCGTCGTTGACGACGAGCCCGATATGCTCGGGGGTCTCAAAAAGATTCTCGGCAGGGGCTCCTTCCGCGTAATAACCGCCGCCCGCGGCGACGAAGCGCTTACAGTACTGGAGCGCGAGCCCGTCGATATGGTCATCTCGGACATACAGATGCCCGGTATGGACGGAATAAGCCTGATGGAAAAGGCGCGCGAGATGCGCCCGGACCTTCCCTTCCTTATGATTACCGGCTTTGCCAGCGTCGAGTCCGCCGTGCAGGCGATGAAAAAAGGCGCCTACCACTACGTATCAAAACCGTTCAACAACGACGAAATACTCCTCACGGTAAACCGCGCCCTCGAATCCAAACTGATGCAGAGAGAACTGGAAGAATTGCGCGCCAGGGCCGAGCCGCAAGGGCAGTGGATGGGCATCATCGGACGCAGCGAAAAGATGCGCGAGATATTCGAACTCGTCCGGCGCATCGGCTCGTCAAACGCCGCCGTCCTCATCCAGGGCGAATCCGGCACCGGAAAGGAACTAATCGCGCGCGCCATACACCAGTGCAGTATGAGGCGCGTCAACCGATTCATCGCAATCAACACGACCGCCCTGCCCGAAACGCTTCTCGAAAGCGAACTGTTCGGCTACTGCAAGGGCGCATTCACCGGCGCGGAGACCGACAAGAGGGGACTGTTCGTCGAGGCGTCCGGCGGCACGCTCTTCCTCGACGAAATCGGCTCGATGCCGCTCTCCTTCCAGGGCAAACTCCTCCGCGCCCTGCAGGAAGGCGAGATTGTCCCGCTGGGCGGGACCGAGCCGGTGAAAATCGACACCCGCGTGATTTCCGCCACCAACAGCGATTTGCCAAAGGCCGTCGCAGGCGGAACATTCCGCAAGGATCTGCTCTACCGGCTCAACGTTATCGAGATAGACATCCCGACGCTGCGCGAACGGATGGAAGACATACCGCTGCTCACGTCGCACTTCGTCAACAAATACTGCCGCGAGCACGACGCGGACACGAAGCCGGTAACTCCGGCGGTCCTCAAGATGTTCGCGCAGCACGACTGGCCGGGCAACGTGCGCGAACTGGAAAACGTAATCCACCGCGCCGTCGCAATCGACCACGACGACAGGATAGATGCGGACGACATCAACCTCAAGAAACTCCCCTCCGCTCCGCGCGACGACGCGGATTTATACGGCCTGCCCTACAAGGAAGCGCGTCAGAAACTGCTCGACGAATTTCAGGAGAAATACGTCGGCGAACTCCTCACCCGCCACAACGGCAACA
>JBDRIB010000218.1:0-13930 GCA_043816375.1 Planctomycetota bacterium | reverse complement strand
ACGCCTTCGAATTTCTGGACGGACACTTTTTCGTCGGTGTCGGTGCTGCCGATATCTCCGTCGTAGAAAGTATAGTAATCCGGGTACGTGAGGGCGATGTATTCGGTGGGCCTGTCGAAGGCGGGCAGTTTGTCCGCCAGGCTCAGGACGACACCGGCCAGTGCCTTCAGGTCCGGGACTATGATCTCTTCAAGGGTTTTTTTCAGTTCGAGGAGTTCTGCTTCGCCGAAGGGCATCAGGTGGCCGCCGGGCACGAGGGTTACCGGGTGCGTGGTGCGGCCCCCGAGCAGGTCCGACCACTTGTTGGCGAACCTGTGTACTCTGATAATTGTTTTCACGACGTCCGGGTGCGACGCGACAAGCGGCACGACGGACTTCACGCCCAGGAGGTCGGGAGCCACGAGATAGCCGACGTGGAGGATGTGGCTCTGGAGTTGTTCGGAGTAATGTGTCAGCAACCTCAGTTTGTGCGTCTGTTCCGAGATTTTAATGTCCATTGCGGCTTCGGTGGCTTTGACGGAAGTCAGAGAGTGTGATATCGAGCATATGCCGCAGATGCGGCTGGTAATGGTCTGCAAGTCCTGCCACGACCGGCCGCGGACCATCGCCTCGAAGAAGCGCGGGGCCTCGGGTACCTGCCATTCTATCTTTTCGATGGCGCCGTCCTTTGCCCTGACCACGATATTGCCGTGGCCTTCGACGCGGGTTATGTGGTGCACATTGATGTCAATTGCCTGGCTCATAGTGTGTGCTCCTGTTTACTGCCAAAGAGAACCATTTTGCTTTGCAGGTCCTCAAGTGTTTTCCCGTACTTTTCCATCACGTCTTTGGCGGCATTGACGTTCGGGTCATCCACGTAGCCGCGACATCCGTAGCACCAGAAACCGGCCGAGGGACAGGGCGCGTTGCATCCGGCCCGCGTGATGGGACCGAGACATATTTCCCCGTATTCGTATCGACAGACGATTTCCCTCTTTTTGCATTCGACGCAAACGGGGTGATTCGGGATGGTGGGCTCTTTGCCCAGGGCGAGACAGCGGACAATGTATGTGAATTCTTCGCGATTGATGGGGCAGCCGTGGACTTTGTAGTCCACCTTTACCACCTCGTCAACCGCCTTTGTCATTGCGGTGTTCAAGTGCGGCATTTTGGCCGCATCGCCGTACACCCATTTTTTAACATCGTCGAGGTTGAAGTTGTTTTTGAGTTTGTTGATTCCGCCCGTTGTGGCGCAGGAGCCGATTGCCACAAGTACTTTGGCGCGCTCGCGAATCTGCTTTACTCGCTCCTCGTCCTGCGGACGTGTAATGGAGCCCTCGATTATGGCGATATCGTACTCATCGCTGTGGTCGGTTATCGCTTCGCGCCACTCCACCGGCTGCAACAGGGAGATGAGGTCGAGGATTTCCTCTTCGAGGTTGACGATTTGCAACTGGCAACCCTCGCAGCAGGCGAAATCGAAAATAGCGACTCTTGGTTTGCTCATCAAATGGCCTCCTGAACGTCTATGATGTCCGAGTACCTGAAAACAGGCCCGTCCTGGCAGACATAAAGATTGTTGACCTGGCAGTGGCCGCACTTGCCGACGCCGCATTTCATTCGGCGTTCGAGCGAGACGTAGATACTCTCCGGCGGCACATTCAGTTGCTTCAATTCGAGTATGACGAACTTGTACATAACTGGCGGTCCGCAAATCGCCACGATTGCGTTTTTGGGATTGATTTTGAGACCGGGCATCAGGGTCGTAATAACGCCCTCTTTGCCTTTCCAGGAGGCATCGCTCTTGTCCACGGTTTCCATAAATACTGCGTCACCGCGGCCGGCCCATTCGGCCAGTTCTTTCACGAAAAGCCTTTCGGGAGGAGTCTTGCACCCGAACAGGATGGTGACATCGCCGTAGTCCTTGCGGTTGTCCAGAACGTAGCGGATAGCCGAGCGCAGCGGAACCAGTCCGATGCCGCCGCCGATGAAAAGTATGTCTTTGCCCTTCATCGCGGTGTCCACCGGGAACCATGTTCCAAACGGCCCGCGAACTCCGACCTTGCTGCCGGCCTTCACGTTGTGCAAATGTTTTGTAACGTTACCCATTCTCCGGACGCCCATCTGGAAGACACCTTTCTGCGTGGGCGACGATGAAATGGATATGGGCGCCTCGCCGATTCCCGGGATTGAGATTTCCGCGAACTGTCCCGGCATATGTCCGAGTTCTTTGCCGGAATCGAGTTTGAACTCAAAGAAGTTTTCCATCTCGGTCATCGGTTCCACTTTGAGAACCGTTGCCGTCTCGGGAAGGTAGATGTCTTTTTCCGTTGCGCCGGTGTCCGAAATAATTTGGCTCATCACTCGCCCTCCAACAGCCTGTTATAGATTTCTACCGGGTTGGCGATAGCGGCGACACATCCGGTTATGCATCGACCGCAGCCCACGCAGGCGATGTGGCCGATTTTGTCCGCTATATATTTGCCTTTTCGGTAGTAGCGGTGTCGAAAACGCGCTCCCTTGTCCGGCCGGAAGTTGTGTTTGCCGGCCACAATGGCAAACTCCGATAACTGGCAGGAATCCCAGGTGCGGGACCTTTCGCCGCTCTGCATATCCCAGTTTACGTCGTCCTGGACGTCGAAGCAGTAGCACGTCGGGCACACGTTGGTGCAGGTGCCGCACGAGAAGCAGAGGCCGGCCTTTTCCTCCCAGACTTTGTGGTTAAAAGACTTTTCCAGCAATGACGGGATATCGGTGGGGAAGCATTTGAGTTTATGCTTCTGCAAATTCTTTTTGTTGTCTTTCCAGACCTGTTCTCTTCCGGCGAGGTCCTTGTCGGAGGCATCGGGGGCATCGACGCCGGCGAAAAGCGCTTCGCCTTTCTCCGTCCGCGTCTCGGCCAGATAGCCTCCATTTACCCTGGTCAGGAGCACGTCGAATCCCTCCTTGACCACGGCGGTTTCCATGCAGCCGGCAAAGACGTTCGCCGAAGCCTTCTGCACGTCACAGGCGACGATTGTCGCGTTGTTTCGACGCGTCATATAGTGGACATCGTAGTTGTCCTTCGAAAAAATCGCGTCCATCTGGTTGATGGCAATCATATCGTAGGGGTGCACGCCGAAAAGCACGAGGGGCTGGCTATCCAGCACGCTCTTGTGTTCGCCGTTCGTCTTGTTGAAAGTCAGCAGGGGCTCCGTCTGCGGCAGCAAGTACTTCTTGGGGGGGAGCATGGTAACGTCGTAGTCCAGCCGCAAATCCGCCGCCCCGGCCAGCGGAGCGAAAACGAACCTCTCGCCTTTGGCCTGGACTCCGACGATGCTGTGTTTGGCGGTAAGACCGTCCACCCACGAATTAAAGGTGTCCTGGTCAAGTTTCTTGACGCTCATTTAGCACTCCTGGTCAAATATCGTTAAGGTAATAACCACAGGACATTGCCGCGCGTCCCGATAGTGTGTGCCGGCGCACTGCCAAGGCTTTTCACGCCGGCAACAACTACACTGCGGTTGACATCCAGACCCGGTATCTTCGTGAAATTCTCTCCAGAACTCCTGCCTTGCGGCGGCGCTCCGGCTAAATTATGAAAAAAGACCCACCTTCGACCGTTCTCTCGAACGGCCTGTGTATGGGCCAGGTATTTCGGCAGTCATCGAATGACGGAACCAAGAACAGACTCGCCATTCGCGCACTCGTTCCCTTGTCTTTTGCATTTCCCAGATTGACGCAATCCTAGCATATGATTTGCCCTTGTCAAGCGCTTATCGTTATTTTTTTAACAGTTTTTCGCCCCGGCGCAGGCTATTTTGAACCGACGATGACCGTGCTGCGTCTCGCGTCATAACCGGGAAACGAGACGTAAAACGTCGAGCCTTTGCCCTCCTCGCTCTCGACCCGGATGTTCCCGCCGAACCGGTCAACGATTTTCTTCACCGCCGCCAGACCCAGGCCGGTGCCTTCAATGTCGGAGCCGCGTGCGTTGGAAGCGCGGTAGAACTCTCTGAAGAGATTCGGGACATCTTCTTTCGGAATCCCGATTCCCTCGTCGGTGACCGAGCAGCAGACGTTGTTGCCTTCGGCATAAACTTTGACATTGACGCTCGTTCCGGACGGAGAATATTTTATCGCGTTGCTGATAAGGTTGGAAAACACGAACGGCGCAGTCGCACTGTCAATCCATATCGGGGGCAGATTCCCGGCAATGTCGAGGTTGACGGTAATATTTTTCTGAACAGCGCCCTCGCGGTAAATCTCGGCCTGTTCGCGCACTAACTCTGATACATCCACCGGCTTGATTTCGCCCATCGGCTGGCCGCTCTGAACCTTGGCCAGGCGATGCAACTCCTGTATCAGTCCGGTCAGGTTTTGCAGGCGGTTTTTTATCCTCTCGGTGTACTCTTTTGATTTTTCCTGCGGCAATTCGTAACGCAGCATCATATCAACCATTCCTTGCGCCGCTCCCACCGGGGACTTCAACTCGTGCACCAGGACGCTAACGAAGTTTGATTTCATTTTGTCAAGTTCCTTCAGGCTGGAGAGGTCGTCGTACAATTTGCTGTGGTGCAGTGCAATACCGACAACGGACGTCAACTCGTCGGCGCGCTGCAGATGTCTTTCTTCGAACTTCCCATGTTTCTTGTTCAGCGCCTCAAGCACGCCAATTATCTTGCTTTGATGCCATATCGGCACACATATCACGTCCTTTGTGCGGAAGTCGTGTGCCTCGTCGTACCACGTATCGAACGCCAACTCGGGGTCTATTTTCGAGAGGTCGCCATAGGCGTCCTCGACCATCAGCGACTTTTGCTTTTGAAAGCACCACGCAACAAAGCTCTTGCCGCCCACCGGCATCGCTATCTCGCGCACGCTGGGGCCGAGGGCAACGCGCGACCTTAGCGTGGAAGTACTTTCGTCGTAGAAGTAGACCTTTGCGGCGGTAGCGCCTGTTACCTCGCAGACCACTTTTGCCACGTCCTGCAGGACCTCGTTCAACCCGATGTTTTCGAACACCCTGTGCAAAAGTCGAAGCAACGCGAAGAATGTGCTTGAGACCGTGGTGGTCATTCTTACGTCATCCGCCATATTTTCACCTCGTTGGCTGACCCCTCATTTTCGACCCTTCCATTCGGGTACTGTGACTGCAAACGTGCTTCCCTCGTCGACCTGCGATTCCACGCGGATTTCACCGCCCATTTTTTTCAGCAACTCCCCGGAGATGCACAGGCCCAGGCCTGTTCCCTGACTGCTTATCTTCTTGGCATTGGTCGCCCTGAAAAACTCTTCAAAAAGATACTTCCTTTCTTCGGGAGGTATTCCGATTCCGTTGTCCGCTACCTGCAGTTCGATTGTGCCGTTGCCGCGCCTGCTTGCAATCTTTATCCGGCCTTCCTCCGGCGTGTACTTGACGGCGTTGGAAACCAGGTTGGCCATTATCTCGCACAACTGCTCCCTGTTCGCCCACACCTTCGAGCCGTCCGCGCCGTAGTCAACCGTCATATCGATGCGCCTGCCCTCCGCGATGTCCTTATGACTGTCCACGACCTCCCTGAGCGCCGGGTCGAACTCAACTGCTTCTTCTTCGACCCGGGACAAATCGACGTCCTTGAGTCTGGATAACGCTATAAGGTCGGAGATAAGACTGAGCATATCCTTGCTCCTGGTCTTTGCCCGCTCGAGCAGTTCTATCTCTTTCTCCTTATCGCCTGATGCATAGTTGCCCTCGACGGTGCGAAGACACATATATATGGAAGAAAGCGGCGAACGGAGATGGTGCGCGGCGGAGCGCATAAAGCGGGACTTCCTCTCTTCCGTACGGGCCAGTTCCGTGTATGCCTTCGCCAGTTCCATCTCGCGCTGGCGCATTCTCTCGACAATCGTCGTGGCAAGATAGGCGCAGAGGTATCCGGTAAGGGCAAGGGTAACGGCAGTGCCTATGGCAAATGGCAGTCTCTCATACTGTCCGGCAGGGAAAAATCCTTCTATGTGAAAACGCGACTCCGGGCTTGCCAGGTTTACCGTTATCAGCAGGCCATAAAGGGCGACGGCCAGGGTCGTGCAAGTATAGCCGCTGCTTCGCGGCAGGATGATACTCGCTATCACGATGTGGAACAGATAGAACAGGGCAAGAGGGCTTTCGAAGCCTCCTGTGAAATGAATCAGGAGCGTGAGGCTGATAAGGTCGGCTATTATCTGCACGCGCCCCAGGAGGAACAGGCGATTCAGGGGCAGCGAGCCTGCCGCAAGGATAACGGCAAAGGCAAGGTTGTAAAGCAATATTGCCCCCGCCACGAGCAGGAGTTGCGGCCCCGCGATCCGTGCGCCCAGCACCAGCCACAATAGCACAACCGACAGCCCATACAAAATGCCCGCCATCCATCTGAGCCGGACAAACCATTTATTGAGCGCCAGAAGGTTCGTCCGCGTATCGCCCAGGCTGGACAGCGTCGGCAGAAACAACCCCCTCAAGGTTTTCCTGCTGAACACTTTCGCCTCCAAGGAGTGACTCGCCGCGCTATCCGCCCAGCAGCGTTTTTATCTTTTTTAATAATTCATCCGGGTCTACCGGCTTGGTAACGTACTGGTCCACCGGCAGGAATGATTCGCCGACTTCGCTGGCAAACTCCATTCCTGTTCTATCTTCTATCGCCGTCAGCATAAGGATGGGGATGTCCTTGGTCTTGTCGTCCGATTTTAACTTCTGGGCGACATTGAAGCCCTCCGTCTCCGTTCTCATCATCACGTCAAGGAGAATCAGGTCGGGCTTGTTCTTTGCGATGCTTTCATGGCATTCATCGCCGTTGGTAGCGGTATCGACACTGTAACCTTCCGACGTCAGGACCGTCTTCATTACTTCAAGCAGGTCCTGGTCGTCATCCACCGCAAGAATTGTCTTATTCTTTGCGTCCATGATTTACTCCAACAAGGTTTGTCCGAAATTTGTTTCGTCACCTCACGGCGACCACTCATGGCCAGGTAATATGGGTAGGAGCATCCTGCTCTCGAAGAGCGAATCATAAAGAAGCGACCGGTTCCTGTCAAGTGCAGACTTAGACAGTAATGGCTCAGATATGCGTGACCGGTTGAGAGAAGCACGGGGTTATTGTTGACTTTATCGCTTGCGAAACACGAAAGGTGACTCTGCCCGAGGCTTGTCCGCCAGTGTTTGTGGCCCCTACAGGCCACCCGCCCGGTACGGGCCTGTATGGGTAGGGGTGGCGGACTTGAAACCAATGTAACAGGGACTTAAAGCGGACTTGAATCCGACAGAAGGGAAAAACAGGGATGCACAAGATTCATAGGATTATATCCTGCTTATCCTGTACATCCCTGTTAAGTTTTGAATTATCGCAGTTTTCTGCGAAGCACTCCCGCGAGTCCCAGCAATCCCGCGCTGATTAGCGCGATTGTGGCGGGTTCGGGAATGTATGTGGATGATATTGCCTGGATTTCGCCGTTGAGGACTGTGCCGCCGTAGTTGGTGTATTCCATCGCGTAGAGGTTGTAGCCGTTCAAATCCAGAGTCGCGTGCCCGCCGAGCACCAGTGTCCTTACGTAAAGCGCCTCGGACTGCGTACTCGGTCCGAGGCCGGTGAAGTTGACGTGGGCGTCCAGAAGTTGCAGCGTTCCGTTATAGGACCCCGCGAGGACAAGGCCTTCGAGGCCGAAGTTGCCGTAGAAGTGCTCCTCTATCAGCCCGTAGTCGTAGGATGCGATTTCGAACGTGTCGGTGTCGCTGCTGTCTTCGAAGGTGAAAGTCGTGTTTTGCAGCCACCCCAGGTTGTTCAGGGAAGTGGATTTGTTTTCGAAATTCGAACCGGTCATATGAATCATCGTGCCGGGCACGGCCATAAATACGGCGTTGTCCTGCAGGGTAAACGAGCCGCTTATCTCGATGTAAGCATCGCTGCTGGTTATGTTCAATACGCCTTTTCCTGCCAGGAGTACATCGTGTGCTTCAAGACTGCCGCCGTCGAGATTGTATATGCCAAGAGCGGAGGTAATATCCAGGATTCCGGAGACCGAGAGCGTTCCGCCGGACTGGTTGAACATTCCCCGGCCCGCGCCTTCACCGACAATCAAATCGGCAGTGGCTAGTGCTCCGTCGTTCAGGTTGTAGGTTGCCGTGATAAATGGAACATCATAAGCGAGTTGTATGGAGCCGCTGACGTTGTGGGTTCCGCCGTCCTGATTGAATTCTCCTGTGGAGGACAAACCCATCACAACGTTGCCGGCGTTAAGTTCGCCTCCAGTAAGGTTGTAGGTGCCGCCGCTTTGTTGATAGCCTATATAAAGGGTGTCGGTGACCGAGTGAACGCCCTGGTGCTGGTTGAATACATCTTCACCTACATTGCCGAGAAAGACGCTTTCTGTGTAGAGATTGCCTCCGCTGGCTGCAATGGTCACTGTGTAGTTCTCATCAAAGTCCAGGGTGAACGCGCTCATATCCAGCGTGCCCCCATTTGAAATCGTGAGGCTGTCTTTGAACCCGAACATACCGCCGGAGGCGATAAGGGTACCGCGAACTTCAAGCGGGTCATCGAAGTCGTAATGGCCGGTAAAAGACTGGCCTTCATAGACAATCATCGTCGTGCCCGGAGTGTAAAAGATGCCCTTAAGGTCAGTGGAGCCGAATGCGGTTTCGGGGTCGAAACCGGCGGGCAGGATGGTCAATGAGTTTGCCGCTGTTTCAAAAGAAGCCGAACCGGCGTTAATGAAGGCGGCGTCTTGTATGTCCGTAATTCCGCCAAGGAGGGATAAAAGACCGGCGTTGTGGTCGAAATCAATTGTTCCGCTGATGCTACCTCCCTCTTTTATGATGAGCGTTCCGGAACTGAATCTGTAGGTGCTCGCGGGGTCGATATAAAGACCCCATGTGCTGTTGATGCCGCCGGTCTGGTTGAATTCGCCCGGGCCGTTGTAGCCGATGTATTCGCTGGAATTAACAGAGAGTTCCCCCACACTCAAATTGTAAGTCCCGCTGGAGCCGGAAGAGTAACCAAGGTACAAATCACTGTTGAGTGTGTGTATCCCGCCGGTCTGGTTGAATTCGCCCGTGCCCTCGTAGCCGATGTATTCACGGAAATCGGCAAAGAGTTCCCCCGTTCCACTCAGGTTGTACGTCCCGCTGGAGCCGGACTCGTGGCCAAGGTACAGGTAGTCTTCGACCGTGTGGGTCCCGCCGTCCTGATTGAATTCGCCCGTGCCTTCGTAGCCGATGTATTCGTCATCACCGACAGAGAGTTCCCCCGCGCTCAAATTGTATGTCCCGCCGGAGCCTGATTCGTAACCGAGCCATAGGTTATATCCGACCGCGTGAGTCCCGCCGGTCTGGTTGAATTCGCCCGTGCCAGTGTGGCCGATGTATTCAGAACCGACAGAGAGTTCTCCCGCGCTCAAATTGTAAACTCCACTGGAAGAGCGACCAAGATACAGAGTACTGCTGACCGTGTGAGTCCCGCCGTACTGGTTAAATTCGCCCGTGCCGTGGTAATGGCCGATGTGTTCGTCGAGGGCCGAAAGTTCCCCCCCGCTGGCGGCAATGGTTACAGTTGCGCCGTTGTCCACCGCAAAGTCGCAACCGAAACCACTCGAATCCAGCGTTCCTCCTTCGGAAATCGTCAGGCCTCCCCTGAAATCGAGTGACCCGCCGCTGGCAACGATATTCCCACGGTTCTGGACGTGGTCGTCTATCCAGCCGCGGCCCGCAAAACCCTCGCCGGCGGATATGACCAGTGTGCTGCCAGCGGTATGCACAAGACCCAACGCATTGTACGAGCCGAATTCCACAACGGGGTCGAAGCCTGTCGGAAAGATTGTCAGGGAGTTTGCTGCGCTGGTGAAAGAGGCAGAGCCGGCGCCGTCGATGACACCATCTGTGAAATTAACCAACCCGCCGTTGACATTCAGCGCCCCGTCGCCGTCGGTGAAGTGAAAAGAGCCGTATATCTCGGTGCTGTCGCCGATAAAAAGTGTACCGCTGCTGAGGGTGTAACTGCTGTTGTCTTTCACATAGAGGTATCCCACTGTGTGAGTCCCGCCGGTCTGGTTGAATTCGCCCGGGCCGGAGTGGCCGATGCTTTCGGAATCAACAGAGAGTTCCCCCGCGCTCAAATTATACGTCCCGCTGGAGCCGGAAAAGTAACCAAGGTGTAGAAGCCGAGCTGAGTGAGTTCCACCATCCTGGTTGAATTCGCCCGTGCCAGAGCGGCCGATGTATTCGTCGTCATCGACAGAGAGTTCCCCCGCGCTCAAATTGTATGTCCCGCCGGAACCTGATTCGTAACCGAGCCACAGGTTATAGCCGACCGCGTGAGTCCCGCCAGTCTGGTTGAATTCGCCCGTGCCAGAGCGGCCGATGTATCCGCGAAAGACAGAGAGTTGTGCTGTTCCGCTCAGGTTATAAGTTCCGCTGGAACCGGAGGAGTAAGCAAGGTACAGATAACTACTGACCGTGTTAGTCCCACCGGCCTGTTCTACCACGCCTGAATTGATGTAGCCTGCATGCAGGTAATCCGATTCGGCATCCGCGGATATCTGCGCAGTGCCGCCGTTGTCGATGTATGCCCAGTCTGAGGAGCCGGGTATGCCGTTGTCCCAGTTGAGCGGGTCGTGCCAGTCGCCGGTGGTGCCTGTCCACCAGGTGGCGTAGGCGTGTGACTGCGATGCCGCGAGGAGTGAGAAAAGAACCGTTGCTGTAACTACTATTCCAAATCGCCTCATAACATTCTCCCTTGATAAAGCATATCTGAATAATCCAAATCTCTTATGTTTATCCGCGCTAATCCGCAACGAGAAATCGTTCACCTGAAACTTGAAACTTGCAACCTGAAACGCCCCGGCATAGGGGCCTCTATAGGTATAGACACATCTCGATGCAAATAATCTCGAAAAAAATCGGGAAAAATTTGGGGCGCTTCGCCGGAATTGCCGTAAAGGACGGTGTTCCTGTGTGTTATGGCGAGAAAAAAAACTTTCGCTTATCCGGGATTTTGGAGGGAAAAGCGTTATCCGGTCTGACCCTTCGCTGTTCGTTTGAGAAGCGGAAAAAACCCTTGCCTTGACCCATACAGGCCTCTACCGGGTGGGCCGTCCATATAGACGGAACCCCCCAAATCTCCCCGTGGCTGTAGTTTTCCCGCCGAAACCCCGCATATTCGCCCTCCATATACGGAGGCACCTATGAACAGGAAAAACAGCAGAGAAAATAGGGTCAGACCCTATTTTATATGTATGCATAACAAATGGTTACATCAAAAACCAAAAACAGGGTCTGACCCTGTTTTTGAGTTGTGCAGATTGAAAAGGCGTTTTTTGCGAACTTTCAAGGATAACCTTATGCTGCGAAAGTTGTTAAAGCGATTTTCGGCGTGCGAACTTCCTGCGAACTTGCGAACTACCAACCCGCATTTCTGAAGTTCTTTGACAATCTGGCTGAGCGCCTACACTCTCAGCGGAAACCTTGTGTTGTAAGTCATTCAATTCGAAATATTAACAGGTAAAAGTGATTTTTACTTGACAAAGGCGCAAAAAACGGTATACTAAAGTGTAAGTTGATATGGGTCCAATAGTGCTTGCAATTATGTCGAGATAAGAAAATGTGGTCTTGGTGGTGCAACGCGTTAAAATATCGAGCAGCAATCTTTACGCCGATGAATATACACCGCGGCAGTGTGGTCAACTGTTGCGGTGTTTTTTCATAAATACCGGTTACGGGCGAAAGAAATGGCGGTTGTTGTCCGAATAATTCGATAATGCCTCATTTTGTCAGTTCTTATGAAGTGCAAAAAGTTGGGGAGAACTCTGATGAAACATTGGTCAATTGTGGTCGTGGTTGGTCTGTTTCTGGCTGCCGTTGCGCCGGCCTTCGGTTTAACTTTCAACTTCAATTCCGCCGGAGGGATGTCCCAGGAGGCCATAGACGGCTTCGCGGAAGCGGGTGCCAGCTGGTCGGCATTCTTCAGCGATGACGTGACGGTGAACATCGACATCGATTTCACCACGCTGGGAGCAGGCATCCTGGGCAGTGCGAACTCCTCCAAGGTTACCTATAGTTATTCGAGCACGCGCAACGCCCTCATAAACGACAGTACAACCAGCAGTGATGCCTCTGCCGTAAGCAGTCTTCAATCCGCGTCCGACCTCGACCTGCTGATAAACCGCACTTCAAACAATCCCAACGGAGCGGGCAGCGCCACTCCTTACCTGGACAACGACGGCGACGCCAACAACACCACCATCCGGATTACCAGAGCGAACGCGAAGGCGCTCGGCCTTCTGACGGGCAATAATCCCACCCTGGACGCTTCCATTTCATTCAACGACTATTACAACTGGGATTTCGACGCGTCCGACGGGATTACCACGGGCGCATTCGATTTCGTGGGAATTGCCACCCATGAAATAGGGCACACCCTCGGCTTTGTCAGCGGGGTGGATATTCTTGATTACAACAGCAGCGACCCCTACTTCCCCGACAACGCCTTCACCTACGTCAGCATACTGGACTTCTTCAGGTTCTCCGATGACAGTCTTGAAGAGGGCGCCGGCGTCATCGACTGGACTGCGGACACAAGGAACAAGTATTTTTCCATCGACGGCGGCAGCACAAACCTTGGCCGTTTTGCCACGGGAACTACCTGGGGCGACGGTCGGCAGGCCAGCCACTGGAAAGACAGCCTCGGCCTGGGAGTAATGGATCCCACCGTGGCCCCTGTGGAGGAACTTGCAATAACCGACCTTGACGTTCTGGCATTCGATGTTATAGGCTGGGACCTGAATATGGTGCCTGAGCCATCTACTGTTATCCTCATTCTGACGGCGCTGCCGGTTGTGGTTCTTTTCAGACGGCGCAGACGCTGACCCGGCAGGCGCAAGTTCACCGACTTCATCGACTAATCGGTGCAAACAACAGCCACACCTCTGGTATTTTCCCTAATCTGTCCGTCACCCAAAAGTAAAAAAATGCGCGCAGTATGAAAAATATGAAAGCGATTACCATACACGAGCACGGCGGGCTGGAACGCATCCGCCTGGAGGAAATTCCCGAGCCGCAACCGGCCGAGGATGAAGTACTTCTGGACGTTCGCGCCGCGGGTTTGAACCATCTCGACATCTGGATGCGCGAGGGGCGGCGGGGGGTGTCCGTCAAAATGCCTCATATTCTCGGCTCCGATGCCGCAGGGATTGTCGTCGAGGCCGGCTCGCGCGTTCGCGGCGTGAGCATCGGCGACGAGGTGATATTGAATCCGGGCCTGAGTTGCGGCATTTGCGAGTACTGCCGCCGCGGCGAGCAGAGCGAATGCCTGTCGTTCGGAATTGTCGGCCTTTCCCGTCCGGGCACATTTGCCGAAAGGGTTGCGGTTCCCGCCGTCAACGTTTACGCGAAGCCGCCGCATCTTGACTTTGCCGAAGCCGCAGCGCTTCCCCTGTCCTTTCTGACGGCCTGGCGAATGTTGATGACAAGGGCACGGCTGAAGACCGGCGAGACCGTTTTGATACACGGAATCGGCGGGGGAGTTGCGCTGGCGGCGCTCAAACTTGCCAAACTCGCGGGCGCAGCGGTCATCGTGACCTCGTCGTCCGATGAAAAACTTTCCCGGGCTCGCAGCCTCGGCGCAGACCACACAGTCAATTACCGGTCGGTAAAGGATGTGGCGCGGCTCGTCAGGGAAATCACGTCAGGCAGGGGCGTTGACATCGCGTTTAACACGGTTGGCGCAGCCGCGTGGCCCGTGGACTTCGGGGTCGTGCGCCGGGGCGGACGGATAGTGATTTGCGGCGTTACAAGCGGCGCCGAAGCCCGGACGGATCTGCAGGCGCTCTACTGGAACCAGATTGAGATACTGGGTTCAACAATGGGTTCCAGCGAGGACTTCCGCCGGATGCTGGCGGCGGTCGTCGCAAACAAACTCAAACCCGTCATTGACTCGGTTGAGCCGCTTGAGCGCGCGAAAGAGGC
>JBDRIB010000217.1:0-45626 GCA_043816375.1 Planctomycetota bacterium | reverse complement strand
GCTGTCGGTCAGAACGCCCTACAATTTAGTAGTGTTTACCAAGCATTATTAAAAAAACCCATTACACCCTCTCGTTATTTATCACCTCCTTTCTTTAGGATAAATTACAGAGGTTGCATAGGCACATACTGCCCACAAAGCCCCTCTCCCCGGGGCTAACATTAGCGTTGTAATTCTAGCACAATATTCGGCAAAGTCAAGCGATAACGCAATCAATCCGGTAATTTCGGCAAAGGACCGTTCATTTCCGCCATTCCTTGCAGATACCTTACGTAGAGCGGTCCCTGCCCTGCACAATCTCGCCGCGGAAAGCACCGGGCGCGCTGAATCTTCGCCCGACTTTCCAAGGGAAGTTCGGGTACAATCCGTTGCTTGTCGTTATACTAGACACACAAGCGGCCAAAAAGTCTCGCTTTTTTTCGGGAAAATTAAGCGCTGTCTCGATTTTCAGGTAAGGCAACGAACCTCGCTCGGGTCAGACCCCATTCTACGAGCTGGCCCCCGACTCATATCCGCCTGAGACGGATAGATGGTGACTGTCACCGCTATTCACAGGATTTGCCCCCTGAGCTACGCCCGTCTTGTGGTGAGAAATGCGGGTTAGAACTGTTCCATTGCGGTTTGGAAAGCGGCGAGGAATGCGAGCCAAAAAAACAAGCCGGGCGGTTCAAAGAACCGCCCGGCTTTTCTTGCTTCTCCGGATTCCCGAAGGAATCCCTGACCTGACTCAAGCCTTAGCGCATTTTTCTGCGCATAATGCCTGCGACCACGGCCAGCCCGCTTGCGCTTCCAATCATCAGGAAGATGGTGGAAGGTTCGGGCAGGATGCCGATGTCAAGGGCATCGATATCGTAATAAGCGGCACCGCCCCACAGGGCAGTACCATCACCTGCACTTGACGTCTGGCCGAAGAAGATGCCCGCCCCGGCGTCGAAGAACGTGGTGACGCTCGTCCCGTCATACAGGAAGATGGTGTCGCCGTCAAAGTACTCGCCGTCGAAGAGCGAGCTAACGTAGGCGTAGTCGACCCCCCATTCCTGGTACATCTCGTACAGGCCGTCGTCGACAACGGAGAACAGGACGTAGTCGCCCTCGTCGAACTCGCCTTCAACGCCGTTGTCCTCAACAACCAGTGCGTCTATGTCGAAGACATAGCGCATAAAGGTGTTGAGTTCGTCGTGGTTGGCAACGGGATTACCGCTGCCGTCCTCGACCCTGCCGTCCGCGGGATCCCAGACATTACCGGCAGTCGTCCAAAACTCGTCGCCGAGCAATTCGCCCGCCAGTCTCCAGGAATCCACGAAAACGCCGCGGGCAAGAACGCCTTCGGCGGTGCCGGCGCTTACTATGCCGGTTACCTGGTTATGCCAGATAGAGGAATCGCCGGCGTCGCACTCACCTGACGTGTCGTCATTCACCCAATACGGGTGGTTACCGATGAGCTCGAATGCGCGCGTCTCAGGGTCAGAGCTCGGGGTAGGGTGTGCAGTGGTGTCGGTCGGGACGTACATATCGCCCGATGCGTCGTAGAGCCACTCGTAGGGCGATTGCGGCCCGTCGGCGTTGACTATGGGGTTGTAGGTCCTCGTCTCGTAGCAGATGTCGGCGTGATGCGCCAACATGGTATACGTGTAGTAGTTGCCGCCTGCCCAGCCTCTAAAAGCCCTCTCGGTGCCGGTCTGGGTGCTGCCGTCCGGGGCGAGATTGCCGTACGCTCCAAAGGTCATATAGACGGTCTCATCGTCCATATTCCTGTCGACCCAAACCATCGAGCGGTAATACGTATCGTTGATGGAGTTGCGGTGGTCAAAGACCAGGTTCTCGTCGTCGAATTCGGTGTTCCACTCCAGCGCGGTGATGTCGTCGTCTGAACCAACGCCAAGGTTCGCGCCGCTGGCGGCGTAGCCGCGCATAACGACCAACTCGGTTGCGTTGTCGTACAACTCTACAACGTCGTTGTTGTCAACGCCGCCGCCGGAGTAGTCCTCACGAATGCTCCAGCGGATGGTCGCCTGGCCGCTGCCTATGGCAGCAATCCAGTCGCCGATGTCGTTGGACACCGAAAAGCCGTTTATCTGGTCGGAGATAGCCGTCCAGTAACAGAACGCCTCGCCTGTGTAGGCGGTTCCGTCTCCTCGCGACTCGCCGACAGCGTTGGTCAGGTTGGTACTAATCCACTTCCCGTTGATGTCCGCGGTCGCACCGCCGTGGCTGAATGCCCAGTCGAACTTGTAGACCGGTTGCGGGTCGGCGAACGGTTGCATCCAAGAAGGAACTCCCCACTTGTCGGTATAAGGGAAGGCTTCGGAAGAGATCCAGAGAAATGCAAATGCTGCGATAACGGTGATGATAGTCAGTTTCTTAGTCATTATCATCAACCTCCCTGCAAAGTAAGTTGTGAACTATTTGGGCGTCTGTTGGCAGCGATCTCGCGAGAATAGCATTTTCGCTGCCTGTCAAAGCGCCCTGCAATAATAATCGACCAGCATATTACCATAAACTAATTACACCCTCTCGTTAATATATCGCCTCCTTTCTTTAGAATGAATTCCTGAGGTTGTAACAGGCATATACTATCCACAACGCCCCTCTTCCCGGGGCTACTGTTATTATTGTAATTCTAGCACAATATTCGGGGAAATCAAGCGAAAACACAAACAACCCGGCAATCTCGGCAAAGGACCGTTCGTCCCCGCTATTCCTTGCAGATACCTTACGTAGAGCGGTCCCTGCCCTGCATATTCTCGCCGCGGAAAGCACCGGGCGCGCTGAACCTACGCCCGACTTTCCGAGGGAAGTTCGGGTACGATCCGTTGCTTGTCGTTATACTGGATACACAAGCGGCCAAAAAGTCTCGCTTTTTTTTCAGGAAAATAAACGCTGTCTCGTTTTTTCGGGCAGGGCATATGTGGCCGCGTGTAAACAGACTGTTTGATTTGAAACCCTGTCAGGTTGGGGTGAGGAACAGTTCTCGTCTGTTGGGTTTTTTCTGTTCAGTCCGATTAAAGTCCCTGTTACACTGGTTTCAAGTTTCAGGTTTTCTTGGCGTTCTTGGCGGCCTTGGCGGTTCAAATCAGGTCAAGGGGCAAAGCATTTGTGTTTATTCGTGTACATTTGTGGTTCCAAGGTTTGTTCCTCTCCTGCTGTGCCTGTAAGCGAAGCGTTGCCTGCCCAAAATTGCGGTTGCAAGGGGGGGCGCTGTGTGATATGATTTCCCGTTTATGAACTGTTTGAAAATAATGACTTGCGGATAGGTATGATTGTAGCAATTGACGGGCCTGCGGGCTCCGGCAAAAGCACGGTGAGCAGACTGCTCGCCACGCGTCTCGGCTCGCGCTATCTGGACAGCGGCGCGATGTACCGTGCGCTGGCTCTTGCCTGTATACGGGAAAATATCGATACCTCCGACGAAACCGCCGTCCTCGCGCTCTTCAAACGGATAAAGACCGGCCAGAAGTTCACCGGCGGAAGACAGCACGTTATCCTGGACGACGAGGACGTCAGCGAGGCCATAAGAACGCCTGAAGTAACGAACGCCGTGCCGCCGGTCGCGGCTATGCCGTCCGTCCGCGAGGAGATGCGCCTGCGACAGAGGGCGTTCGCCCCCGAAAATGCCGGGGAAATCCTCGTCGCGGAAGGGCGCGATATGACAACGGTCGTCTTTGCCGACGCGGACGTGAAGTTTTATCTCGATGCAAGCCCCCACGTCAGGGCGGGGCGCAGGCACAGGGAGTTGCTGGAAAAGGGAATGGATGTAGATGTCGAAAGACTGGCGCGCGAGATTGAGGAGCGCGACAGGTCCGACATACATCGAGAGGTTGCGCCGCTCAAGGTCGGCGACGACGCGGTTGTGCTTGACACCACGGATATGACAATCGAGCAGGTTGTGGACAGGCTTTATGATGAAGTCCGGCGCAGAACGGGTATGTAAAGAGACTGCCGCGATTAAGAACAGTTCCGCTACGCCTGGTGTGTCTTCGCCGGCGTACTGGCTGAAAGTCGGGCCTACGCCGGGAATGGACTTCGTCTTCTATCTATGCAAGTTGATGACGTGGGTGTTCTTCCCCCTTTTGTTCAAGTTCCGCGTCCACGGCAGGCAGCATATTCCGCTTGACACCGGCGCGTTGATTACGTCTAATCATCAGAGTTATCTGGACCCGGTATTTATCGGCGCGGCTGCAAGAAGGCGCACCGGCTATATTGCGCGTAAGACGCTGTTCAAGGCGAAAAGTGTCTTCACGCACCTGATAAGCGCGTACGGCGCGCTTCCGATGTCGGTTGATTCGTCGAGCAAGGAGGGTGTCAGACTTGCGGTCGAGCATCTCCGCCGCAAGGAGCACATCGCGATGTTCCCGGAGGGGACCCGAACTCGCGACGGGAGTATTGGGCCGGTGCATCCGGGCGCGAAACTCATCGCGCAGAAGGCCGGGGTGCCGATTGTCCCGATGGCTTTGCACGGCGCGTTTGAGATTTGGCCGCGTACGAAGAAGATTTTCGGGCTTGGGCCTGTGAGCGTCGCATTCGGAAAGCCGATTCGGCCCGGGCAGTTAAGGGAAATGAAAGCGAGTGAGTTTTGCGTTTATCTACGAAAAAGACTTGTTGCTTTATATACAAGTTTGGCTAACGAAAAAGCGAGGCGCCCGTCTGTCTGACTTTTTTTATCTTCTGAAATCCGTCACCGCAAGACAGAATCCGCTCGTGCGAGCGGGGCGGCCACTGGCCGCCAGGACAATCCGGACGGGCCCTGTGGTGTGCGGACCGTTTGAGAGGTGTTATGCACAAACTAGTAAAGAAGTATTCACTCAGTCCCGAGGAGGTTGAGCAAAGGACCGGGAAGTACGTCGGGGATATTCCCGACGAGGAGATTGACCGGATATACGAGGAGTCGGTCAAGGACCTGGCGCCGGACACGATGCTTCAGGGCAGGATAGTGAAGATAGTGGGCGACGATGTGGTCATCGACGTCGGATGCAAGTCCGAAGGCGTTGTGCAGTTGAGAGAGTTCAACGACCCGTCCAGCATAGATGTGGGCGACA
Organism: Planctomycetota bacterium; assembly: GCA_043816375.1. GTDB lineage: Bacteria > Planctomycetota > B129-G9 > B129-G9 > B129-G9 > JBDRIB01. The sequence continues at coordinate 40,590 of JBDRIB010000217.1, read as the reverse complement.
AGGTCGAGGTTCTTCTGGAAGCGGTGGAGGACGAAGCGGGCATCGTCGTTCTGTCGAAATTCAAGGCCGACAGAATCCGCGGCTGGGAGAAACTGATAGAGACAAAGAAGGAAGGCGACGTGGTCAAGGGCAGGGCCATACGCAAGATAAAGGGCGGGCTGCTCGTCGACGTCGGCGTCCCGGTATTTCTGCCCGCGTCTCAGGTTGATATCCGCCGGACCGGCGACATCGGCGACTACGTCGGCAGAGAAGTTGAGTGCAAAATTATCAAGATAGACGAAGAGAGGCGAAACATCGTCGTCAGCCGCCGGAGACTTATTGAGGAGCAACGCGATAGGGCCAAACTGGAATTGCTGGCCGAAATCAAGGTCGGCGATATGCGAAAGGGCGTGGTCAAGAACATCGCCGACTTCGGCGCCTTCGTGGACCTGGGCGGCATCGACGGCCTGTTGCACATCACGGATATGAGTTGGGGCCGCGTAACGCACCCGTCCGAGGTCGTCGCCATCGACGACGAGATAGAGGTGAAAATCATCGGCCTCGACCTCGATCGTGAACGCATCGCCCTGGGCCTGAAGCAAAAGTCGGAAAGCCCCTGGAAAAACATCAACGAGAAGTATCCCATCAATTCCCGCATCAAGGGCGAGGTGGTCAATATTATGTCGTACGGCGCGTTCGTAAAACTCGAGGAGGGCGTCGAAGGGCTTGTGCATATTTCCGAGATGTCCTGGACCAAACGCGTAAACCATCCCTCGGAGATTGTTTCCATAGGCGATATCGTCGAGGTCATCGTCCTTGACATCAATATCGACAAGCAGGAAATTAGCCTCGGAATGAAGCAGACCGAGGTCAACCCCTGGCTGCTCGTCGAAGAAAAATATCCGTCGGGCACCGTTATCGAGGGCCGCGTGAGAAACCTCACAAACTACGGCGCGTTTATCGAGATAGAGGAAGGCATCGACGGACTTCTGCACATCTCCGATATGTCGTGGACCAAAAAGGTCAACCATCCCTCGGAAATCGTGAAGAAAAGCGAAAAAGTCCGAACCGTCATCCTCTCCGTCGACAAGGACAAAAAGCGCGTCGCGCTCGGCCTGAAACAACTCTTCGAAGACCCCTGGGACGGCGATATACCGCAGCGATACAAGGATGGCGACGTCGTTACCGGCAGCATCACGAAACTGGCCAGTTTCGGCGCATTCGTGCAACTTGAAAAAGACCTGGAGGGCCTCCTGCACATATCCGAGATGAGCAACAAAAAAATCGCCGGAGCGGAGGACGCGGTTAAGATCGGCCAGTCCGTGCAACTGAAGGTCATCAAGGTTGACCGCGAGGCAAGGAAAATCGGTCTCAGCCTCAAGCGGCTCGAAACAACGGAGGCTGCTGCAGCAACGGTGACGGCCGAAGGCGGCGGGCCGAAGCCTCTGGAAATTACCCTCGAAGAGGGCGAAGGCGAACCGGCGGCCGCAAAACCGGCTGAATCGATTCCCGAATTGAAGACAGAAACGCCTCCCGCGGGCGAAACCGGGGCTGAAACAACCGGGAAGGCGGCGGCAACGCCCGAAACGAAAGAAACCGGGGCGGAAATTTCCGAGCCGGCCGCGGCTGAATCTGAACAAAAACCAGAGGCAGAGCCGACCGAGGTTGAAGCAGCACCACCGAAAGAAGAACCGCAGGCCGATATGACCCGGCCGTCCGAGCCGCCGGCAGTCGAGGTTCCCGAGGAACCAAAGGCTGAAACCTCCGAGGCTCTGGCAACCATTGCCGAAGTAGAGCCGAAGGCGGAAGATACGGAAGTCGCTCCGCCTCCTGTTGAGGAGAAGCCGGAGGCCGAAAGCGCCGGTGCGGAGGCCGCTGCCGATAAGCCTGAGGCGGCGGGTATTGTTCCTCCTCCCGAAGCATCAGACGAAGAAGCGTTCGAAAAACAGGAGCAACCCCCGGCCGGTTAGTAATGTGCCGGAGAATATCGTTTCGAAAATGCCCGAACATCAGCCTGCAGTTTGAACCGGAATCCGTTGCGGACTGCAGGCTTTTGTACAAGTCGCCGGGCACGGCCGCAACAGGGACAGGAGAGAGCAATGTGCGGCATTATTGGCTACGTCGGCAAGCGAGAGGCCTGCCCCGTCATCTTTGACGGGCTGGCCCGGCTCGAATACCGCGGCTATGACTCCGCAGGGATTGTCGTGGCCTCGGACAACGCGCTGAAGTGGGAAAAGCATCCCGGCAAGTTGCGTGAACTGGAAGCATTGCTGAAGAAGGCGCATCTCGCGGGCACAACCGGCCTTGGACACACGCGCTGGGCGACGCACGGCGCTCCCACCCAACGGAACGCCCACCCCCATTTCAGTCTTCGTCACCGTCTGGCGCTTGTGCACAACGGCATCATCGAGAACCACGACGAGTTGCGCCGCAAATTGCGCAAAAAAGGCTTTCGCTTCGTCTCCGAAACCGACACGGAAGTTCTGTGCCATCTGATAGCCGCCCATTACCGCGGCAACCTGCCGAAGGCCGTGACGGCGGCGCTGAAAGAGGTCGAAGGCAGTTTCGCCATCGGCGTTCTTTCCGCCGACCGGCCGGATATGCTTGTCGCCGCACGCGTGGACAACCCGCTCATTATCGGTGTGGGTGACGGAGAGAACTTCATCGCATCCGACATCCCGGCCATACTGCCGTACACGAAACGCGTCATCTATATGGCCGACGGCGAAATCGCCACCGTTACGCGGGACAAAATAGAGGTGCGCAAGATTGCCGGCCGAAGGGTAAGACCCGTGGTGAAGCGAATCGAGTGGGATGTTGACGGGGCGGAGAAGGGCGGATATCCCCACTTTATGCTCAAGGAGATTCACGAACAGCCGCGCGCGCTCGCCGATACGATAAAGGGACGCATCAGCCGCGACAACAGGCGCGTCGTGCTCGACGGACTGGGCCTCACAAACCGGCAGATAAAACAAATCAACCGCGTGCAGTTTATCGCATGCGGAACGGCCTATCATGCCGCGCTTGTCGGAAAACTCGCCGTGGAGGAACTGGCCGGCATTCCGGCTGTGGCAACACCCGCCTCCGAGTTTCGCTACGGCGACCCCGTCGTGGACAAACACACTCTCGCCGTCGGAGTAAGCCAGTCGGGCGAGACCATCGACACGCTGGTGGCGCTGCGCAGGGCAAAGAAAGACGGGGCGCGCGTCATATCCGTGTGCAATGTGGTGGGCAGTTCAATCCCCCGCATCTGCGACGGCGTTCTTTACACGCGCGCAGGACCTGAAATAGGCGTCGCCTCCACGAAGGCGTACACCACGCAACTGGCCGTGCTTTCGCTTCTCGCGATAAAACTGGGACTGGCGCGCGGGAGCCTTAAGCAAAAGCGCGCGGAAGAATTGCTCGCCGGGTTGAAACACATTCCCGAAAAAGCGAGGAAGGTCGTCGCGTCCGACAGACTGCCGCGACTTTGTGCCGAGCGATACAAATACGTCTATGACTTCCTGTACATCGGACGCCGCTATAACTATCCCACGGCGATAGAAGGCGCGCTGAAACTTAAAGAACTCAGTTACATCCACGGCGAGGGCTACCCCGCCGGCGAGATGAAGCACGGACCAATCGCCCTTGTTGAGGATTCCTTTCCCACCGTCGCCATCGCTCTGAAGGGGCGCGTATATGACAAGATGCTCTCGAATATCCAGGAGGTCAGGGCGCGGAAGGGCGTCATTATCGCGATAGCCACCAGGGGTGACCGCAGGATAAAGAAACTGTCGGACTTTGCCATTACAATTCCTGAAACGGATGAAATGTTCTCGCCGATTCTCGCGATAATTCCGTTGCAGATACTTGCCTATTACATCGCCGTGCACCGCGGATGCGATGTGGACCAGCCGCGCAACCTCGCAAAGAGCGTAACCGTGGAGTAGTCGCGGGATTCCGCGCCGAAATCCGGAGGTATTGTCGTGAAGACAGCGCTGATATCAACCCTTCTTTTCGTTGTAGCGTCGCTCATCTGTCTGCGGGGCTATGTCGCCGCCCGTCAGGAAATAAGCGGCGAGATGAAGAAAGAGATTGTAGTCGAGTATCTTGAAAAGGCCCTTGACGGGGCGCGCAAGAAGGCGGGGGAGAAGCATTTCGAAGACGCCCTCGACCTCGCGCGGGCGGTGAGATTGCTCGCGCGGACGCCGCAAATCGCGGGCAAGGCGGAACGGGACATCGAAAATATTGAGAACAGCCGCATACAGTATCTGGTCCTCGAGTCGGAACTCCTGACGGACCGCGAGATATACGAGGCCGGGGACAAACTGGTTCTGACGGCGCGGCTGTATAACCGGAGTATGTCCTCACTGCGAATTCCACTGCTGCTTCGCGAAGAAAGGCGATTCATTTTCTGGAAGAAAAAAGTCACGCGTCCGAATATGATTTACGTGATGCTCTCTTCGAAAGACTACGACCACCTGGGGGGGCTGATGCTGCTGACGCAGCACAGGACTGAGGAATTTGCCGAGGAGATACTGCTTCAGCCCGGCGAATTCTGGGAAAGGCGTATAGAGGTGGAACTGCCCGCGAGTGTGCCGGGGGCCGGTTCGGTGCGCGAACTGAAAATTGGATTATTATTCTCGCCGTTGTTTTTGAAAAAGGACGATGGCGAGGAGCTGCGGCATCGGTTCAATACGGTCGAAGCGAAGGTGTCGGTTTTGCCTCGGGGCGCGACCGCCTGCGCCGGGGACCCCGTGCAGTCGGCTTGCGAAGCGCTGGCAAAGCGCGACGGCATAAGTCTTCTGTACTCCGTTGTGTGTGCGGACAGAGTGCAGCGCGCCCGCCTTGTGCCCCTCATCATAGAGCAACTCCACAAGACAAGGCCGAATTCTCCGATGGAACGTTCGCTCATTGTGTGCCTCCAGCATATCACGGGCTTTTACGGCCGCCTGCAAAAGAAGGTGTGGCTCGAATGGTGGCGCGACCGCGGCAGGGCGTTTGTCGCTTCCGTCAGGCCGGAGACGCAGCCGAATAATATAGAGATTGACATCGCGGCCGACGGGACATATACCTGCGGGGGGCAGCGCAAATCACTCGATGAAATCGAATCTATGATAAAGGAAGCCCGTGTCGAAGGACTGTTGAACGTCATCGCGCGCTGTTCCGCCCGGACGGAATACAGGCACTTAAACGCCATCCAGGCGGTTTGCCAGAGGGCGGGAGCGGAGCATCTGCACTTCTCACCCGCCGGAGAACAAGACGGGAGCGAAACAGATGAATAAGAAACAGGAGGTCGAGCGGCAACTCAGTGCCGTCAGGCGAGGCGCGGTGCAAGTCGTCTCGGAGGACGAACTGAGAGCGAAAATCGGGCGCAGCCTCGACGAGCACGAGCCATTGCGCATCAAACTGGGGCTGGACCCCACGTCCGCCGACATACACCTCGGAAACGGCGTGCCGCTGCGCAAATTGAAGACGTTCCAGGAACTCGGACACCAGGCCGTGCTCATTATCGGCGATTTCACCGGGACGGTCGGCGACCCATCCGAACAGAACGCAACGCGCCCTATGCTCGACAGAGAAGATATAGACAGAAACGTGAAGACATACATTGACCAGGCCGGAAAAATCATCGATGTGGACAAACTGGAACTGCGCTACAACAGCGAATGGCTTGCGAAGATGCACTTCGGCGACGTCGTGCGGCTGGCCTCGAAGATGACAGTCGCCCGGATGCTCGAACGCGACTATTTCGAGAAACGATACAAGAGCGGCACGCCCATCGGCATTCACGAATTCCTCTATCCGCTGATGCAGGGATGGGATTCCGCGATGATTGACGCCGATGTCGAAATCGGCGGCCAGGACCAGACCTTCAATCTTCTCATCGGCAGGGACCTTATGCGCGCTGAGGGCAAAGAGCCGCAGGTCTGCGTCACGCTGCCGCTGCTGGTCGGGCTGGACGGCGTGAACAAGATGAGCAAGAGCCTGGGCAACTACATCGGCGTTACCGAGCCGCCCGACGCGATGTACGGCAAGGCGATGTCGATACCGGACCGTTTGATGCGGGACTACTTCGAACTGGCCACCGAATTGCCCGGGGAACGCATCGGCGAGATTCTTTCCGAAAAGACTCACCCGCGCGCCGCAAAGGCCGCGCTTGCCGCCGAAATTGTCCGCCAGTTCTGGGGGAAGAAAGAGGCGGAGGAGGCGGCCGCGGGGTTCAACGCGAAATTCCGCGAGGATAAGATGCCCTCGGAGATGACGGAGCACGTCGTTCCGTTTTCCAGCCTCAAGGACGGCAAGGTATGGATAGTAAAGTTGCTTGCCGATATCGGTATGGCTTCGTCGAATTCCGACGCACGCCGAAAAATCTCGCAGGGCGCGGTGACCCTTTTCAGGGACGGAAAGACCGCCGAGAAACTGGACAATCCCGATACTGATGTCGAGGTTCTGGACGGAATGGTTCTGAAAGTGGGGAAAAAGAAGGAATACGTCCGCATCCGTCTCAGATAGTTAGGTGACTGTCACTAATTACAGCGGACCTGTTCTATTTACAACGCAAAAGGTGACTGTCACCAATTACGGAATCGAGGGAGCGCTGCGACCGAGACTCGTAGATTGGTGACTGTCATCCTTTTGCATTCGTAGAATAGAACAGGTCCTGGGATGCTCCGGGGACAGTCCACTGCACCGAGATTCCTGGGACTTGTCCTGACGTGCCGGGATTAGTGACTGTCACCGTAAGAATGACTTGAGGACATTGCGTATGCACAGCGACCTTACACCGAAAGGCCCCCGAAGGAAGTCGCTTTATCAAGCGGAAAAACATTCAATTGCCGCCGATGCTCCGCCGGGCAAGGCCGCAAAGCAGGCTTTCTATTACGGGCTGGCGGGCGTTCTCAGCCTGCCTCTGGTCATTTTGCTTGCCTTTGTCGACGAGATAACGGCTGTCCTCTGGGCTTTGTTCGGGTTCGTGTGGCTGATTGCCGTTGTCTGTCTGGCTGCGGGGGTGTATCGCGGGAAGTACGAACTGGACGCGGTTAAGCGGGGCAGGTCCGCGCCGCGAGGGCGCACGCCCGCGCTGGTCGGCGCAATCGCCGGTGTGGTGGGTATTCTCGCTAATATCGTGGTGATAATAATCGCGGTGTGGCCGGCGGGCTCGGGGATTGAGACGTTCGGCGGGCCTTTCGGTTCGCCTGAGGCAACATTCAAGACCTACATTAAGGCCCTGGAAAACGATGACTTCGACACTTTCTTGAAGTGTCTCGCTTCCAGCAAGCGATTCGACACGGATACGAACGACGACGGTGTCCCGGACAGCACGAGTGAGAGATTCCAGGAAAAACTGCGGGAGTCGTTCAAAAAACTTCGGGAGCGCTGGGGCAGGTTTGATACGGAAGTGGTGGCCAGGTCCGGAATAGAGAGCGACGGCGATTATGTGACTCTTGACGTTTCGCGCAAGAACAAGGCAACCGGCGAAGACGAGGGCAATGTCGAGTTGCGAATGAAAAAAGAGGCGGACGGCTGGAAAATATTCAGAGACCCTCACGGGTAACGTCTTCGGTTATGAAGCGCATTGATAAATTTCGCATCGAGATTGAAAAGACCGGCCCGATGAGGGTCGGCGCTATTATATACACCAGCGAAAAACTTCAACTGGAAGAAACCGCGATCGCGCAGTTAAGAGACGCCGCGACATTGCCCGGCGTGGTGAAGGTCCTGGCGACGCCCGACATTCACGAAGGATACGGCGTGCCGATTGGCTGCGTGATGGCCTGTGACAAATCGATTGTTCCCGCCGCCGTCGGCTACGACATTAACTGCGGAATGCGCATCGTCACGACGCCGCTCAGGGCGCGCGAAGTTGACGTATCGCAACTGGCCCACTCCATCCGCCGCGACATTCCTCTCGGCGAGGGAATGCACAATATCCGCTTCGACCGGGGGGATTTCGAGGAAATCCTGAATCGCGGCGTGTCCGCGCTGAAAGAAATCGACACGTCGCGCATACCCGTCCTGCAGTTCCGTGACGAGGAAGAGGAGCGCCGTGACGCCCTTCGCATAGAGGAAGGCGGCTCGATGGCCGGCGACGTAGCGGCGTTGAGTGAGCGGGCGATAAAACGCGGAATCTCGCAGGAGGCAACGCTGGGCGGCGGTAACCACTTTATCGAAATCCAGGAAGTCCAGTCGGTGTATGACGAGAAGACCGCAAAGCGCTTCGGCCTTGAGCGGGGACAGATGGTCATAATGATTCATTCCGGCTCTCGCGGTCTCGGCCACCAGGTGGGGGATGACTATATCCACCTGGCAAGCAGGATGACCGCCACGACCAGCCCGAACAGATATCTGTGTTATCTTCCGGTGGATTCCGAAGAGGGGCGGAACTACATCAAGGCAATGCACGCCGCGGCCAACTTCGCCTTTGTTAACCGGCAGTTGATGACGGTGCTCGTTCGCAAGAATGTCCGGCATTACCACGGCGACATACCGATGCCTGTCGTCTACGACGTGCCGCACAATATGGCGAAATTCGAGGAGCACTTCGGCAGAAAAGTCTGGGTGCACCGCAAGGGCGCAACGCGCGCCTTCCCGAAGAGCCGAATGTCGGGCACGCCTTTCAGCGGCATCGGCCAGCCTGTTCTTATACCCGGTTCAATGGGTACCGCCAGTTACGTGCTTCTCGGAACCGAGGAATCCAGGGAGAGTATGCACAGCGTAAATCACGGCGCGGGACGGCTTATGTCGCGCACCAAGGCGGCCGGCAGGTTCCGCAAGGGCAAAATGATTACCCCTCCCGCCATAAGTGACGAGGAGTTCAGCAGGGATATGAAAGGCATCACACTGATTTGCGCGAACAAGCGCTCCATCCGCGAGGAAGCCCCGGGGGCGTACAAGGACATTGACGAGGTTGTTCGTTGCGTCGAAGGCGCCGGACTGGCCACAATCGTAGCCCGGATGGTGCCGCTGGCCGTCCTCAAGGGCTAGTGCCCGGAAAATCAGTACCGCAGCGCAATTTGTCCGCCTAAGGCGGAGAACGGTTCTAATTACAACGCAAAAGGTGACAGTCACCAATCTACGAGCTGGCCCCCCTGATAAATCAGAGGGTCTGCGCTCCGCCCGTTCCGGGTCCTCGCCCTGAGGACCCGTCAGGGTCCGAACGGGTAATTGGTGACAGTCACCTTTCGCATTGTCCCCTGCGCAATTCGTAGATTGGTGGCTGTCATCTTTGCCAAGACTGTTTAGAAGGCGGTTTTTCAACTGACGAGTATATAGATAACGAGAACCACAAGGATGACTGGAATCGCAACGAGAAGACTGAGAAGGAGGGGAGAAGTGGTCCGCATCAGGGGCGATGCTATTGCAATCTCTCTTGAACAGGCCGGGCAGCGCCCCCTGCCTTCCGGCAGTAGTCCCGGCGAAATATCCTTGCCGCACGAACAGCGGATTGCGAGTATGTTGGCCGCGCCCCAGCGTGGCACGGTCAATCCGTTTTTGCACTTCGGACAATAGCCCTTCCGCCCGGCGGCGGCCACAGGCGCTACTATGTGCTTACCGCACCTGCAGGAGAACTTGAGCATCGGCGCCGGCTTGCCCGCACCCTCCAGCGTTATTGCAGCCGCCAGTGCCGCGGCCATATCCTCGTTGTGAATTTCGCTATTATTCATAGATAGATTGCCGGACAACGGAACATCGAACACAGTAGACGACAGCAAGCGGTGTGCCGCCGGCAGGGGCTGCGCCGTAACATTCTTCGCGGCAGTGTGTTATGTTCTGCGAGCTTCGGGTGGAGCCTCGAGGAAAGGGTAAAAACAGTCTTACAAATAAAGGCCTGCTTTACAACGGCCGGGGAACGCCCGGGGGCGAAACCGCTGTGAGGCTGTTCCTGTTTTCTGTTGAAACAGTTGCGTCGGAGTTAAACGACGATATAATACCATCTCTTTTCAGGATGGAGTCGGCACAGTTGATTTTCACGCGCGAACAACTCGAAGAACGCGAGGCCCGGATGCTGGCGCCTTACGCGGCTTTCAGCCGCGACAGCGCCGGCCGTGAACACCCCGAAGAGCCGCCGCGATATCGCACCAACTTTCAGCGCGACTGGAACCGCATATCCCACACGGCCGCCTATCGCAGACTGAAGTTCAAGACACAGGTCTTTCCCTTCGGCCAGGCCGATGACGCGTCGCGCGACCGCCTTACCCATACGCTGGAGACGGTTCAGATTGCCACATCCATCGCCCGCTCACTGGGACTGAACGAGGACCTTGCGCGCGCGATAGCCATGGCTCACGACATCGGTCATCCGCCCTTCGGTCACGCCGTTGAGGGCGTGCTGGGGCAACTGGTTAAGCACTTTGACCACAACGAGCACGGTTTGAAGATACTGCGTTATCTTGAAAAAAGATACGAGGATTTTTACGGCCTGAACCTGAGCCTCGAGGTGCTCGAGGGTCTTCAGAAGCACGAGACGGTGTACGACCGGCGCGGAGCGAATGAGGAGTTCTTTCCCGGGATGTCACCCACAATGGAGGCCCAGGTGGTCAACGCCGCGGACGCAATAGCGTTTCGCACGCACGACCTGGAGGATGCGCTGAGGCTGCACGTCATAAGCCTGGAGGATGTTGACCAGGCCGGGATGGATTTGTGGCGCAGGACCGGTGAACGCGTGGCGAAAATGAGCGACCGCGTGAAGGCGACGCAGCGCACGCGCGCGTTGATTGATATGATGATAAGGGACGTGCTTGAGGAGACCGAACGGCGGGTCGGGCGAAATTCCATCAAATCACTTGAGGATGTGCGCGTATATAAGGATGCGCTGGTATCGTTCAGCGCCGGAATGCAGGGAGACGCGGATGCGCTGAGCCGATTCCTGCATGAAAGATTTTACAACAATTTCCGCGTCGTTCGTATGGTAAACAAGGGAAAACGCGTAATCGAGGAGCTGTTTCGCGCATACGACGAACACCCGGAGATACTCCCGCCGGGCTTGAGGAGTGAGATTGACAAGGGCAGGGAAAAACAATCGCGAGTCATTGCCGACTACATCGCCGGAATGACCGACAGGTTTGCCATTGAAGAACACCGGCGCATATTCAGTATAGAACATCGTGCGTAGCGGGGCGCGCCGGCCCCCGCGCCTTATCACATCAATTTTCATGGAGACAGAGATGAAGCGGATAACAGCGCTTACAATCGTCCTCTTTTTTGCATTAGCCGTAATGGTTCTTGCGCAGGACCCGTCCGCAGAGCCGACCGTCCCGGAGCCCGGGGACGAGCCTGTAAAAGAAGAATCTATAACGGAAAAGGCGGAACTCAGCATTACGGATGTGACCGAAAAACTCGTCAATGAATCCATCGCCCAGATGAAAAAGATCGACCCCGATATGCCCCCGGAAAAACTGGAGAGACTTCGGTTCGATACCGCGGTAGGTCTGTGCGAAGACTACTGGAATGCCGCGCTGGCCGTCGGACGAAGCGAGATGCTGCTCAAGCAAATCACGAAGGCCGAGGAAAGATACAGGAAAGCGCTTGCTCTGCCCAAGGGGGACGCGTTGCGCAATATCGATCTGGAAGATTCGCGAAAACTCCTTTTAAAGAAGAAATTGGAATATCTTGATTTGCAGAAAAGTTACATTGATGGAATCCACGAATTGCTGGCGACGATGGTAAATATCAATCCGCTTGTGCGCATTGACAGGAAGATTGTCCTTTCTTCCTCTCCTTATATCCCCCCCAATGCGCCGTCCATGCTCGACGAGAGAAGGAAGTTTTTCACACCCGAATTGCTCAAGAAGGACAAGGCAGGCATATTAGATAAGAGAGACCTTGCCCGGATAAGCCTCAAACTTAAAGTCATTGATACCTATCTTGAGGAGTATCTCAAGTCGACGGCTTTAATCCGCACATTCCGCAAGAAGATACAGGAACTCGAAGCAAAGCAGACAGACGAAACCATACCGGAGCCCCTGGACCTGGTCGAAGCCAGGCAGGCACTTGCCGAGGCAGACATTGCAAAGATAGAATGCGCCGCCGATATTGACCGCATAGTACGCTACCTGAACCTTGCCGAGGAGGTCATCAAGGCAACCGAAAAGGGCGGCGAGGGTGAATAGGCTCACCGGGGCGCGCCCAAAGTGACCCGGAAAAAAGTGTGCAAGTTGCTTGCGGTACGTTGAACTGTTGCTATACTGCTGTACCCGAATCTTCCAGCGAACCACTTTATGAGGAGAGTGGCAATGGCGATAACAAAAGTTACCATCAACGATGAGTGTACCGCCTGCGGGCTGTGCGAGGAAACCTGCCCCGACGTCTTCAAGGTCAACGACGCGGCAGAGGTAATTGAAGGCGCCGACTACGCGGCAAATGAGGATGCCATCAAGGAAGCGGCTGAGAACTGCCCGGTAGAGGCAATCAGTATAGAATAGTACGGACACGGACAAACAGAAGAAGGGACAGCCCCCGCTGCGAGCGAGCGGGCTGTCCCTTTCCTTTTCTTACCGCGTGCGCTTCAGGAGAATAGCCTTGCCGTCCGGCAGGGGAAATTCTTCAATCTTCCTGAATTCTTCTCCCGTCTCTTTTTTCAATGCCTTGAGTATCTTCTGAACCTTTTCAGGAGCAATGACAAGGTGGGGCGGAGTCTGCCTGCCTTCCTTTATTATGACGAAGTCCGATTTTCTTATGGCGGAACTTATCTGGCTGTCGATGACTATGCTCACGTAATGCAGGGTGAAGTCATAACCCCGGTGCAGGGCCTCCAGTTCGAATGTCTTTGCCTGAAAGACTGCATGGTTTGCAAGGAACGCCACGGCAGTCTCGTCGCGAGGTCCGGAGTTGCGCGCAACGGAGTCGGCGATTTCTCCGAGTTGCCACAATTCCTTTCCGCTTTCGACGACCCTGACGTCGCTCTCGCGCATATACGGTTGTGTTTGCGTGAAATGGAAGCGGAAATTCATCCCGCACGCAAAAAGAATGAGCACGGCGCCGCATATTTTCACAATCGTCCGGTTCGCCTTGCAGAAAACATAAGTGAGCAGCAGCACAACGGCGGGCAGAAACGTCAGCGCGAAGTGAATTTTCTTGTCCAGCGGGATGCTCAGGAAAAAATACGATGAAGCGGCCCAGACCACCAGCAGCCATATGTCAAAGCCGCGCGACGTAGTGTGCTGCGTTACGGCGGAAGGCTTGTTTCGACGCGCATTGACAAAAGCCGCGGCAATTCCCGCCGCCGTTGTCACCAGAAACGCAATTGAAAGCGGGAGCAGCAGTGCCGCAATGATGTTCCTGGGATAGTATAGCCAGTTCTGCAGCGTGAACAGAGTGCCGCCGGCGCCGAATCGCCTCGCAGATTCGCCGAACCCGAAATCCGTTAGAAACTTCCACAGGTTCTGAAGGTTCGGGACGTACCACGAGGCCGCCATCCCGAAAGCCGGCACGGCCGCAACAAACCAGAAAAGAATTTGTCGTGCGCGGAGACGCCGGTCGAAAATCATCCCGAGAGTGACGTATAACGCCGCGCCCGTCAGATACACGGCCGCGATGCCGTTGGTCAGGAGCGCCGCGCCGCCCGCAATGCCGGCGGCGAGCGCCCACCAGGGCTTGCGAAACCGGCTTGATTTCACCAGGCACAGCACGGTCAGCGCTACCAGCGCCGTAAGCGCCGTCTCGGTGCGGAAAAGCCTGGTAAACTCCAGCATCGGCCTTATCGCAATCAACCCGGCGCAGGCAAGCAGGCCGGCGAGCCGCTGCGAAAGGTGCGCGGCAAGGAAGTATATCGAGAGAAGCAGCACCGCGACGTAGATGGAGTTCGCAACGAGCGCGGTTTCGGTTTTCGCCGGCAGCAAAAAATACAGAAATGACGTACTCAGCGGGAGAAACGGTGCCTGGTCGGGGGAATAATTGACATAAACGCGGGCCGTTTCGGCGAGCCCCTCGCGCATCGCGTTGTTCAGGCGGATACTCATCGCCTCGAAATGCGCCTCGTCCCACATCACAGGCATTTCGTCAAGGTGGTTCCAGTGCCGCCAGTATGCGTTCCAGGCACCGATTCCGGCGGCGACAATGATTAGCCCAAGCGCCGCCAGCGCGTCGAAACGGCGGCGCGAACGTTTGCGGTTTCCTTGTTCTGTCTGGTTCACGCGGTTGCGGGCCTGAATTATTATTGATCGTCTTGCCAATGAAACACGAAAGGTGACTCCGCCTGCCCGCCCGAGCCGTAAAGGCTCGGTCTTTACGGCCAGGGAGGCGGACAAGTCCGCCACACACATCGGCGGATAAATGTCATCCTTTCGCAACAGGTGTTTCTTTAACTACACAAAGAACAATAACATCACAATCATCAATGAAGGATGTTCAGCGGCACGGAGCCATAGTGTAACGGCAAACAGAGACGCCGTCCCGAGGCAATCGGAACGGCGTGAATATACTAATCATAATCGTTGTGCGCAAGTGCCGGGCCCCGGCGCATTATCCTGCTATTCGTCATCGTCCGGACGGCAGGCGGGACAGGGGGCATAGCCTGCGCTCCGGGCAATGCGGATTCCGATGAAATCGACCCTGTCATCGGACCTGATGTCTTTAACGTGTGGACAGGAGGGCCTGTGGTAGGTCCTCGTTTTCCAGTCGCCGATGAAAATTCCTTTTTCGTTTTCAAGCGGCTTCATGGAAAATTCGTCATCTTTGGGATCGTCGGTTGCCTTCTTGCTGCTGCAACCGGCATACGCGACGACGAGAGCGGTGACAAGCAATGCGAATACGGCGAATTTCAGCATTCTCATAATTCTTTTCCTCGCGTCAAGAGATAGACGTGTAAAGCGTTCACGGTATATATTCAGCTGCCTTTTACTGCCATTTATTATCATCGGCCGAATTGATGGTCATCTTTATTGCAAGACGAGAGCCCGGCTTGCGAGGCGCCCATCCGACTTCCTGCGTGGATTTGCGCGCGGATTTTCAATCTTCTATTCTTTCGAGAGACGGCTTGTCTTTGAGCATATACTCGGCCAGTTTCAGGCAGGTTTCGGCGCGCCTGCGGGCATCCTTTTCCAGCCGGCACAGTGTAAGGACATATAGCGGGTCATAGTAGGCTATCGGGACGAGCAGCGGGACTTCAGGCATCACTTTCTTTTTCTCAAGGGTTTTGTGCAGGCGTTGTGCGGCGTATTTCATCGAGCCGGGATCGACTCTGGCCAGAAGTTCGCACATAGAGGCAAAGATTTTGAGGTCCTCTGTCGTCGATGGCTTTGTGGCTTCGAATGTCCTGAGGCACGCCTTGACCAGTTCCGCCTGGTCGGCGAAGAACCTGCTTTTCCAGCCCTCGGTAAGTGTTTTGATGGCCTGTGTAAAGGTCTCGGGGGGGGACACCTTGTCAAAAATACCGGCCGCCTCGTTCGGATGATTTTCTGACAGTTTGAGAAGGAGTTGCGTAAACAACTCCTTGCGTATGCTTTTGTCGGTGGCGGCATAGGCAATAATCATATCGCGTGCAAGGCGTATTTTCTGATGCCTGATTTCTGCGAGCAGCGGAATAAGTCCCATAATGAGCGGCGTTCTGAGGTTGGTGTGGGGGAGGGAACTCGCGCAGGCTATTGCTCCTTCAGGATCAACTTCCATCCATTCGCACAAAAGGGCCTCCAGGGCCTTCTGCAGCAGTTCTTCCCTTGTCGCGTGGGTGTCTTTCGGCATCATTATCTTGTCGGCCAGCCATCCCAGCGCGAGAGCAACCCTTCTCAATTCTTTATTCGCCCTTGCCTTGGGCGCAAAGGCGGCAATACGGGCGAGTTTATCGGCTTTATGAAACAGCGCCGCCACGGCATCGGCACCCAGCGAAGGGATGAACTCATTGGCCATCTTTGGTTCGGTGATAAAGAGGTAGAGGACATTTTCCGTCGCAGGCCACTGGCCTGCCTTTATCTCTTTGAGTATCTGGTAACACTGTTTCCCGGCCTCGGCGGGGGCGACATTGTGCAATGCCGCGACGAGGAGTGAACGATATGGCTGCTTTGCGAATATCTTCGACATCATCTCCTTGTTTTCCCCGATGGATTCGAGCAGTTTTGTTGCGGCTTCTCTGTCACTGCTCTGCGAGGCGAACAGGAGGCACTGCGCCGCCGTTTCGCGGCGATTTTTGTCTTCGGATTCGAACTCTCCGGCCAGAATTTCAAATGTCTCGACGGGCTTGTTCTGGGCGATTCTCGCCAGCAGGCGCGAGTCTTTCAAATCCCCGATATTTCCACCCTTGATTGTCATATCGAACAAGACCTCCGCCATTTGCATGGTGGCGGCCCTGGAGTGTCTTATTTCTTCCCACAGCAATGCACCTTTCACGGGGGCATCTTTCAACTCTTTCAAGGCCTCGGCAAGGATGGACGGGGATGACTTTGCTATGCGCAAAAGCAGTGCCTGCTGGTAGTGGGGCGGAGCATTTTTCAGCGCGGCACAAAGTGTCGCCGCATCCCGCTTCTTGTCTTTGTAATAATAATCGTGAGCGACTGCGTCCAGGATAACCATTTGAGCGTATGGCGCGTCCAGTTTATCAGCGAATGTGATGAGCGCGGTAATGTCGCCTTCCGGCACGCGGCGCCCGAATCGCGCCATATTTCGCGCGATGCCTTCCGCCACTTTGCTGGTGAATTCTCCCGGGCGACTGACGAGTTCTTCATATTCAGCAATCTTTGAATAGAGTTTGACCGCGACAGGAATGTAGCCCTCCTCCTGTTCAAGTTGTTTCGCCATCTTTTGGTAGAACTTTTCTCTTTCCTCTTCATCCTCGAGGTGCTTTTCAATTGTCTCGATTGCCTTCTCGGGTTCGCGGATGATTCCCGTTTCCGCCCAGAGGAGTTCAACTTCGCGTCTGAAGGCGGGGTCTGAAGTGTATTTGAGAACGGCTTGAATTTGTTCCCACGTGACAGCTTTGGAGTGTTTGGCGATTTCAAGGATTGTCGGCTGGACAGGCGGGCTCTCATCAGAGCCGCGAAGCCAGGACGGCCTGGGGAAATCGGTCAGGACAATTTTCATCACCTGCGGGCCTCCGGCCTCGCCCGCTTCAAGAAGTTTCGGAAAGACATTGTAATTGGCATTTTTCACGTATCGTCGAATGTCCGAGATTAACTTGATTGCTTCTGCCTTGTTCACGTCACACCACGCTGCGGCTATCCTGCAGAGAAATATCGCGTCATTTTCCGGAATCGGGAGGCGGGTAAGTTCGTCTGTGAACTCCTTTTTCGCCTGGAGCAACATTTGCTCCGCGATTTTGATTTCGGTTCGGGTCGGCGCAACGATTTGCGGGTCGGCGGACCCGTGGAGGCCGGGTGTTTCGCACAAAAGCAGGCAGGACAGGAGGATTGCTGTTGCGAACGCGCGCCGGTTGAATCTGGAAAGCATAAGGATATCTCCAGGATTGTGGCGTGTTTTAATACCTCTCCCTTGCTGTGAAATATCATTTTACCGTTTTTGGCGTATAATTGGAAGGGGATAATGAGGGTAAGCCGTTCGGGGAGTGTACGCAAGATTTATGGGCGGATTTTCAGCGGCAATGCGGGGCAGGCCGCTTTTAATATAAAGAAATTTATGTCGGAGCGCTTAGTCCTGTCCGACGACGAATCGCGTGAAACGCCTGACGGCCAGAGGCCCGCCGACTGATTTGCCGACGGATTCGATGTGTTTTGAGACGGCAACTTTCTGTTCCTTTATGAACGGTTGCTCGAGAAGCACGTATTCCTTGTAGAATGCGTTGAGTTTGCCGTCGATTATCTTGTCCTGTATGTCAGCAGGTTTGTCTTTTATCTGTTCGCGGTAGATTTCCCGCTCCTTTTCGACGATTTCGCCTGGAACCTCGTCGCGCGTGACACAGATGGCATTCAGCGAAGCCGCCTGCATGCAGAGGTCCTTTGCAAGGGCCCGGACCGCGTCGTCGCCGCGCGCGGACTCCGGACATTCAAGTTCCAGCAGGACGCCGATCTTGTTATTGGTGTGGACGTAGTATCCTGTGATGCCTTTGCCGCTCGTCATCCGTGCGGCTCGGCGAAAGAGCATATTCTCGCCCAGTTTTGATATGGTTTGTGTCAGTTGAGACGATATCCGGCCATCGGGGTCGAATCCGGTGATGTCCTCAACCACTCCCTCGAAGTCCCAGCCTGCGGCCCTGGATGCGAGGCCTTCCACAATGGAGCGGAATTCGGGATTGCGGGCGACGAAATCCGTCTCGCAATTTACTTCGACCATTGCCGCTGTCGTTGCGTCGTCGGAAATATGCACTGCGATACACCCCTCCCCGGTGCCGCGTTCAGCCTTTTTCGCAGCCTTCAACTCTCCCTTCTTGCGGAGCAGTTCTACGGCCTTGTCCATATCGCCTTCCGTTTCAAGAAGCGCCTTGCGGCAGGCCATCATCCCGAGTCCCGTTCTTTCACGGAGCGTTTTCACCATTTCCGCGGTGACTGTCATTAGTCTTTCTCCAGAGTTGCAAAAAAAACCAGCGTGGGAAGGCTGTAGTATCTTCCGCTGAGTACATCCTGTGTCGCCGGGGCTGGATTAGGTGGATTCTTCCGGCGCAGGCTTGTCTGTATCGGCCTGTTGTGCTTCTGCAACTGATTCCGGTTTGGGTTCCGGCCGGGGAGCGGCTGGTTCCTGCTCGGCTTTTGGTTCGGGCTGCGGCGGCGGAGATTTTTGCTCAGCGGCTTTCACTGTGTCTTGAGCGGGTTGCGGCGGCGGAGATTTTTGCTCAGCGGCCTTCACTGTGTCTTGAGCGGGCTGCGGCGGCGGAGATTTTTGCTCGGCGGCCTTCACTGTGTCTTGAGCGGGTTGCGGCGGCGGAGATTTTTGCTCGGTGGCCTTCACTGCTTCTTTAGCGGGTTGCTCTCCGGCAGGCTTGGCCTTCGCCGCTTCTGCAACCTGCTTGGGGGCGGGGATGCCTCCGCGATCGCGCGGTCCGCCACGGCCGCCCGGTCCGCCACGGCCGCCCGGTCCGCCCGGTCGTCCGCCTCCCCCGCGACGCGGCCTTCTTTTCTGGAACGGGGCGCCTTCGTCGGGTGAGGCCGGCGCTTTCGGCTCTTCATCGATTGCGACGCCTCCCGAGGCGATGAACCGCTTGATGCCTTTCTCCACGGCCTGCTCCAGTTCTTGCATAATAATTAGTATGGAGCGCATCGCGTCGTCGTTGCCGGGTATGGGAATATCTATGAGATCCGGGTCGCTGTCGGTATCGATAAGCGCTACGACGGGTATGTTCAGTTTTCGCGCTTCTTTGACGGCTATTGCTTCCTGCCGGGGATCGACGATGACCAGCGTGCGCGGAAGCCGGTTAAGGGTTCGGATTCCATCAAGGTTGCGCACGAGTTTCCTCTTCTCGCGCATAATGGAGGAAATCATTTTCTTGCTGTAGCGCTCTATCTCTCCGGTGCGTTCCATCGATTCGATTTCTTCAAGCCGCGCCAGGCGCGAGCGAACCGTCATATGGTTGGTGAGAGAGCCGCCGAGCCAGCGTTCCGTGACGAAAGGCATTTCGCATTTTTTTGCGACTTCTTCTATCACGGCCTTGGCCGGGCGCTTTGTGCCGACAAAGAGGATTTTTCCGCCTTCGGCGGCGACATTTTCCAGGAAGTAAACGGCGCGTACCAGGCCGGTGCAGGTTTTTTTGAGGTCGATAACGTGGATGACTTTCCGCTTGGACCTGATGAAGGGCTTCATCTTGGGGTTCCAGCGGCTGACGCGGTGACCGAAGTGTACTCCGGCTTCGGCGAGATCGAGGATGGAATTAATCGGCAACGCCTGCTCCTTAACTGGCGCACAAGCATCTCAGGTTGTCCGGAATGCCCCCGTGGCATACCGGCCATTGCCTGTGCTCGTTGCGAGTGGTATAAAAAAAAAACGAATCCATATGACCGCAGTCCCGTACTGCGTGCCGCTTAAGTGGGTGATATTCTATCAGTTATCATTACCCTGTCAACAAAATAATGAAAAATCGCTTAAATTGCGGTTCATTTCGTCTTGCGTATTGACCTTTCAGGCAAAAGCCTTATCCTAATCCTTATGTCTCTCAACGCGGAAGAAATAGCCCTGGTCGTTTCGGAATTGCAAAGGGCGGTCCCCGGTGCCGAGATACGCGATGTTCTTGAGCCGCGTGAAGGCGTCCTTGTGCTGACGCTGCGCAGTGCCGAGGCATCGATTCGCCTGCTCATATCCACGCAGGAGAAGGCATCGAGGCTTCATCTCCGCTCAAAACGCGTCAAGGCTCCAAGAACCGTCGGCCGCTTCACTTCGTCGCTGCGAGGCGCCCTGCACGGCTGCATCATCGACGGTGTGGAGCAGGTAAACGAAGACCGGGTTGTCGAATTTTCCCTGCGCGGCTCCGGCGGCGAACCTGTCTGCCTTGTCGCCGAACTGATGGGCCCCGCTTCCAACATCTTTTTGCTCGACTCCGGGCGAAAAATTATTTTTATGCTCCGCGCGGCGGGAACCGCCGGACGCAAGCCGTCACCCGGTCAGCCCTATCTGCCGCCCCGGAAGCGGCCCGAGGCCGGCGTCGGAGTGCGAGAGGAATTTGCCGGAGCCGAAGACATCTGCGCGGAAATCGAAAGGTTTTACGACGAGCGGCAGAAACTCGGGGATTTGTGGGGGGCCGCCGCCGAACTTGCCTCGAAATTGAAATCGCGCAGGAAGCGGCTGGAGCGCAAACGGGAGAAAATGCTTGCGGATTTGGAGAACTGCTCGCGTCACGAAGAACTGATGAACAGGGCGGAACTGCTCAAGGCCAATCTCCCATCCATTCCCAAAGGAGCGGAATCGGCCAGGGTTGTGGACTACTTCGATTCGGGTATGAAAGAGGTTGAAATCGAACTGGACCCCAGGGTTTCGCCGAGGGTCTGTATGGAACGAATCTTCAAACGCGCGCGGAAACTCAAGACCGCTCTGCCCGTAATTCGAAGACGCCTGGAACAGGTCGAAGAAGACATCCGGCGCATAGACGCCGCTCTGGATACGGCCGCCCGCGCCGAGAGTCCGGAGCAGTTGTCCGAAGCGCGCGCCCTGGCGGGGAAGGCCCCGACAAAGACTCCGGCCGTAAAGCGAAAAAAGGCCGGTTCGCCTTCCGGGGCAAGAAGATTTGTTTCCGCCGAGGGGATTGAAATCCTGGTCGGCAGGAACAATGCCGGGAATGACGCGCTCACGATGAGGGTCGCCCGGGGCAACGACATCTGGATGCACACCCGGAATCGGGCAGGCTCGCACGTAATCGTGCGCATCCCCCGCAACAGGACCGCCTCGCTGGAGACCCTGCTCGATGCGGCCAACCTGGCGGTCTATTACAGCAAAGTGCGTCGTTCCTCAAAGGTCCCGGTGGACTATACTCAGAAGAAATTTGTCCGGAAACCAAAGGGTTCACCCCCGGGTAAAGTGACGTATTCGAACAACAAAACTCTCATCATCGACCCCGACCGGTCCAGGCTTGCAAGGCTTCTGGAAAGTGAATAAGGCTCAGGACGGGCTTTTGCTTGACAAGAGGGGCGTTTTTTGTTCAAATTCGGAAGTAGCGGAGAAGCTGCACACCCGGAGATTTCCATGCGACGTATTGCCATTTCCTGTTTTATGATTCTGGCGGTTCTATTCCCCCTGTCCTGCCGCGGCACCGACCCGGAAAAGCCTCCGGAGGAGGAGGGACGGGAGGAGGGAGGAGAGGCGGCTGCCAGGCGCGAAAAGGAACGCAAGTTTCACAAACTGCTCGGCGATGGAGAGGCCCTGTTAAAAACCGCAGTGCTTATGGAAAAAAGGGAAACGGAGATATTGAAAAAGGAAACCGACAGCCAGGAACTGCGCAAGGTTCTTGAGGCACAGCGCGCCACACTTCAACAGGCAATGGGCTGCTACAAGCAGGCGCTGCTGATTAGCCCGGATTCTTTTAAGGCCCATCAGGGGGTTGCCCAGTCCGCGGTGAAACTGGGGCGTTACGATGAGGCGATAGAGCACGGGAAGATTGTGCTGGGCAGCTCGAAAGAGCGGTGGCTCATCTACAGGGTGCTGGCCGGTGCGTATGGCCGCAAAGGAGAGCAGGCGGAGGGAGCGGCAGGTCTGGAATGTCTGCGAAAGGCGGCCGAACTGATGGAGCGCTACACTCACCAAGAAAAACCCCCGATGTTGCACAAAATGAGGGAGTATCAGGCCTGGATATACGTTGAGACGGCCGGGCGGCTAACAGGCGCCGCGCGCGCCGCGGAATATGACAAGGCGATTGCCCTGCTCGATGCGCATCTTGCGGCGTATCCTGAACTGAAGACAGGCAAGGACGAAAACCTGCTGCAGTGGGGCAGGCAGATGGAAACGATGCTCGAACAACTGAAAGCCATAAGACGGTAGATATGGTGACTTTCTCCGCCGGAGGTTGTATGAAGAACCTTGTAATCACATTCTGTGTTGCGGCGTGCGTGCTGGCCCTGTGCGGCTGCAAGTCTCGCAGGAAACCGCGGGGCGAACAGGAATATAATGCCGAGGCGCGTACATTGATGGAAGAGGCCGAAATGACGATGTCTGCAATGGCCGATGTCTCGCACAGACTAAAGACACATCCCGAGTTTTACAAAATGCGCGAGCGATTGCCCGAAGTGTACGACATCGTAATAAGCGATGTGCTGAAAAAACTTTACGATGCCTATACGCTGGAACCGGAGTGGGCGCGTGTTACATTTGACATCGCGGCCTGTGAGCAGAGACTCGGCAACACGGATAAGGCACTGGAATTCGCCAGGCTGACTTTACGCCTTGACCCGGACTTTGCCTGGGCGTATGAGACGATAGCCCTCGCATACTCAATGGCCGGCCAGAAAGCGGAGAGCAGAAGCGAAAGAAACTCCTGCTACTCGGAAGCCATCAAGGCTTACAAAAAGTTCATTGAGGCTCGCCCCGAAGACATCAGGCTTGAATCCATTCAGTTAAACATCAGACAGATGCAACTGGAGATGGAAAAGCCCTGACAGTTATGCCTTGCCTATCACGTCAGCCCGGCAGGCTTCTGACCAGTTCCTTGAAAGCCGCGCCGCGCTTCTCGAAGTTCTCGAACATATCATAACTCGCCGTCCCGGGCGACAGCAGCACGCACCCGCCGGGCCTGCGCATTTTGAGAGCCTGTTTTACGGCGTCCTTGAATGAGGTTCCGGCCATAATGATGTGCGGCTTCTCGCCGGAGCGGTGTTTCTCGATGCTCTCCCGCAAAATCTGCGCTATCTGTCCTACAAGTACGACGGAGTCACAGTGTGCGGCGATTGCATAACCGAATGAGTCCGGCGGTATTTTCTTGTCGTAACCGCCGGCGATAAGCACTATCGGTTTGGGCACTGCTCCAAGCGCTGCGATTGCCGATTCGGGTGTGGTGGCGATTGAATCGTTGAAATACGACACGCCGTCCTTTTCCAGGAACATTTCCAGCCGGTGCTCCACGCCGCGAAACTCTCTTGCCGCCCGCGCAATCTGTTCCGGACCGGCCCCGAGTGCCGCGGCCGCGACAGACGCCGCAAGGACGTTGGCGACGTTAAAATCGCCGGGCAGGCGTATTTCCTCCCTGCCGCAGACGAAGTGAGAGCCGCCGTTGTCTTTAAGGTAAAGCCGCCCGTCTGAGAGAAAGGCGCCGTTTTCGACCTCGGAGACGAGGCTGAAGAAAGCGGACTCGCTCGCACACTCATCGGACCAGCCGCGCACCGTTGCGTCGTCGGCGTTGAGGACAACAGTATCATCCGGGCTTTGATATTTGATGACGGCCTTTTTTGCGGCGGCGTAGTTTTCCATTGTGCCGTGCCTGTCAAGATGATTGGGCGTGAGGTTCGTCACGACCGACACGGCGGGACTGCGGCGGATGGAGTGCAGGTCTTCGGTCTGGAAACTGCTCAGTTCCAGCACCACGATGTCTTCGGGCGATATGTCATCGACATACTCGATGAGCGGCCTGCCGATGTTGCCGCCCAGCCACACCCTGTGCGGACCGCCCTCGAGTATCCCGGCGGTCAGCGCGGTGGTCGTGGTCTTGCCGTTGGAGCCCGTGATGCCGATGATGGGCGCCGGGCATTTTCTGAAGAAGATGTTTGTCTCCGTGTCGAGCGTGACGCCTGCTTCGGCGGCGATTTTGAGGAACGGCGAGTTCTTCGGGACGGCGGGATTGACGATGACCAGGTGGGCGCCTGTGAAGTCTTCCTGCCTGTGTTCGCCCAGCACAAGGCGGATATTTCCGGCGGATTTGAGGCCTTCAAGCGAGCGGCTGAGGCGCTCGGCGGGTTTCAGGTCGGTGACGGTGACGATTGCGCCGCGTCGCGCGAAATATCGCGCGGCCGCGGCCCCTCCTCCGAAAAGCCCGAGACCCATTATCGTAACGCGCCTGCCGCGATATTCATCGGAATTGCCGGATAAGGATGTCATAGAAGATTACATATTAATTCAAGTTGACTGGCTTTTTTGGGGCAGCGACCGAGGCTTGGCCGTATTCCTCTGCCACACGCATCTTACGGTGACAGTCACCAATCTACGAATCTCACTCGCCAGGCTCGCTCGATTCCGTAATTGGTGACAGTCACCGAGGCTGGCGCAAAATCAGTCAACTTGAGTATTAAGCGACATTGCCGCCGCTCTGAAGCGGAGCAGGAATAAATCGACGGGAGCATTGAGCAGGTATCGGCCTACGGTTCTTTTCTTTCCATTTCGCGGAATTCGCGCGCCCTGCGCTCGAATTCCTCGCCGCCCACGTACGGCTCCGGCTCGAGCATGTAAAGGAACTCGCGCTTGTCTTCGAACTTTACCGGCAGTATGAGTTCGACGAAGAAGTCAATCGGGAACCACTGATACCACGGCGGCTTGATGCGCTCCATCGCATCGACGGTCTTGTAGCCGTCGGCGATTACCGTGAACTTGCGCGTGCCGTAGTGAATGAAGTGGAACGTGTAGGGGGTGGTGCCGACCTCTTCGCTGTCAACCAGCACGCGTGCGCCGGCCGGCTCGGACCTGATTGTGATGTAGCGCTCGACGCCGTACCTGCCGTTTATCTGGCGCTGGATGCACCCTGCGCTCGCCGCCGCAACAGCAAGGACGATGATAATTGCGCCGCATTTCGTGAAATGTTTCATAAGCGTATCTCGACAATCTCCGTCTTTAATCCGTCCAGGTCAATGACCGCCGCGGTGCACCTGCCGGTCAGGTAGCCGCAGCATTCTCCGGGATTAAGGAAGGGAATCTCGTCTCCGATCGCTTCCTTAAGCCCCGCCTCCGTTGTGCCGCCGACGAAGGCCTCGTGCGTGTGACCGCATATTATCATATCGGGCCGCTTATCCGCCGGTGGAGGAGCGACTTCCGCTGTCTCGTGAGCGACGAGGATTCTCCTCCCGTCGATTTCGAAGGTCTGCGGCGGGTAGAATATCTCGCCCAGTATCCGCTTAAGTCCGCGCCTTTCGCCGTCGTTGTTGCCGAAAACCGCGACGAATCGTCCGGAGAACTTCCTGAATTCCATTGCGGCGAAGGGGGCTACGATATCGCCGGCGTGGACCAGCCATTCGAGTTTAAGCCCATTGAACATCTCGACCAGCCGCCGCACGGCCGGCATATTGTCGTGTGAATCTGCAACAACGCCGATTTTCACCGGCCTCTCCTCAATCAGGTATGGCGCGTGTATAACACATTTTCATTTCTCAGGCAACAGCAATATGCTCATTTTCGACGCCGGTCAAACCCTGTGTCGGATTCGGCGGATATATGTTAAAGAAATTTGCCGGTGAGCGTCGATGAATTATCGTAGATTTGTTGTTGGGCTTCATCTGTTCATATCCATCTTGCATATCTTGCCGCGCCCCGGGCGACAGGGGCGGCACATCGCTCTGTTCTCAGAAGACTTGTTTTCAATTGCCATCGGGCTTCTCGCCAAAGCGCGTTACGTTTGCCGGAAGCGAGGTGTCCGGCTTGACGCATCTCTTTATGCAACGGATTGTGGAGGGACGTTATGGCGGATAAAAAAGTACTTTGTGTTGACGACGACAGGGGAATTTTGAAGTACCTGGAGCGGCTCCTTTCCAAAAGGGGATACGACGTTGTCTGCGCGCTGGGGGGAGTGCAGGCGCTGGATGTCCTGAAAGAGCAGACGGTTAACCTGATTATCCTCGACATAAGGATGCCGGGGATGGACGGCTATCAGGTGCTTGACGAGATTCGCTACACGGACCACTCCTCGGTGCCGGTTATTATGCTCATCGCACGCGACAAGGACGAAGATGTGGTAAAGGGCTACCGCGAGGGCGCGGACTACTACATAACGAAGCCTTTCAGCAGTGAAACGATTACGAATATCGTGAATTACCTCATAGGCGACATGAATCCGGAAGAGCGGGGAAAACTGGAAATGAGTCTGTAGGCGTTTTGCTTCTCGTCAACCGCCGGTTCAGGGACAGTCTCCGAAGAGCCGGTCCGGCATCAACAACAAAGCCTGCATCTCCTTCGGAGTGCAGACTTTCGTGGCTATGTGGCGGAGAGGCCGGGATTCGAACCCGGGGAGGAGGTTAGTACCCCCTCAACAGATTAGCAATCTGCCGCTTTCGACCGCTCAGCCACCTCTCCTGTCCATCATTATATCATCGGCAAAATGCGCGTCAAGTTGAATCACACGTTCAAAACTTGCATGCAAAAGACTCAAGCCCCTCTGGTGAAAGTTTTGACCTGGAGGAGGGGTGAAAAGGCTTGACAGGGTAAATGTCGGCCTGTAAAGTCGCGCTTCAATTAACAAAACCACTAAACAAGGAGTTGCATACAATGAGCAAGTACTGTTTCTTTTTCGGTGAAGGAAAGGCGGAAGGCAATGCCGCGATGAAGGACGAACTCGGCGGCAAAGGCGCCAACCTTGCCGAAATGACCAACCTCGGTCTGCCGGTCCCCGCCGGTTTCACCATCTCAACCGCGGTTTGCGAACACTTTTCCGAACACAACCAGACGCTTCCGGACGGACTCGATAACGAAATAGCCGACAATACCGCGCGCCTGGAAAAGGCAATGGGCACCAGGTTCGGCGACGAGGCGAATCCCCTCCTGCTCTCCGTTCGCAGCGGAGCCGCCGTAAGTATGCCCGGAATGATGGACACCGTGCTCAATCTCGGCCTCAACGACAAATCCGTCGAGGGGCTGGCGAAAAAGACCGGCAATCCCCGATTCGCCTGGGACGCATACCGTCGTTTCGTCCAGATGTTCGGCAATGTCGTGATGAATGTCGGTCACGACAGGTTCGAGCATATCCTCGAAGACGTGAAGAAACGGGCCGGAGTTACCACCGATACCGAACTGAACGCCGAGAACCTGAAGGAAGTCGTGAAGCGCTACAGGGCGCTCATCGAGGAAACGACCGGCGAGAAGTTCCCCCAGGACCCGCAGGAGCAACTCAGCCGCTCGATAATGGCCGTGCTGCTGTCCTGGGGCAACGAGCGTGCCATTATCTACCGCCGAATCAACAAAATCACGGGACTCCGCGGCACGGCGGTCAACGTCCAGGCAATGGTCTTCGGCAACGGCGGCCAGAACAGCGGCACCGGTGTATACTTCACGCGCAATTGCGAGGATGGCACGAACGAAATCTACGGCGACTACCTGATTAACGCCCAGGGCGAAGACGTCGTCGCGGGAATTCGCACCCCGAAGCACATCAGCGAACTTGAAAAGGAAATGCCCGAAAACTACAAGGACATTCAGCGCATCCGCAATCTGCTCGAAGAGCATTACAATGATTTGCAGGACATAGAGTTCACCATTCAGGACGGCGTGACCTACATTCTGCAAACCCGCACCGGAAAGCGCACGCCGCAAGCGGCGGTCGTAATCGCCGTCGATATGGTGGAAGAGGGGCTTATCAACAAAGAAGAGGCTATCAGGAGAGTGTCGCCGGAACAAATCGACATTCTGCTGCACCCGGCGTTTGACCCGAAGGCCGCGCGCGATGTGCTCGCGAAGGGAATCCCTGCCTCTCCGGGCGCTGCCGTCGGACAGGTGGTCTTTTCGGCGAGTGACGCTGAGGAATGGGCGGGTTCCGGGAAGAAAACCGTTCTCGTCCGGAAGGAAACCTCGCCGGAAGACGTCGGCGGCATGCACGTCGCGGAAGGCGTTCTGACGGCCATAGGCGGCAAGGCTTCTCACGCGGCGCTCGTGGCGCGAGGTATGGGCAAGCCCTGTATCGTCGGCTGCGGCGCGTTAAACATCGATTACGGAAAGAAACAGTTCGCCGTGGACGGCAGGGTCGTCAAGGAAGGAGACGTCATCAGCGTTGACGGCAGCAACGGCGAGGTAATGCTCGGCAGCGTGCCCACGATACAGCAGCAGAATATCTCTCAATACGATACACTGATGTCGTGGGTCGATGAGGTGCGGACGATGAAGGTGCGCACCAACGCGGATACGCCGGAAGACGCGCGAATGGCCCGCGAACGCTTCGGCGCGGAGGGCATCGGCCTGTGCCGCACGGAGCATATGTTCTTCGGCGCCGACAGGATTGCCGCGATGCGCGAGATGATACTTGCAGGCGATACGGCCTCGCGCGAGAAGGCGCTGGCCAAACTTCTTCCGATGCAGCGCGGCGATTTCCTGGGCATCTTCGAGGCGATGGACGGACTGCCGGTCACCATACGCCTGCTTGACCCGCCGCTGCATGAGTTCCTGCCGAACGAGCGGAAGGCGCAGGAAGAACTCGCCCGCGAAATCGGCGTGGACGCGGATGTCGTTAAGGCGAAGGTCGCCGCGCTTCACGAGGTGAACCCGATGCTCGGTCATCGGGGCTGCCGTCTGGGTATCACGTACCCGGAGGTCACTCGTATGCAGGCGCGCGCAATAATGGAAGCCGCCTGTGACGCAAAGGAAAAGGGCGTCGAGGTCCTGCCGGAAATAATGGTGCCGCTAACGGGCACCCTGGAAGAAATGACCGTGGCAAAAAAACTTATCGTCGAGGCCTGCCGCCGGGTTCTTGTCGAAAGAAAGCAGGATATGAAATATCTCGTCGGCACGATGATTGAGGTGCCGCGCGCGGCGCTTGTCGCCGACAGTATTGCCCGCGAGGCTGAATTTTTCTCCTTCGGCACCAACGACCTTACACAGATGACCTTCGGTTACAGCCGTGACGATGTCGGCGCATTCGTGCCGTACTACATAAAAGAGGGCATCCTGAAGGTCGACCCGTTCCAGACCCTCGACCGCGAGGGTGTGGGGCAGTTGGTAAAGATGGGCACCGAGCGCGGACGTTCGGTCAGGCCCGAACTCAAGGTCGGAATCTGCGGCGAACACGGCGGCGACCCCGATTCCGTGAAATTCTGTTACGAGGTGGGATTGAATTACGTTTCCTGCTCGCCATACAGGGTGCCGATAGCCAAACTGGCGGCGGCGCAGGCCGCGCTGGACACGCCTTGCCGCAAGCGCGCCACCACAGGATCAGGAGTGTAGAAGTATAGAAGTGCAGGAGTGTAGAAGTGTAGGAGTGTAGAAGTATAGGAGTTGTCGGATATCGGATATCCGATGAAAGTCCTTGTGTTCAGAGCAAGAGCGGCGCGAAAGTGCCGCTCTTTTTTTGACAACTCGACAACTTGACCCGCCACCCCTACCCATACAGGCCCGTACCGGGCGGGTGGCCTGTAGGGGCCACACACATTGGCGGGCAGGCAACTTGACAACTTACTTTGTCCCTTTGTCCCTCTGTCCCTTTGCCCCTTTTAATTCGTGTTTATTCGTGTGCATTCGTGGTTCCAGTGTTTTCCCTCGCCTGCTGTAGTTCCCTCCTTTTTCGTTGATTCCGCTCCGCGCTGCTCATACAATATGCGCGGACGCCGCGTTGCAATAACGGCGCAGGGAATATTCGAGGGGTGTCTCTCTTCCCACCTCGCTTCATTTCTTCGGGGGATACGCAATGAACACTCGCGTAATCTGCGTCACGCTCGTGCTGTGTCTGTTCGCGTCATACGCATCTTTCGCCGCCGGGTCCGAGAAACTCGCCTTCCCGAAGGTCAAGGAAGGCAAGGTCCTCGAGGACAACTGGTACCATCTTTTCGTCGGAACAACCAAGGTTGGTTACATAAATATAAGGGTGATGGGAACAAATTGCGACGGCGAGTCCTGCCTCCTGTTTAACATCAAAGAAGTTGTCAGGATAAAGAACGGCGACAAGGCGCTCGAGCGTGAGGAGGTGGAACGTATCCTGGTATCCAGGGAATCCCTCAGACCGATGTACTATGCGAAAGACGTCAGTGCCCCGAAATTCAAGTATTCAAAAATCGCGAAAGTTGAAAAGAAGGACAATTCGTGGGTTCTGACGACGCAACTGAATGTAAACGGCAAAAATGAGGAGAGAACCAAAACTTTTTCCGGCGTTGATGAAGTGTATTTCAAGCGGACAATCTACTGGCTTTATCGGCTCAAGTATCTGAAGGAAAAGAAGAACGTCGAGTTTAACGTCTATGATTTGGATGAAGACTCGATAGGACCCGAGACCTGTGAATACGAAGGCGAGGTTGTCGAGGGCGAAGGAGAGGACGCGGTTACATTCAATGTCGTGTGCCTGGGCGAAGATAGATACTGGTGCGACAGTGACGGCACACTCGCGAGAAGGATAACCGGCGACGGTTTCATCGGCGACATACTGACGGATGAGAAGACGGCCAAAGATTTTTCCGCCGAGAGGATAGGCTACAAAATGCCGGAGTATTTCAACGATGGTGTGCTGACTGTCAAGGAACTCGGCATCAAGATGGAAAGCCCGGTTAAGTCAGTTTTCGTCATCACGGCTGCTGCCGAAAATATTCAGATGATAATCGTTCTTGATCCGGTTCAGGAATCAGGTTTTGTTGCCATTTCTTTCTTTGGAGTGCCCAAAGGCACGAAGTATGAAGATGCGCTTGAGAAAATGAAGAAGATATTTAAAGAATCCGAGATGGGGCCCGGCAAAATGCGGGATGCCGGTAAAAACAAGTGTATGACCGGCAGTTTTAAAAAAGGGCAAAGGACTGGAAGCCGAGTCCGGAGAATATCACCTCTTTGTTCTCGACGACAGGGTTGTTTTGTTTGTCCCCAAAGGGCGAAGCGGTACATACGAAAGTTCGAAAAAGGAATTGACCGAATGCATCGACTCCATAGAATTCTTCAAACCTGAATTCGACAAAGACAAACTTCTTTTCATCGACAAAAAAACCGGCCTCCAGTTTCAATTGCCAAATCCGGGCTGGATTGTTAGGGTCGCGGAGGGTGAGGGAAGGGACCATTTCCTTATCGTCAATTCCTGGACCGAGGCGGTTGTTGTGGGACAGATACAACCACCGTGGCAGGGCAAAACTCCGGAGCAGGCGCTTGAAATACTCACACAGAAGTACAAGGCAAAAGCATCGGGAAAGACCAAAATCGGCAAATACGACGCTGTATGGCTTGACACGGAAATGCCCCGGGGCGAGCGGATGATGGTGCTCAGGATGACCTTTATTATGCGGGAGGAGGACGTAATTGCCGTTTCGATGGGGGTGTGGAAAGAATGCTGGGAAAGTATGAAACCGGATTTCGATGCAGTCAGCGAATCGCTCGACTTCCCTGAAGAAGAAAACGACGACGGCAAAGAAACACCCGATGCGAAGGAATGACATTTATCCGCCAACGGCTTGTGGCGTTGTCACAGATGTTGGCGCAAAGTCAGCCAACTTGAGTAATCTGCGAATCCCCCCAACAAATTCGGGGGCGATTCCGTAATTAGTAACATTATCCGCCTATATGTTTGGCGGGCTTGTCCGCCGACGGTTTGTGGCCCCTACAGGCCACCCGTAGGGGTGGCGGAGCCGCCGGGCTCCTGTTGCCCGTCGCCTGCTTGTCCGCCCCAGGCGGATTGCCTGCGAAGTAAGGCGGAGTCGCCTTTACCGGCAAAACAATCAACAACTGGAGGCCGAAGTTATGAAAACCCGTGCAATTGGAACCGTGATTGCCGCCCTTTTGGTTGCCCTGTTCGCGACATCCGCCTTCGCGGCCGAAAAAATTACCTTCCCGACGGTAACTAAAGGCAAGGTTGTCGATGACAACTGGTACCACGAGTTCGCGGAGGGCAGGAAAATCGGCTACACTCACGAGAAAATCGTGGAAGTCAAATGCGAAGGAGAAGAGTGCCTGCTTATTGAGGTTGACAGCACGTATAAGATGAAGAGCGCCGGGAAAACCCTCAAAAGCGAGGACAGCATTTCTATGATAGTTTCTCGCGACGGATGGACGCCGATGTATTACGAGAGAAAAATGCGCGCGCCGGGCTTGAAACTGTCGAGGGACGCGAAAGTCGAGAAGAAAAATGCGGCGTGGAACCTTAAAGTGAGCATCACCGCGAACGGGAAGACATCCTTTGAAGAAAGGGATTTGTTGAGCGCGAACGCATTGTGCTTTGAGAACTGCGGACTGTTAATGTATCGCGCGAAATATCTTGAAGAAAAGATAAGAGCGGTAATCGACATCATCGACTTTGATTTGCTGGACCTGAGGACGGTTGAATACTCCGTCATTGAGAAAAAAACCGAAGGTGAGGGCGAAAACGCCAGAACCTTCAGACTGGTTGACGGGCTGGAAGGCACAATCTGGTACGATTCGGAATCCCGAATCGACAGAATCACCGGCAGGGACGGCCAGTACGCTTCAATACTGACGGACAAAAAAAAGGTGAAGGATTTCACGGCTGAAATGGAGGGATACAAGGCGCCCGACTCCATAAAAGGTGATGCATTTTTTGAAAAATCGCTGGGCATCGAGATTAAGCGGCCGGACAAATGTTATTTCTTCGCCCCTAATTTGGAAAACTACTCCCTGGAAATTATCGATTATCTCAGAAGCAGCCACATTATGGTAAGGACCTTTTACGAAACGCCCAAAGGCATATCGCTTGACGACGCCTTCAAAAGAATTAAGGAGTATTACAGCGAGATGGCGGGACCTGTTTGCCTGTTCGGCGACGGCAAGGTAGTCGATGCCGGCGAACAGAAATGCCTGCGCGGCGATTTCGCCTTCCGGCAGGGCGTTGACGCGTATTCGGGCGAGTATCACATCTTTGTTCTCGACGACAGGGTGGTATTCATCCTGGCCGTGGCGCTGGCTGATACCTACGAGAATCTAAAGAAGGAAATGACGGCCTGTGTGGATTCCATATCATTCAAGAAACCGGAGTTCGATGAGAGCAGATTTCTGTTTACCGACAAACACACCGGTCTTCGGTTGAAAATGCCTCACGCAGGCTGGCTTGTCGTCCCCTATGATTCGAAGAAGGGTGACGGTTCAGTCTTTTTTATGAGACATTTGTGGCAGAATGCTCTCGTGCTTGCACAGGTGAGACCGGGTATGCCCGGAATGAAAATTGAGGCGATTCTTGGCCTGTTGAAAAGGGCACCGGGGGTAACGAAGAGCGGTACCATGAAGGTGGGAAAATATGACGTCGCCTGGGCTGAAGCGGAAACAGCGCGCGGCGGCAAGAAGATGAAAATGAAAAGCGTTGCGATTATCAAAGGCGAAGAATTAATTTTTCTTACAATGATGGTTGACAAAGAAAATTGGGAAAAGACCGGCCAGGACTTCGACGCGATAATGAAATCGCTCGACTTCATTGAAAAGGTCAGGGTGATAGATTGAATCTGCGGAAAGGCACCGGCCGGCATTGAGCCGGTGTCAGAGACAGTTAATAATTTCCCGCTTTTCGGAGAACGCGCGATGGTCAGGGCTTTGGTCCTGCGGGCGGCAGGAATAAACTGCGACTGCGAAACGGAGTATGCCTTCGAGTTGTTCGGCGCAAAAGCAGAGCGTGTGCATATCAACCGCCTGCTGGAAAACAAAAAAACGCTCCACGACTACCATATCCTCGTTCTCCCGGGCGG
Source organism: Planctomycetota bacterium (assembly GCA_043816375.1). Lineage (GTDB taxonomy): Bacteria > Planctomycetota > B129-G9 > B129-G9 > B129-G9 > JBDRIB01. Next base: position 6,784 of record JBDRIB010000217.1, on the reverse strand, counting down.
ATTCTCATACGGCGACGACGTCGCCGCGGGCAGAATTCTCGCCAACCAGATACGCGCCCACCTGCTCGACGACATCCGCGCATTTGTCGAGGAGGGCAAACTGGTCATCGGAATCTGCAACGGCTGCCAGGTCCTCGTAAAATCGGGCCTGCTGCCGGGATTCAACGGCGTCGCCGCCCAGACGGTGACGCTCGGCGCAAACGACTCCAACAGATACGAAGACCGCTGGGTCTATCTAAAGATTTGCTCCGGGAAATCCGAATTTATTAGTGGAAGCGGGACTATATACCTTCCCGTCGCTCACGCGGAGGGAAAATTCCTCGTCGACAGCGAAGAAACCTTCCGCCGTCTCAGCGAAAATGACCAGATAGTCTTGCGGTACGTCGATGAACACGGCCATCCCGCAAGTTATCCGTACAATCCGAACGGCTCGGTTGACGGCATCGCCGCGATATGCGACCCCACCGGCCGCATCCTCGCGATGATGCCGCACCCGGAGCGGCATATCCGCCCCGAAAACCATCCGCGCTGGACGCGCGAAGGCGCGAAGGAAAGGGGCGACGGGTGTGCCTTCTTCGACAACGCCGTCAATTACGTCCGGCGGACCTTCAGTTTGGCCGCAGAGGACACCTAGCCGGGTCGATGCGCTGTCTTTCGGGCCCTTCGGCCGACGGCCGGCGGGCCTGTTGCTTTTTAGGGGAAACGCAATGAAGTTTATCTCGCTGCTATTGGCGACGCTCGTGATTCTCGCCGGTTGCTCGATTTCGCCTGACCAGGACGGGACTCTCACCGAGCCGACCGATTCCGCCGGGGAGAAAAGCCTGCCGCCCTCGGGCGAATCAATCTCCACGCCCTGCGACGGTCGGGACGAGGCAGGTGTCAAACCCGGCCTGTCCGCATTGAGTACCTACCGCTGGCCGGAAGACCCGTTGAGAATTCCCTTCGGAGATTTGCTCGCCCTGCGGCCGGAAGATTTTGAATCTGTGACGCCGGGGGAGCCGTTTGAAATTCCCCTTGCAGAGATCGAGGCCGCATTCGCCCCCGACGAGACAGGCATAACGCCGGGAACGCCTTTACTCAAATTGCTTTCCTTCAACGAAGGCAGCGGATACCGCGGCGGAGAGACGCATCCGATAAGATGGCATGCGTTCGGCCTGAATGCGGCGGGTGCCGAGGTATTCGTCGAGTTCTACGACGGTAATGGATGGCGAAGCCTCTGGCGCGGCGACCCGGCGGACGAAGCGTATGAATGGATAATCCCCGGCATCAACAGCAAGAACTGCAAGATTCGCATAGTCGCCGATGACGGCATAAGCCATTTGACCGCGCAGTCCGACATTCCTTTCACAATCAACACTGCGTCGCCTCCTCCGCAACTCGTTATTGAAATCCCCGCATTTGCGGAGTTCGAGCCGGAGCCCTCGCCGACCGGGACGGTGCCTGCGCCGGCTGAAAAACTTGCGAAGCAGTCGGGACCGGTCGCCGCGAGCCGGGTTCCCCCTCGCGTTGACCCGGAGCCTGGGCGCGAGGTGTCAACGAAGTATCCGGACAGGGGACGGAAGGTCGCGGAAGGAGTTACTATTGAAGTCAGTGTCGAGGTTCCCGGAGACCGGGACGCGGCGGCTGATTCTTCAACTGAGAGCGTCCGGTCCGCTGTCCCTGTTGCTGTGCCGGAGGAAAAAGACGATGCGGCGCCGGAAGAAATGACGGGCGCGGGCGGTGGCGGCGAATATCTGACTCGCGGCATCGCCGCGTTCGAGAAGGGCAAATACGAGGTTGCCCGTATGTGGCTGGTGGATTACCTCCAAAAAAATCCGCAGGACATCGAAGCGCTTTTCGCCCTTGGCAGGGCGTATTATTACCTGGCGCGTTATCAGGAGGCCGAAGAGACACTCGCCGAACTCGTAGAGTTAAAATATAATCACGCGGGTGCCTACTATTATCTCGGCAAAGTGACAACGAAAACGGAAGCGTTGAGCGGCTCCGAGATAAAGGCCAGGTCAATGGCGGCGAAACACCGTTTCGGCAAGGCCATTGAATTCGACGATAAATACGCGGCCGCCTACAACGACCTCGGCAAGGTTTATTTCGACGAACAGGACTACTCCAGGGCGCTGGAACTGTTCGAGAAGGCCGCCGAGTGCGAGCCGGACAACAGACTCTACCTCTACAACTCCGGACGCACCGCCTTTGCCAAAGAGGACTACAATACGGCCATCGATTACTGCCTGCGCGCGACTAAAATCGCCCCCGACTTCCGCTACCCCTACTGGTTCGCGGCAAAATCATACAGCGAACTTGAAAAGTGGAACGAGGCTGCGTTATACTGGGATAAGGTGGTGGATATGTTCTCGTTCGACAAGCGGCTCCAGGCGGAAGCCCTCCGAATGTTGTACGAGGCACAGGGCCATCTCGAATAGGCAGGAACCGCCCGGCGAATTAACGGTGCAGGGATGGCTGCCGCCTTTGTATGCGCTTCTGTGCGGTTATCTGTCCGCGACGCTTGCCCGGCACCACCGACAGAGATTTACGGGTGTGCTTCCCTTATTGTTAGTCGTGATCAGAGATGGAAACTCAGTGGATTTTTGCCGAACCCTCCTCTCACGATTCAGCGCGAATCGCCGACGCCCTCGGTCTGCACCCGCTCGTAGCGAGACTGCTGGTCAACCGTAATATCACCTGCGACGAAGCGCGCGCATTCATTCATCCCTCGATGGACGACCTTAATTCCCCCTTCGCTTTCCGCGATATGCAGAAGACGGTGGAACGCATAAACCGGGCGATGCGCGATCAGGAAAAGATACTTGTCTTCGGCGACTACGACGTGGACGGCGTGTGCTCCATCGCCATGCTCATCAGGTTTTTCAGGATGTTCCATTATCAGGTTGACTTCTACGTTCCGGACCGCAGCAGCGAGGGTTACGGTCTGAACGCCGACGCCGTCAGAACTGTTGCCGGGCGCGGCACGCGCCTGTTAATCACGGTGGATTGCGGCATAAACGACCGCAAGGAAATCGAACTGGCAAATGAACTCGGGATGGATGTGATAGTTGTGGACCACCACGAATATCAGGGCCCGCTGCCGCCCGCCTGTGCCGTTCTTAACCCGAAAATCGATGGGTGCAGCTATCCATACAGGGAACTGGCCGCCGTCGGAGTCACTTTCAAACTGGTCGAGGCTCTTACACAACGTATCTCGCGGGGAATGAAAACTACGCCTGAATTTGTGGCTTTCCTCTCCGAGGCGCTCGGCATGGTTGCGCTGGGCAGCGTCGCCGATGTTGTTCCACTGCGCGCCGAAAATCGAGCGTTTGTCTGTCTGGGGATGAAAGCGCTTGCGCAGTCAAGGCTGCCCGGCCTGTGCGAACTCTTCAATGTCTGTTCCATAGACCCCGCCGATTTGAAAACGTGGCACATCGCATATCACCTCGCCCCTCGTATCAACGCTGCGGGAAGGATCGCCGACGCCGGAATCTCCGTCCGGCTGCTCACCACCGATTCGACCGACGAGGCGCGAGAACTGGCCCGGGCGCTCGACAGGGAAAACCGGAACAGACAGAAGGTCGAAGGCGAAATTTACCGCAGCGCCGTCGAGAAACTTCGAAATGTCTCAGCCGGCGAGCAGCCGAAAGTCATTGTTCTTTCAGACGAATCGTGGCACCCCGGTGTTATCGGCATCGTTGCGTCGCGTCTTGTCGAGGAATTCCATTGTCCCGCCGTTCTGATAGCGCTGAACGGCGACGCCGGCCGCGGCTCCGCCCGCTCCATACCGGCCTATCACATCTACGACGCCTTCGCCGCGTGCGAGGAGAAACTTCTCTCGTACGGCGGGCACTCGGCGGCCGCGGGACTGGAAATTCTTAAAGACGAAATAGAGAGTTTTCACCTTCTTCTGCTGCAGGACGCCGAGAGGAAACTCACCGCCGATGACCTGAAGCCGAAACTCCACATCGATGCAAAAGTCTCACTTGACGACCTCTCTTTTCAATTGATGGAGGAAATCGCGCTTCTGGCGCCGTACGGAAGGGGCAATCCCGAACCCCTCTTTGCCGTCGAAAATGTTACGACGGCGGGATGCCCCCAACTTATTGGCTCGACCGGGAAACACCTCTCGTTCCGGGTTCAGAGCGGAGATACCGTCATACGCGCAGTTGCCTTTAACTTTGCTCACATTCTGGAATCCATCTCCGAACACGGCACGCCTGTCTCGCTGGTCTTCCGGCCACGCATCAGTTCCTACTCCGGCCGCGTTGAATTGAACGTAAAAGACATCCGAACACCTTGACGGAGGTTGCGAAGTGCAACCGCAAAAGGTGACTCCGAAAGGTGACCCCGAAAGGTGACTGTCACCAATTACGGCGCAAAAGGTGACTGTCATCCTTTTGCAAGGCGAGAGCGCGATTCGTAGAAAAGAACCGGTCCTGGGATGCTCCGGGGACAGTCCGCGGCGCCCCCCGTACGGGGGCTTGCCCGCCCGAGCCGACTACCTCTTTTGGCAAGAAATGCAGATTTATGCCCTTTTTTTCAAAAAACCCCTTTACAATTCTTCGGCTATACGTATAATGTTAGGAGAGCCTAAGTTTTTCGTGATGTGCCGGAGAGAATAATGACCAGGACACCGGCGAAGAAAAAACTGAGCAGCAGCCTTGAGGATTATCTCGAGGCGATACTGAAACTGGAACAGAGCCGGCGTGTCGCGCGCACCAAGGACATTGCGCGCGTGCTGGGCGTGAATATGTCTTCGGTAACCGGCGCAATGAAGGGCCTCGCCCTCAAAGGACTGGTAAACCACGACCCATACAGTTTCGTGACGCTTACCGGGAAGGGCAAGGCGATAGCAGGCGAAATAACAATGCGTCACAAGGCCCTGACCAGTTTTTTTGTCAAGGTTCTTGGAATTTCGCCGAAACTGGCCGATGAGAACGCCTGCCGTGTAGAGCACGCGGCCGGACCCGAATTGATAGAAAGACTCGTCCGCTTTCTGAAGTTTCTGGACGAATGCCCCCTTGGTGACGAGGGTATGATGGAAGGCTTCCGGTATTACTGCAAGTACGGCCGCGTTCGAAAAGACTGCCGGAGCCGCATCAGTAAATGCCGTGTCGGAAAAAAAGCGTAGGCAAGAGGGGACCCGGGCGAACAAGGTCATGTCATATACTTCCTGTAAAAGCAAAAATGGTGTAACCTCCATATTTTGCGTTTCATAGTCGGGGTCTGGCGACCCCAAACATTGGAGGCTACACCATGGCACAGAGAATACCACCAAGCAGGCGTATGGAGCAAGAGGTTTTTGATGGAATGTCTGCGAGCACCGATCCGCTGGGGGAAGCGGCCCGGCGCGGCGCGCAGTTGATTCTGCAGAGAACCCTGGAGATGGAAGTTGAGGACTTTCTCGGGCGCGGTCATTATGAACGCTCGACCGCCCCGACTTGCCGGGGCTGGCGCAACGGCTACGAGCCCAGGAAGGTTCAGATTGCCGAAGGCAGTATCGAGATACAGGTTCCCCAGATCCGCGACAGTCTGGAGCCATTCGAATCGATCTGGCTCAAGGCAATCGGGAAGCGTTCGAAGAGACTGCTGGACCTGGTGCCGATGCTGTATGTCAAAGGGATGAGCCAGCGCGACATCGAGGCGGCGCTCGTCGAGGCGCTTGGCGTGGAGCAGACCGGGCGCAGCGTGGTCAACGAAGTCTGCCGGACGCTGCGAGCGGACTTCGAGCGTTGGCAGGACCGCGACATGAGCGAGTTCGAACTGATGTATCTCTTTCTCGACGGCATCTGGCTGAAGCTGCGGCCTGAAGACAAACGGGCCGTGGCCGTGCTGTGTGCTTACGGGATACTTCTGGACGGCGGCAAGGTACTGCTGCATCTGGCCGTCGGTGACAAGGAAAGCGCGGCGTGCTGGGAGGCGTTTCTGGAGGATATGAAACGGCGCGGGCTCAAGGCCCCGGTGCTGGCGGTAGTTGACGGCAATGCGGGCGTGCGCAAGGCGCTTCGCCGCAAGATGCCCGACACGCTCGTGCAGCGCTGCCAGGTGCACAAGATGCGCAACATCCTCAACAAACTGCCGCATCTGGCGCGACCGACGCTGAAAAAACTGATACACAAAGCCTTCACGGCGCGCACCTGCAAGGAGGGTCTGGCACAGGCCGGGGCAATTGTCGAGGAATATCGCGAGGCGTTTCCCGCGGCGATGAAATGCCTGGCCAGAGATATCGAAGAATGCCTGACCGCGCTGAAATTCCCGTTCATCCATCGGCGTCAGATACGCACGACGAACCTGCTGGAGCGGCTTTTCGGGGAAGGCAGGAGACGGACCAAAGTCATCCCGCGTCTCAGGTCGGAGACAAGCGCCCTGAGCCTTGTCTTCGCCGTTCTCGTGGACGCATCGGAAGGCTGGCGCGGCGTGCGTATGAAGCCCTACATAGCCAGGCGGCTGGAGCAGATCGCTGTCGATCCTGACAGCCTATGGGAAGATCCCGACCTCAACAAACTGGCGGCATAAGACAAATGAACCGGAGGTTGCGCGATGACGTTTTTACAGGAAAATACGGACTTGACCGGTACGACCCAGCCCGCCCGTGTGGGTATGGGTCGCTAACCAAGAAAAATAGGGTCTGACCCTGTTTTTCAAAGAGATAACCCTTTGTTTTGCAAAGGATAATCATTTCCGCGAAAATAGGGTCAGACCCAATGCCGTTAAGTTAAGGCGTAAGTTGTTATGAGAAGCGCTGCTGTAATAAATAAACAACCTCCTTTGGACGATATTGGGAGTGTAACGCTTCCAA
>JBDRIB010000216.1:0-3377 GCA_043816375.1 Planctomycetota bacterium | reverse complement strand
CCTGCCGACCTTTCTGCGGGCGTTTCTGCTTGCGGCCCTGCACCTGGGGCACAGGCCCGTACCCTCGAGTCTGTGGCCGAGAATGTCGAATGTGCTCGCCTTTCGAAAGGCATTTTCAATAGCCGCAATCGGTCCTATGGTCACGTCCTCAATCCTGCCGCAACGCACGCAGCGCACGTGGTAGTGGGGCCCGGCGTTGCCGTCGAACCGCCTTTGCGTACCCGCCGTCTGGAGTTTCAGTATCGCTCCGTTCGCGGCCAGCATATCGAGATTGCGGTAGACCGTCCCCAAACTGATACGCGGCAGCCGCCGCCGGACCATCTCGTAAACCTCGTCGGCGGTCGGGTGCGACCTGACCTTTCGCAACTCCTCAAGGATAACCCGCCGCTGCCGGGTGGTTCTGAGTTTCTTGTCCGCCATCTGTCCGGCCTTATTAGTAACGAGAATCATTACTAATTATACGGGGAAATTTCACTTTGTCAAGTATTATTCCTCCAAAAAATTGCATACAAGGAGAAAAGCAGATCCCCTTATGTGCAGGTTTCAGGTTTTTGATGGAGAAAATGGGAACCTTTTTGGAGAAGGATGGTTATACGTAAGGAGACAAATCAGGGAGAATATTATGAAAACAATGTGTGCTTTGCTCATTCTTCTTGTTGCGGGTGGAACCGCCCTCGCCGATGAAGCGCCCCGGGAGAAGCCTGACGACGCGGCCATGCGCGAACTGGTCAGGCAACTCGACAGCGACAGGTACGAGGAGCGCCGGGATGCGTATGAAAAACTGTGCGAAATCGGGCTGGAGGCGATACCGGCATTAGTCGATGCGCGGCACCATCCGTCTATGGAAGTGCGCTATCGGGCAAGCCAAATTCTGCTCTACTTCTCGCGCGTGCCGAAATTCAAGTTCATCATAATCACGAAGACCGGCCGCTACAAGGAACTCAAAAAGGACTGGCAGGCAACGATGGCCTGGCTGATTGACAACAGTCCCCTGCCCGAGAGTGTCGCGAAGAAGTACGGTTACGCCCGCGAAAAAGACATTCCCGAAAAGGCCCGCAAGGAATCATTGCAAGAGTTGTCAAAAATATTCCAATCCAAAGATGCCGACATCCCTCACAGGCCTGCTGAAAAAGTAATCGAAGACATACAACTATCAACGGCCGCACTGGTGAAGCACGCCGCGTTATCGAGCAGGGTCGTGGCAGCAAAATGCAAAGAGAAGGTAAGGGTTCTAATGAAGGTGGCGCGGCGATTTGATGAAACTCTTGAGGGCAAGTTGCTGTTCGCCAGGGCAAAAGGTGAAGTGAATTTCAGCACGTTTGAAAATATGATTGTGTTCCTTCATCTCAGTAATCCCGATTATGACCGGATACAATTTCTCGACTGCGACAGGCTGAAGTTCTGGGAAGCATACAATCGTGATGACCGGGAACTTGCTTTTCTCATCTTGAAAGACCTGTGCGCCTTCCCATCAACGGCCGGAACAGAGAATGTCCCCGTTCCCAAGACGAAAGACGAGGCGCTCCAACAGGCCCTCGACGGCCGCCTTGTCAAGGGAATGGCGAAGCGTCTGCACAAGGCGATATACAATTGCGGAAAAAACGGAGGGCATTTTGCTCACCGAGGAGGCATACGGGAAGATCTGGATGTTGCAAGTGACAGAAGCCCCAGCCCCCCTGAAGCGCTTCTGCACCAGGCCGAGATTTACAAAGCGCTGCTTATGCTGAACAAGATGATTCGCGAGGGACAAAGGTTCTGCGATTTCCGCGACGGATCGGGACCGAGGCAATTTGACGTGAAGCGGCTCGGAAAGATATCAGACAATAATTCCAGGGGAACAGAATGGTGCCGGCGCAATGGCGAGACGGGAAATTTGCTGCTCGAGGCTTACAAGAAGATGGACAAGGATGAGCAGGCAATCTTCAGGGTGGGATTGACCACCATCGCAGCCGGCGACACAGGTTCGTTCAAAGGCAAAACAAGAGAAATCTCGGCCGCACACAAGGCAAAGATAATGGAGGCGCTTTTCAGGGAAGTGAATGCGTATCAGAAATTACTGCCGCACCCGTCAGACTTAGAAAAGGTGCCGGAACCTGAACCGGGGCCGGACACGGGACCGGGGCCGGGACCGGGGGGGATAAGGTGTGATGCTGTTTTGCCTAGTCCTCTCTCTTGCCCGAGATGAAGTCTTCGGTCAGTTTGTAAGCCTCGTCGTCGGTGTACTGCTTCGGCGGGTGCTTCATAAAATAGGCGGCAGGCGAATAGAGGACTCCGCCCTTCCCCCTGTCAAGTGCCAGTTTGCAGCACCTTACGGCGTCAATGGCAACGCCGGCGGAGTTGGGCGAATCTTCCACCGAAAGCCGCAGTTCGAGATTCATAGGAACGTCGCCGAAGAGTTTCCCCTCCATTCGGATGAAGCAAACCTTGTTGTCCTTCTGCCACGGCACCCAGTCGCTGGGGCCGATGTGGATGTTTTCGTCTTTCATCCGGATTTTCGTCTGCGACTGCACGGCTTCGGTCTTGGATTCCTTCTTGGAGATAAGGCGGGTTCTGTCGAGCATATTCAGGAAATCGGTGTTCCCGCCGGTATTCAACTGGTAGGTACGTTCGAGGGATACTCCCCTCTTTTTGAAGAGGTCGGTCAGGACGCGGTGAACGATTGTAGCGCCGAGTTGCGACTTTACGTCATCGCCGATGATTGGCAGGCCTGCCTTCTCGAAGCGCTCGCTCCATTCGGGGTTGCTGGCGATGAAGACGGGCATATTGTTCAGGAATCCCACGCCGGCGTCCAGTGCGCATTCGGCGTAAAATTTGACGGCGTCCTCGGAGCCGACGGGGAGATAGTTGAGAAGTATCTCGGCGCCGGAGTCCTCGAGTTCTCTGACAACATCCTCCTGGGTCGCCTCCTTTTCGTCCGAGAGGCGGTAGGAGTACTGCTCGTTATGATTTCTCATATGGGGGGCAACGCCGTCGAGTATCCTGCCCATCCGGACGACGGTTCCCGTCGGGGGGAGAGGGCTGCTGAACACCTTCGTGCAGTTGGGGAGTTGGAAGACGGCCTCGGATACGTCCTTGCCGACTTTCCTCTTGTCCACGTCGAACGCCGCCACGACTTCGATATCGAAGGGCCTGTATCCGCCGATGTCCCAGTGCATCAAACCCAAGGCGTTGCTGCTGTCCTTCTTCCTGTAGTGCTCAATACCTTGTATGAGGGAACTTGCGCAATTGCCTATCCCTACAATCGCGATTTTGATTTTCCCCACCAGCAAAGACCCCCATCCAGGGTAATAAGTATGATTGCTCTGCCCAAACGGTGTAATCTACTAGAATACTCCCCCCCGCGTCAAGTGGAATCGCCACAAAATTTTGGGCGGGGG
>JBDRIB010000215.1:0-4876 GCA_043816375.1 Planctomycetota bacterium | reverse complement strand
GCAGGATTGTCATCGAAGAACTCGCCCTCGACCAGACAGGCAGCATGCCGATTCTCAGGCTGTCCGTCCTTATGTACACTAATGACCCGCTTGCGCCCGACAAATTCGCCGACGAACTGAAGGCTCAGAAATGGGTGGCCGACGTGACGACTTCCGGCAGCAGGCCGCCGGAAAACGGCGAGGTGAAGCGAACTTTTACGATTACCTTGAGACCGGATGATGATGCTTGAAAGATTCAGACTGACACGCGCATCGGCGGCGTTTTATCTTGTCCTCATCGCCCTTGTCCTGGGCACCGCCGTGTGGTGCTTCGTTGCGTGGATAGGGCTGGGAAATGCAAAAGCCGAAGTTGCCGAAAAGCGCAGCACACTCCAAAGGGTTTATCGCCTGAGCGAAGAGTTCGACAGAGCGGCGCTGTCCTCGCACACAAGGGCCGCTGTTATGGCCGACACCGCCTTCAGTATGACAACCTATATGGACTCGGTGATAAACAGGGCAGGCCGCGGGCAGGAATTCAAGTGCAAGACGTCCCATCGAAAGAACTTCCACGACAAACAGGAACTTGTGGAACAGATATCTATTTACGCATTCCAGGACCTTACTCCGGACGATGCAATTGCAATCCTCTGGCTCGTCGAAGCCGACGCCGACCCGCGTGTCAACGTCCGCTCAGTCAGTCTCATCGCCCAGCCCACGCGCCCCAATCCCAAAAGCACCATCTACCGCTACAATCTCACCTTGGAACTTTCCCACTACCTGCCTGTAGAAACACGCTGAGTGCTATTGCCAAGCCTTTTTGCCAGTCAGGAATCAGAATCGTTAAAAGTAATACGCGCATCGCTCGCGAGACAGCGCAATAGCGATAACAATACTTGAAGGGGATTTAATAAAATTAGTCTGGAGAAAAAAATTACAAGATGTCGAGATCATCCCCAAGAAAATTGATACCAATTTGATACTTCATAACCACATATGTTGCCACACGGATGCCCTACGATGCCACATCTCATCCGAACGTAAGACTTGGAAAATTCACCGCTTAAGAACATAACGCCTCGTCACTACGGGACTTGAGGAAATTACGCACATTGGGTTCGAATCCTAGCGGGGCAACCAGAAAACAAGCCCTCGCCGAAAGGCGGGGGTTTTTGTTGGTATTGAGGGCTTAGTCCCGGTTTCCGGGTCGTAGGTCCGCGCGCGGAAGTCGTAGAGAGCGAAAAGATAAATATATGGCAGGGATTCTGACTGCATTAATGGTCTGGATGACCAGGCAGACCAACTGGTCTTATCCTTCGTGCCGGGATACGGGGAACGGCGGAAAATGAGATAGAGCAGATTAAACGCATTCGCAGAGTACTCCGCGGGCTCGACGGGTGACATTTCCCGAGGAGAGCGTGGTCAATCCTTTCAATAGACGGTTATCTATTTCTTTTTTTTGCGCTGTTTTTTGAAGCGGAGCAGACGACTGAAAGTGTCTTCGGATTGGCGCTGCTCTTCTTGTGGTTTCTCCGGCGGAGCCTCCTTTTTCAGCCGGGGTTCACGCTCATCATAAAAGGGCGCCTTCCACACAGGCCGTTCGGACCGCGGAGTTATCCTGTCGAGATTGGGCGTCCCGCCGAGAGTCTTCACTTCTTTTCTGCGCATCTGCTTCCGCATCAGAAGCCTTTCCACGAGGGGCGAACCGGCGCCGCTCGCGGATGCGCCGCCTGCCGCCGGGCGCAGGCGGGGCAGCACAAGCCGTCGTATCGCAATTTCCATCAGAAGTATTGCCATCGCCATATACATCAGCGTCTTCCATATCTCGTGGTACGTCTTGCGCACTATGTTGTCGTGAACGAACAGGTCGGTCTTCAGCATACTGTCAAGCGACTCATGATACGTACCCCCGGAGATACCGGCGATTGATTGAAGCAGATGCGGATTGCTGCCGCTCGTCATATATTCCGGCGAATAGGGGATGCCACGCTGAATTTTTCCTATGGGGCGGCCGGACTTCTCGTCGATTATTACGGTGAAGTACGCTCCAACCTGTTCCGCGTCGAACTCGCCGCGATACAGCCCCGGTCCCTGCTGCGGCAGGTCAACGTCGATGGCCTTGCCGTCGGGGAGCACGACGCGCGCCTTCAGGTCCAGGTAATTGACATAGCGCCCTTCGTCAAGCGCCTCAACCTCAATTCTTCCGGTCTGACGGTCGAAAATCATCTGCGACGAATAGAGCGTAGGGAACGGGCTGCGCATTATGCTCCTGACAAGTTGTCCCCAGAATTTATGATAGAAGCCGCTCTCCTCGTCAATCCAGTGAACCGCCCAGCGGTTTTTGCAGTCGCTGGCAAACGCGGCGGACTTGCCCAGGCCATACTGCCACCTTGCCAGTATCGGGCTCTTGTTCTGCAGGGGCGACTTGAGGGAAACGGTCGCAGTGTCCTTCCCTGTCACGCCCACGTAGCCGCGCAGCACCGGGATTTCCAGCGATTCATTTACTATTCCCTTCAGGGCGGGGTCAATGCCGGTAACACGCGGACGGAAGTCCTTTTCGACGATATAACTCCTCGTGGCAATAAGCGCGTCTTTCACAAACAACGAGGGCAGTTTCCTTGCATCGTTCACCAGATGAAACCTGCCCTTGCCTGCTTTGGCGAGACGCCCCAGAAAGGCCGCATCGCTGTCCTGCTGCGTGCCGAGCCCAATAACCGAAAGCGTGATGCGCGGCATAAGCCCGAGCCCCTGACGCGCGAGAGACTCGGAGTTTTCCTGTTCCTCCGCGTCGGATGCGTCGGCAAACAGGATGATGTGCTTGACGTTTGCATTCACTTTTCGCAGCGCCAGGTACGCCTCAACAAGGCCTGTCCGCACCAGTATGCCGCCGCCGCCCGGCACAGCGCCGCGGACGTTTTTTATGATTTCATTTCTCGACATTTCCAGGCCGCGGATTCCAGGTTTCCACAGCGTCGCGGTATCAACGAAAAGCACCCCCAGTTTATCGCGGTCTTTGAGGTTCTTCAGCGTGGCCACTATGCCTTCGCCCGCCAGTTGCAGTTTGTTCTTGCCGCCGCCGGCCGCCATAGCCATGCTTCCCGAACGGTCCACAACAATCGCTATGGCGATGCTGGCCAGGTGATACTGCTCCCTCACGTCACAGTTAACCGGCAGCGCTTCTTCTATCGGCGTGCCGGCGTAATTGCCCAGCGCGAAACTGTTCTCGCCGCCTACCATTACCAGCCCTCCGCCCATATCCCTGACGTAAGAGCGAAGTTTCTCCATCACGTTGCGCGCCTCGAAGGGCTGCGCGGCGGTGTCGCTGATGATGACGGCGTCGTACTGCTCGTATTCCGCGAGGTCGCCGGGGATACCGGCGGGCGTTCGGACGTCAACGTCCAGTTTGCTTTTGCCAAGCGCCTCGCGCAGGAACTTTTCCGGTTCCCATTTTCCCGGAACGGTATCCTCCTCCGACTGCTCCGGCGGGCGGGCGCCCTCGATGTACAATACGCGGCTCGACTTGCCGGGGACGCGCACAAACGCGGCCGACTGGTTGTTGTTAATAATGTCGTCCGTTTCGTTGTCGGCCGCCTTGATGCTGTCCGCCACGCGAACCCTGACAGTATGCAGTCCCTCGTCGGGCAGAGCCATCTGCCTGCGGAAGAAATTTTCGCCCTTTTTGATTTCCTGATTTTTGAGCCCGGCGGCTTCAATCTCCCGGTCATCGACAAGTATCGTGATGTCTGCTTTTGTGTCGTATGTGCTCTCAACCGTGAAGCGAATGTCGAACCGGTCGCCTTTGCCGGCGATTTCCGGCACTATCAGGCGTTTCAGCAGCACATCTTCTTTCTCTGCGCCCTTCAGCCAGACACACTGCAAATCCGCGCCGGTGCTTTTTGCCTGCACCGCCGCGCGCACTGCGGAGCCGGAGTTCTGGTTGCCGTCGCTGATAAGGACGATGCGCTTCTGCGCGTCCTGCCGGAAAGAAGCGACAGCCAGACGAATTGCCTCTGACAGGTCGCTGAAATCGCGGGAGATGACGCTGGTTATCCCGCCCACCTTGAACTTCTCTTTCGGGGAGTAGCCGATTTCCATCGATGCTTCACCGCCGAACACGATAAGCGCGGCGGAATCTTTCTCGGTCATATTCTCCACCATCTTTTCGATGGCGGCCTTTGCCGCGTCGATGTCGGACTGGTCCACGCTCCTCGAGACATCCAGGACAAATACCACGCAAAGGCGTTCGCTCCTTGTTGTGGCCTTGATGCCGGCAAGCGCGGCAACAAGCAGGGCCAGCACAATGAAGTGAGTGAAGAGGGCGCAGCGCCTTCGAATCCTTGAGACCGGGATGCTGGAGCGTCTGTAGAGCACATAAAGGGGCACTATCACAAGAAGTCCCAGCAGCCATAACGGCCTCGCGAACACAATTCGATGCCACAGGAAGTACGTCGCGACCAGCCCGCCTGCAACAAATACGGCGCAGATAACCCGCCTTGCGCCCGGGCCCGGGCGTCGCAAACCGTATGCGATGATTGCCGCATACCCCGCAATCGCCGCAACTATGAATAAAGCGATATCCACTGTCTGCTCAAATTATTGCTTTTTTGATTGGATAAAGAAACATCTGAACTGTCCCCGGAGTATTCCAGGACCTGTTCTATTCTACGAATGCAAAAGGATGACAGTCACTAATCTACGAATCGCGCTCGCGCTGCTCACGCGATTCCGTAATTAGTGACAGTCACCTTTTGTCACCTCTTCCTGTGGAAAGCCCACCATTCGGCAAGCATCACCAGGACGGCGGCCGCCGCCAGAAAAGGCCACACATCAAGGTTTGAGCGCGGAACTTTCAGCGCTTTAATTTCTTCGTCTTCGCCCAGGTTCAGGCCGTCGAGAGGGG
>JBDRIB010000214.1:0-4360 GCA_043816375.1 Planctomycetota bacterium | reverse complement strand
ATTTCCCCTCTGGCAGAGCAGTCCCAAATCAGTGACGTCGGCCATCAGTGCCGCGCCCGCTTCCGCCGCGGCGTCAAGAAAGGCTTCATCAAGGCAGTCCAGCGACGAGAAATATACGAGATTCGGGCGGCGGGTTTCCAGTTCTTGTATGAGGTCCGCCGACGGTTTGCGGCCGTCAAGGTTGAATATGGAAGGTTCATCGCCGAACGCCTCGCCGATTGTTTTCTTCAGCAAATCCGAATAGTCGGATGAAATCTCTTTTGTAACAATCAGCAGCCTTGTCATTGTGTGTTCTCCGGTCCGGGATAGCCGGTGCCGCCTGCGCGTCTCCGGAATTATTGTTCTTTGCATTGTTAAAGAAACACCTGTTACGAAAGGATGACAGTCACCATCTACGAGCTGGCCCCGATAAATCGGGGCTGCGCTCCGTAATGGTGACAGTCACCTTTCGTGTTCCATCGGCAAGGCAGTCAACATTACTCAGCCCCGTCTTTTGGGTCGCGCCGGTCCGACACGGTGATGCCTTCGGAATAGATTCCCAGCATCGGGCACTCGCGGCAGCACTTTCTCAGTTTGCCGGTGAAGAATTCCTTGCGCAATTTCTGGTATTTCTTGCCGTTCCATATCGATTCCAGTGATTCTTCCTTGATGTTGCCCATATAAGTTTCCTTTATTCCCCGGCAGCAGGGATAGACCGAGCCGTCCGGCTTGATTTTCAGGTAGGTGGGTACCTGGTAGCATATTTCCGGATGCCGGGTTATGACCGAGTTATTCAGGCGGTCCAGTTTGCATATCTTGTTTTTTCTCTTGCTGAAGAGGAACACCCTTGACTCGCGCAGCCAGACGTGCAGGTTGATTTCGCGGCGTTCTGCGGCCTCGATTGCGCGGTCGATTTCCTTTTCTATTTTCTGTGCCGGCACGTTGGCGCTTATGTCCCACTTCGCGATTTCCGGCGAGACCACTATGAGGGGCTGCAGGGCGACGGAGTTTACGCCGAGGTCTGCGACGAAATCGATGAACTCTGCTATGCTGTCGTAATTCAGAGTCATCATAACCGGACTGACCATTACATCGATATTATCCGCCGCGGCGAGTTTGCAGACCTCGCGGATGTTCTCGACCACGGTTTCGAATTTCGCGCCCTTTCGTATCTTTTCGTAGATTTCCTTCTTGTGCGAGTCGAAGGATATCTGCAGCCGCTCCAGGACATTTCGCATCGCCTTATATTTATCCGGGGTGAGCAGGGTTCCATTTGTAATAACATTGAGTTGAACCTCGTATTTTTCGCACAGCGCCGTGAGGAGGTCGAGGTTTGCCAGCAGCGGTTCGCCCTCGCTCACGGGCGTCAGCAGGCTGGCCCTGGGAAGGACCTGTTCGCATATCGCGCGGGTTTCTTCCTCGCCGATTTCCAGCCTTTGCGTCCGGGCCTCGAGGTAGCAGATGGCGCAGTGCAGGTTGCATATGTTGTTCGTGGAGAACTCGATGTGGGACGGATAACTTTCCCACACGAGTCTGCGTTCGCCGAGGTCCTGCATAAGCAGTATGCTGTTTTCGCGCTCAACTTTCCATTTGGCTTCGCGCCTGTAAAGCACCGCCGGTTCGGCGTTGCCGGACCCGCCGTCAGCCGGCATTTCGGTGTCTGCCAGACTCAATTTGTTTTCGTACAGCCGGTGAAGGGTTTCGGCCCGTGATTTGAGCGCCTTGACCTGCCCGGGGTCGCTGCCTTCGAAAGGCACGAATCCCTCGTCCGTATATATGCGGCCGTCGTCGATGCCGAACCGCAGCAGCCCTTGCGACACCACCGGGTTGGAGCATATCAGGAAATCTATCCGCGTGAGCAGACGCACCGCGGCCGGTCGTTGTTCTCTGATACGGGCCGTCGCCGCGCCGTCGCTGAAGCGGGACTTGAACGCCGAGGGACTGTTGTGGCATATGCCGAGAAACGCCTCCGCGGCGGCCCGTCCTTCCGGGAGGGCCTTCTTGAAGAGCCGCGCTCCGCTCAGCCCGTTTTCGAGGGCTTCGAGACTGGTTGCGAAACACTTCGCCTCGTCATAAGCGCGCGCATCGCGGCAGAATGTTCGGTCGCATTCGTACAGATTTCCTCTCTGGCAGACCAGCCGCAAATCAATGACGTCGGTCGCCAGTACCGCGCCCGCTTCCGTCGCGGCGTCGAGAAAGGCTTCATCAAGACAGTCCAGCGACGAGAAGTAGACGATATGCGGGCGGCAGGTTTCCAGTTCCCGGAAGAGGTCCGCCGACGGTTTGCGGCCATTAAGGCTGAATACGGAAGGTTCATCGCCGAACGCCTCGCCGATTGCTTTTTTCAGCAAATCCGAATAGCCGGGTGAAATGTCTTTTGTAACAATCAGCAGCCTTGTCATTGTATGTTCTCCGGTCCGGAATCGCCGGCGCGTTCGGGCGGCGAACCGGACAATTTTGTCAATCCCGTCAGGACACGACGCAGGCGCCTTCCGAATAAAGTTCCAGCAGAGGGCAGTCGCGGCAGCATTTTCTCAGTTTGCCGGTGAAGAATTCCTTGCGCAGTTGCTGGTATTTTTTCCCGTTCCAGATGGATTCGAACGATTCCTCCCTGATGTTTCCCATCAGGAGGTCCTTCGGCGCTCGGCAGCAGGGAAAGACGGAACCGTCCGGGTCAATCTTCGCGTATATCGCCGCATGATAACAAAATTTCGGATATCGCGCGATGACAAGTTCGGCCAGGTAGTTGAGTTTGAAGGTTTTGAACCTCTTTTTATTGAACAGGAATACGCGCTGCTTTCCGAGTCCCACGTGCAGGTTTATCTCCCTGCGTTTCGCCGCTTCGATTGCACGGTCGATTTCCCGCTCGACTTCCTCTTCCGACGCGGACCGGCTTACGTCCCATCCCTTCAGTTCCGGGAAGTTAATCAGCAGTTTTTGCAGCGCCACGCTGGTTACTCCGAGGTCTGCGACGAAATCGACGTACTCGGCCATCTTGTCGTAGTTCATCTTCATTATGACCGAACTGGTCATCACCTCTATGTTGTCCGCCGCGGCAAGTTTGCAGACCTCGCGGATGTTCCCGACCACGGTTTCGTATTTCGCGCCGGCGCGAATCTCTTCGTACGTTTCCTTTTCGTGGGAGTCGAAGGATATTTGCAGGCGGCCCAGGTTCTTGCGCATCAGTTCGTATTTGTCCGGCTTCAGCAGGACGCCGTTGGTGATGACGTTCATCTGCACGTCGTATCCGTCGCACAGTTCCGCGATGAGTTCGAAATCGCCCAGCAGCGGCTCGCTCCCGGCCGAGGGCGTAATCAGGCTGGCCGCCGGAAAGACCTGTTCGCATATTGCGCGTGTTTCTTCTTCGGTCAGCGCCGCTTCCTCCGGCCTGCTTTCCGGGCTGCACATCAGGCAGCGCAGGTTGCATTTGTTGTTCGTGGCCAGTTCGATATGCGACGGGCGGCTTTCCCACACCCGCCTGCGGCCGATGAGGTCCTGCATCAGCAGTATGCTGTTTTCGCGTTCCATCTGCCATTTTGCGGCGTGCTCCTGCCCGAGCACGTTTTCGTATGCGCGGGCGAGGGTCTCGACCCGGTCCGTCAGCATCTCGTCTTTCCCGGGCCCGTTGCCTTCGAGCGGGGTAAATGTATCGTCCATGTAGATGCGTTTGTCGTCGATGCCGAAGTCCTTCAACGCCCGGTAAACCACCGGATTGGAACAGAGGAAAAAGTCGACCCGCGACAGCAGGCGCGCTTCATCCAGTCGTTTTTTTGCAAGCCCGGCGACATCTTCCGCCTCCTCGATGCGGAACTCGAACTCCTCGGCGCTGTTGCGTCGGCATATTTTGAGAAATGCGTTGTGCTCCGCCCGGCCGTCCGGAAGGCATTTCCTGAAAAGCCGCGCCCCGTGAACGCCTTCGTCAACGGCGTCGAGACGAAAAGCGAAGCACTTCGCGCGGTCGTATATGTGTGCGTTGCCGCAGAAGGTGCGGTCGCATTCGTACAGGCGGCCTCTCAGGCAGACGCGCCGCACGTCGGTTGCGTCGACGACGGTCATCGCGCCGGCCCCGGCGGCGTCGTCGAGGTCCTTTTGTTCAAGGCAGTCGAGGGATGAGAAGTGGACTACCTGCGGGTGGTGCATTTCCAGTTTCGGGGCGAACTTCGACGAGTGCGTTCCGCCGTGGAGGGCGAGAACGGCGGGTTTCTCGCCCAGCACGCCGCCGAGCGCGCCGGTCAGCAATTCCGAATACGCGGGTGAAATCTCTCTCGATACAATGAGCACTCTGGTCATAATGTGTTCTCCTCCAGAAGGGTCCGACCCTTTATATGCAGGTTTTATATCTTTCGAGCATATCGGCCGCGTCCTGCTCGATTGTCTTGAC
>JBDRIB010000213.1:0-2858 GCA_043816375.1 Planctomycetota bacterium | reverse complement strand
GTCGAAGGATATTTGCAGGCGGCCCAGGTTCTTGCGCATCAGTTCGTATTTGTCCGGCTTCAGCAGGACGCCGTTGGTGATGACGTTCATCTGCACGTCGTATTTGTCGCACAGTTCCGCGACGAGTTCGAAATCGCCCAGCAGCGGCTCGCTTCCGGCCGAGGGCGTAATCAGGCTGGCCGCCGGAAAGACCTGTTCGCATATTGCGCGTGTTTCTTCTTCGGTCAGCGCCGCTTCCTCCGGCCTGCTTTCCGGGCTGCACATAAGGCAGCGCAGGTTGCATTTGTTGTTCGTGGCCAGTTCGATATGCGACGGGCGGCTTTCCCACACCTGTTTGCGGCCGATGAGGTCCTGCATCAGCAGTTTGCTGTTTTCGCGTTCCGTCTGCCATTTTGCGACGTGCTGGTGGCCGAGCACATTCTCGTATGCGCGGGCAAGGGTCTCAACCCGGTCTCTCAGTATCTCATCTTTCGCGGGCCCGCTGCCTTCGAGCGGGGCGAAGGTTTCGTCCGTGTAGATGCGCTTTTCGTCGATGCCGAAGTCCTTCAACGCCTGACAAATCACCGGATTGGAACAGAGAAAAAAGTCAACCCGCGACAGCAGACGCGCTTCGTCCAGTCGTTTTTTTGCAAGCCCGGCGACATCTTCCGCCTCCTCGATGCGAAACTCGAACTCCTCGGCGCTGTCGCGCCGGCATATTTTGAGAAATGCGCTGCGTTCCGCCCGGCCGTCCGGAAGGCATTTCCTGAACAGCCGCGCCCCGTGAACGCCGTCGTCAACGGCGTCGAGACGAAAAGCGAAGCACTTCGCGCGGTCGTATATGTGCGCGTTGCTGCAGAAGGTGCGGTCGCATTCGTACAGGCGGCCTCTCAGGCAGACGCGCCGCACGTCGGTCGCGTCGGCGACGGTCATTGCGCCGGCCTCGGCGGCGGCGTCGAGGTCCTTTTGTTCAAGGCAGTCGAGGGATGAGAAGTGGACGACCTGCGGATGGCGCATTTCCAGTTTCGGGGTGAACTTTGCCGAGTGCGTTCCGCCGTGGAGAGCGAGAACGGCGGGTTTCTCGCCCAGCACGCCGCCGAGCGCGCCGGTCAGCAATTCCGAATACGAGGGCGAAATCTCTCTCGATACAATGAGCACTCTGGTCATAATGTGTTCTCCTCCAGAAGGGTCCGACCCTTTATATGCAGGTTTTATATCTTTCGAGCATATCGGCCGCGTCCTGCTCGATTGTCTTGACTTCGGGTATTCCTCGGCGAAGGTCCTCTATCAGTCTCCCGTCTTCCACGATTCTCTTCAGCGCCTCTCGCAGGGAAGCGGCATCGCCGAGCGTGAACAATAGCCCGCTTTTTTCGTGCTTCACCAGTTCCGCCATCCCTCCCGCGTTCGAGGCCACGACCGGCGCGCCGGCCATACGGGCCTCGTGTATCACGAGAGGCGAGTTCTCGTACCAGATTGACGGCACGACGAGAACGTCGATTTCGGAGAAGACGTCGGCCACCCGGTCTGTTTCGTATCCGCCGCGCATACTGACGCCGGGTATTGCGGCCAGGGATTTTATCCGCGACGTGTAGTCGTCGAATTCGTAATACTGACTGAAGTCTCCGAACACGTTGAGTTCCGCGCGGTCCGCGTCGATTCCCCTGAAGGCGTCGAGGAGCACGTGCAGGCCCTTCGACGGGATGATGGAGCCGACGAAGCCGAAGCGGATTTTTTCGGACGGTTTCCGGCGGAAATTTCTGAAAGGAGCGTTGTCGAATCCGTAATCCGAGTAGATGATGCGCTCGGGGGAGATGCCGAATTTTATATACTGCTCGCGCAGGAAGTTCGACGGCGCAATGAGTAAACCCACGCGGTCGCATATCGCTTTCATATGTTCGCGCCTGCGCTCTACCTGGTGCGTAAGGTCGGTGCCTTCTTTTTGTCCCCTGCGCCTCGTTATCCACAAATAGAGCCACCTGAGCGGCACTCGCATAAAATCGTCGCCCAGATGAAGCGCGGTCGTCACCTTTCGGTGGATGTTGAACGCCTTGCGCGAGGTTTCGGTAATGGCGAGTTGCAACTCCTGGCATTCGTCGCAGGGGCCTGTTGACGGGTTGCGGCAAATCTCGAGGTTCTTATCGAGCAGTTGTCCGCGCGGGCAGATAAGCCAGTAGTCGTGCAGCGTCATCAGTGTCGGGATGCCGCGGCGGGCGAGTTCCTCAACGATGAGCGTCGAGAGCAGGGTGAGGTGCCCGATATGCACGACGTCGGGGCGGACGGCATCGAGAAATCCGCAGAACGCCTGCGCCACGGGCGGATTGGTGTAAGTCTCTTCAAACGAATCGCAGATGCTGAGGTTGTTGTTGACCAGCCAGATGTCGAGCCCGTCGCGCTCTTCGCGCCACAGCGAGTATTCATCGATGTTCGGGTAGCCGACGCGGTGGAAGACCGAGACCTGCTCGGTCCGGGCCTGCGCGAGGGCGAGTTTGTATGTGTATATCTCCGCCCCGGCGTTGCTGTGCGGCGGGAAGCCATGTATTACGTGTGCAATCTTCATTTGACGAATGAAACACCTGAAAATTGAAAACTGGCATCGGTGACTGTCACTAATTACGGAATCGACCCCGACTTGTCGGGGGAGATTCGTAGATTAGTGACTGTCACCGAGATAACCTCTGTGCAGGGGACTGTCCCCGGAGCATCCCAGGACCTGTTCTATTCTACGAATCCAAAAGGATGACAGTCACCAATCTACAAATCTCGCTCGCCGGGCTCGCTCGATTCTGTAATTGGTGACAGTCACCTTTTGGAGCTATTAGTGACTGTCACCGTTCATAACAGTTCGCGGTATATATCCAGCATTGTTCGCGCGTGTTCGT
>JBDRIB010000212.1:0-10021 GCA_043816375.1 Planctomycetota bacterium | reverse complement strand
TCCTGTGGAAAGCCCACCATTCGGCAAGCATCACCAGGACGGCGGCCGCCGCCAGAAAAGGCCACACATCAAGGTTTGAGCGCGGAACTTTCAGCGCTTTAATTTCTTCGTCTTCGCCCAGGTTCAGGCCGTCGAGAGGGGCGGTCATCGATTCAACGCGACTGACCGTGCTCACGCCGAAGTCCCGCCGGTGCGGTTGATTGTCGCGGCCGATAATAGTGACTTCGTAGAAGCCCACACCGGAAGTGTCGTACAGGTACATCCGTCCCTCGGTCGCGGTGAAAACCAGTTTGCCCCCGTCGGGCGCTATCGCCTCGCATTCGCCGACGCGTTCCGAGTTCCCCGTAAATTCCGCCGGCTGTCCCGCTTTGTAATGCGCGGAGGCCCCAATGCGCATATGGGACATAACCGCGCTGATAAGGTTTTCCATAAAGATTACGAATCCCGGTTCGTATATCCAATTTGAGAAATGCGGGTCGAAGGCGGTGATAAGGTACGTGAATTCCCCGTGCGTCCTGCGGAGAATGAGCGCGCCTGTCTTCGTACGCAGCAGCACTTCGTCGCCGCTTTCCGTCGGAAGCGGGTGGCCGGTGTATATCAAAAGGTTGTCGAACCTGACGTACTTGAAAAGCGGGTCCTTCGGCAGCCAGTCGGTAACCGGCGGAGAAAGCACCTCCTCCAGTTTCTTCGTGCCGTCAAGCGTGCATAACGGCTCGATGAATAAGCAGTCACACTGCGGCAGCGCACCGGGTACGAAGTGGTCAAACACTACCAGGTCGGCAATGGCGGCCAGCGAATCCTTATACTCCACGGACGCGACCACTTTGACATCGGTGGCAGGGTTCGTTTTGAAATATCTCTCTATCGCCGCGCTTCCTTCCGTCACGAGAAGGACACGGAGAGGGTGCGGCTTGTTGACCACGCAATACGCCGCGTCATCGACGGCCAGGTCGTCCTTGCCCGCGAGCGGATACTCAATGCGCGCGGTCAGGCGTATCATATCGCTCTGCGAAAAGTTGAACTGCTTGCCTTCGAAGATAACGAATTCCGACCCGCCTGCGGGCACGGTGAGGCCCTTGGTGTCGATGAGGTTTTGCTCCTTTCCCTCATAAAGAGAAAGAAAGACGCGGCGGCCCGCGTCCGAGGCGTTGGTCAGCCGGGCGGAGACAGTAAAGGATGCGTCGCGTGCGCCGGGGGACATCCTCGCATAAAAGTCGGTTATGCCGGCGTTGTTGCCTTTTGCACCCACCTTGATGTAACGCAACAGCCGCCCGAGGTCCTTGAGTTCCGGCAGTGCGAGATTGCCGCCGTCGGAAAAAAGAAAGATTTCTCCCGGCGGCAGGGATGAATCCTGTTCGTCCCGGGGCCTGACCCCCATAAGGTTGTTGTAGGCGAGCGTGATTGCTTCGGCAAGTTTCCCCTGCGAGTCGCGCGGTTTAATCCCATCAACGGCGCGTCGCGAGAGACTGTGGTCGGGCGTGAAGTTCCCAACGACCTGCGGCTGGTCTCCGGCCTCGATGACCATAACTTCGGCATCGGCAGGCAATGAGTCGATAATATCGGCCGCTTCCCGCTTCGCCGTCTCAAGCCGGGTTCCCTCTGCGTCGGTAGACTGCATGCTCGCGGAGGAATCGATAATCAGAACCACATATTTCTTTTCCGCCGTGAGAGAAGCGAAGATAATGGGCTGCGCAAGCGCGAGCGCGAGCAGAACAAGTATGATGATTTGCAGCAGAAGAGGCAGGTTCCGCCGCAGTTTCTGAAAGGGCGTGTTGGCACGGAGGTCGGCTATGACCCGCTGCCACAGCATCGTGCTGGAGACGGCCTTGCGCTGTCTGCGGAACTTGAGGATGTGCAGCAGTACAACCGGCGGCACGAATAACAAGGCCAGAAAGCCGTATGGATTCAGGAAAGCCATTATTTCAGTCGAGTTATGAAGACGACGTCCGGCGCTAAGCCACGATGGATGCCTGCCGCAGATAACGGAGCATCAGGTCTTCGAACGGCGTATTCGTTACCGCCCGAAGATATGGTATGTTCCTGCGCCTGGAGAAGGTTTCAACGTATTCAAGAAACGCGTTCAGGCGTCTGCGATAACCGTCTATCGCGGCGCGCGTCATCGAGATGTCCACGTAACCGCCGGTCTCGCTGTCAACCATTCGCCAGTCACCCCTGTCGGGCGGCTCTATTTCTTCCGGTGTCAGCACCTGTATGACAACCGGCTGAAACTTTCGATATCTGAGAAAGTCGACCCCGCGCGACATGCCCTCTTCGTCCATAAGGTCCGAGATGAGAATGACCAGGCCGGGCTTTCTGGTGCGCTTCGCAAATGTCTCCAGCGCGTCGTTCAGCGCGACGCGGCCGTCGGCCCTGATGTCGCGGAGGAAGTTGAAGACTTTGAATATGTTCTGCTTTCCGCGCGTGACGGGCATACGCAGTTCTCTCTCGACGGGCAGCACCTCGATTGCGACCCTGTCGAGGCTCGTCAAAGCGATGTAGGAGAGCGCGGCGCAAATCTGCCTGGCGTAGCGCAGTTTCGCGGGCTCGCCAAAGCCCATCGACATCGTCGCGTCCAGAAGGATGTAAACGAACAGGTCTTCCTCCTCGACGAACAGTTTGAGGAAGAAATGATCCAGGCGCGCGACGGCGTTCCAGTCAACGTAGCGCAAATCGTCGCCGTGCGAGTATTCGCGGTAGTCGGCGAACTCCACGCTGAGTCCGCGTTTTGTGCTGCGTCGTTCGCCGCGAGCGGCGCCGGCAAAAACGCGACGCGCCACAACCCCAAGCATTTCGAGTTTCTTCAGAAATTTCGAGTCAAACAGGTCTTCGTTTTTCTCAGCCATAATTTCTCAAATCAAAGGCGTCCGGTCGTTTCGCCCGTGGCGGCGGGTTATTAACTGCTAACGGCGACCGCGGCCCGGCTCTCTGACGAGGGCGGTTCCAACGGCATTGCGGCCATCGCGGCCAGTTGCTGTCGGCGGACCTCCGCCGACCGGGCGAGCGCGATTACACCAAAGACAAGGATGAGTATCATGTGGAAAAAATAAGAGACCGCGATTTTTGCCAGATGCCTGTCGTTGGAAAGCGCGCTTATTGCGCCGATAGGGGAGAAGTATTGCAGCAGATTATCGCCGTAATCAACATATCCTCCGTCGAAAGATGTCGTGATTAACATCAGAAACGGCGGCAGGCACACGTTGCAGAACAGGATTGCAAGAAGGACCATTCTTGCGCCCCATTGGGGCATTTTCGTTGTTGAAAGGCAGAAGCCGATGAGTGCATACGAAATCAGGAAAAGCGCCGCATATGTCACAGCGTAAATGAGGGTAGCCTTTTCCTTTTTGTCCATATGCCCGCCGAACGCGCCCAGGCCCACGATGAGAATCAGGCCGAACCAGAAGAGGATGGAGAGGATGGTGAACTGCAGCCCCGTGCGCCCACCCGGGAAGAATATGCGCACAAGCGAGGGAAGTTTGTACATCTTGCGAAGAACGCGCACGGACTGCTTGTTGTCTTCCACGCAAAACAGCAGGAGATACAACATAATAAAGAGAAAGCCCGCCCCTGCAACGGCGAAAGCGCTCAGGCCGAAGACAAGGCCGCTTGACGGGGCCATTCCAAACGGCAATGACAGGCCGTAAACCAGCAAGAACCCCAGCAGGACGCCCACGACACAGGTCGCGTAGATGCGCATTGCCGTGCTGCGATTGGCCGACGCGGGCTTGACGCGGTTAACCGCACTGATAAAGAAAAGCGTAAAGATGGCGGCGTAGACAAACCAGCCCACCATTTGGGCAAGGAACAACAACTCACCTGAAGACGGCGCCGCCATCCGCCCGTGTCTGAACAAGAGCAAAGCCCACAGAATCCCGAACGGCATTGCCAGCAACGAGGCGAAAATAAAAACCGCCAATACAACCAGGTAACCCACAATCACCGACCAGACAACCGATTTGAACAGCCCGGAAACAGACATCGAAATAATCGTGATAAGCATTCCGCCCGCCGCAAGGTAGACATACAACATCAGTATGTCCAGCGGCGGTACACCGCCGTATAGAAAACCGATTGCGGCCAGGGGAAGCGTGGCGAACAGGAACGTGCAAATGTATGCGCCCGACGCCAGCATCTTGCCCCATATAATCTCCCACGGCTTAAGGCGCGTTGTAATCAGCAGGTCGTAACTCTGCGCAGAACGCTCCCCGGAAATAAACGTGGAACAGAAACCCGGCAGAAGCAGGAAAAGCAGGATTCCCTGAGTAGTACTCAGCGATGTGAATATGGCCCGCCCAATCTCGTCCGTGCTGAAAGACTTCAGACCCCGCGAATACATCGCCAGCACCACGATAATGACGACGAGCGTGGCAATGCTCAGAGTCACCGTGAACACGGCGAAGAATAACCAGCGCCTGAACGTGCCGCGCAACTCCTTGGTCAGAATCGGGCTGGCCAGTTTATTAAGGATTGCGATGACTGCTTTCTTCATCTCTTGCCCTTGCCGGTAAATTCGCCGAAATTTCACGGTCACACGGTTGTCTGGTGACATCCCGCGACCGCTGATTATGATGCCAGATGGCCATCCGTCACGCGAAGGAACAGGCTTTCCAGGTCCTGCTCCTGGCGTTCCACGCCGACTACAGAAATCCCCTTGCTCACCAGTGCCTGGACGAGCGTACCGACAACGGAATCATCACTGCCCTCGTCAAGGTCAATCGTCAGCGTGTTATCGGTCTGATAAACCGCCTTTAATCCTCTTATGCCTGCCAGGTGTCCCCGCACGTCGCCGGGCTGGCCGCTCATCCTGACAATAAATCTCATCTCGGCGCCTAACGATGACATAATCGATTCGATGTCGCCCGAGACCAGCATCTGTCCGTGCGAGATTACCCCGACGGTGTTGCACATACCCGACAGTTCGGTCAGAATGTGCGAGGAGATGAATATGGTCTTACCCATTCGCGCGAGTTCCTTGATGAGGTCGCGCACTTCTATTCGCGCGCGCGGGTCCAGGCCGGCGGCCGGTTCGTCGAGCACCAGCACCAGCGGGTCGTTTATCAGCGCCTTGCCCAGGCAGAGTCTCTGCTTCATCCCCTTTGACAGGGTGGCGGCGTTCCTCTCGGCTATCGGCACCAAATCCGTCAGTTCCATCACGTCCTGCACGACCTTCTTGCGGCGGCGTTTTTCTATCTTGTACGCGCCGGCGAAGAAGTCCAGATACTCGCGAACGGTTATGCCGGGGTACACGCCGAAGTAGTCCGGCACGTAGCCTATGATGGAGCGCACCTTTTCCGGCGCGTTCACGACGCAATTGCCGTTCACGAAGGCTCTGCCGCTTGTCGGCTCCAGAAGCGTCGCCAGTATCTTGATGGTCGTGGTCTTGCCCGCGCCGTTGGGGCCGATGAAGCCGTAGATGTCGCCCCGGCTGACGTCGAACGACACATCCCGAAGCGCCGGGAACCGGCCGAAATACATCCAGAGGTTTCTGACTTCAATCAACTTTCGCTTGCTCCAAATAATTATCGAACGGGACTGCGCACGATGAGTATGTGCGCATCAAATTCCTTTGTCACACTCGAGTCCGGCGTGAACGGCAGGCTGTCATCCTGGAACGTCGTGACCAGTACGAAACTGCTGGAAGACCGGGCCTTCTCGAAGCGCTCAAAAACATACGCGCGCATCGCGGTCACCGGAAAATCCCTGTATTCACCCGGATACCCCAGGGCTCTTGCAAAGCCGGTTTCGTCAGAGCAATATGATTCTCCACTTCCGGAGATGGATACGTGAACCGTTTCTCCCTTCCCGGCTCCCGGGAAAGAGTAACAAACAGTTCCCACACCGGAGGTGATCAGGCCCGGGCCGAGGTTATAGGGCGTGTCGTTGGTCACTGTATAAATGTTACCTGTCCGCTCTACCGATACACCGTTTCCGAGACTTCGGGGCTCACGCGTTTGGACGTATCCCATCTCCCACAGACCCAGCGAAGATTCGGCGACCGTCGTGTCACCGCGAAAATCGAAAGAGACGTGAGCACCGTCGCGCTTGCTTCTCGTCAGATAGAAGGGAAGGAGGATGCTGCTGCCGCGGTATTCCATCTCCATCCCGCTCACCCCGGCGGAGTAGATGCCGGAGAAGCGGTCGCTCGCGCCGACGCCGCTTCCGCTGGTGGCTTCAATCACTTCGATTTCAGAGTACAAATCGCTTGAACCCTTATAGATGTATCCGGTCAGGAAAATCATTCCCGTATATACGATGACAATCAAGGGTACAGAGGCAGCGAAGAGCAGAGGCTTGCCCCATTTGCGAAGGACAAGGAAATTCACCGGAGCAACAAGCACCACATAAGCGATGGCTATAAACGCTATAAGCCACATCGGAAGGAGTTTCTGGCTGCTCAAATCAAGCGATTGCGCAAGTTCGTTTTTAATGAACGGTCCGTAGTCAGGATCATACCCGTAAGAATAATATGTCCCGCCGTAATCAAAACCTATAGGCTCCGGTTCGCGGAACACGTTTGCCTGAAGAAAGAATTTCGCCAGCTCGCTACTGATAAAAGTCTGATTGCTCAGGTCGAAAGGAAGGAGAAAAACGCGGCCGTTATTGACCTCAACCAGATGAGCGATGAAGGCGTCATCCCGGCTTCTCGCGATATCCGGGGTGACCGAGGATTCATGCGAGCGTACTTCTCCGGCATCCCTCACGTTTATCCTGAACAACGGCACAGACGCCGCGACACCCGCCAGTGTTTCGTAGGCGCTCCACTTGTCCAGGCTCGTTTCCTCGACATACGGTTTTCCAACAAGGTCGTGCAGCAGATTGTTTTCATCAATCAGCCATTCCAGGCTCGGAGGTGAAACGACGAGAGTCCCGCCCATCCGGACGTAATCCACGATAGCCTGTTTCTGTTCGGTGGAAAGCGCTCTCATATCACCGCCGTTAAGCACAATCACGTCGGTATTGATGTACGCTATCCACAAGTCGGGCAGTCCGTCCTCTTCCAGATGCTTCACTCTGCCCGTCACGGACAACCTGCCGTAAGCGGAAGATGAGTAGTGTGCGCGCCCGCTGAGAAGGTGCGGGTCGAAATCGAAACCGCGGGCGTCGAAATCGTGCAGCGCGTTGGGATTCCTTCCAACCAGCACAACGTTATACTCGCTTCGCCAATCGTAGGTGACATTCAGAACCCCCGCTTCCTGCTCATAGATCTTTTCCTCGCTGCCATCGCCTTTCCGCATCAGGCTCAGCACAAGCGGCCTGCCGTTCTGTTCGCTTATTGTGTACTTTACCGTCGAGACGTCGGCGTAAACATACATATAGAATTTCTTGCGCGCGCCCGGTCCGAGGGAAACATCCTTACTTGAGATGAAGGTCGGGTCCCCGCCATCTCTGTCGGGCGCGTAGACGTTCAGTCTGACAACCAGGTCCAGTGTATCACTCGTTCTGTTCTTCAGGTTCACAAGCATCGGAATCCACCCGGGCGTGTTGTACTCGAACAGCCCTGGCCTCACGTCGTTTTCTACCCTGATTTGCTGCGCCGAGGCGACGGCACAGCATACGAGCAGTATCGCCGCGACCGAAATGAATGCCTTTTTATTCATAGCGTGTTCTCTTGAGCGGTCTTTGTCATTCGCCGGATGTACCCTGCCGATAAACTCAATGGAGGCCTGAGGGGCTCCGCCGGGGTGAAAAGTGCCCGACTAACTCTTTGCGGTCAGTCTGTCAACTTTCGACGGCCGCTCCGGCGTCTCTTTTATCACCTCCTCGATAATCGTATCGGGGGGCGTGCCTTCCGCCTGACCTTCAAAGTTCAGTATAAGACGATGCCGCAAAGAGGGAAGGGCGATGGCCTTGACATCCTCGATGCCGACCTGAACCCGCCCTTTCATAAGGGCGCAGGCTTTCGCCGCCAGCACCAGCGCCTGCGCGCCGCGCGGGCTGGAGCCGTAACGAAGGTATTTCTTTGCAATGTCCCGCGCTTCCGCCGCCTCGGGATTCGTGCCCAGTACCACCCTGGCCGCGTAGTCCGACACGTGCTCGCCTGCCGGTATCTGCCTGACAAACTCGTGCAGTTCCACCATTTGTGCGCCGCTCATTACTTTCCGCGGCTCGGGATGCTCGCCGCCGGTCGTGCGCTTGAGAACTCTCACCAGTTCCTCGCGCTTTGACGGAGATACGAGAACTTTGAAGAAAAACCTGTCGAGTTGCGCTTCCGGCAGGGGATAGGTGCCTTCCATTTCGATGGGGTTCTGCGTGGCGAGGACGAAGAACGGCGCTTCGAGCGTGTGCGTCCTGTCGGCCACAGTCACGCGGCGTTCCTGCATCGCCTCCAGCAGCGCCGACTGCGTCTTGGGCGTGGCGCGGTTAATCTCATCGGCAAGGATAACGTTGCCGAAGATGGGTCCGGGCTGAAACCTGAACTCGCGCCGCCCGTGTTCGCCCTCCGCGATGATGTTCGTGCCGACGATATCGGCCGGCATAAGGTCCGGAGTGAACTGTATGCGCGAGAACTTCAGCGCCAGGCACTGCGCCAGCGTCTTCACCAGCAGCGTTTTGCCCAGGCCGGGCACGCCCTCCAGGAGCACGTGACCGCTGCACAGTATCGCCAGCAGAACCTGTTCGAGCACGTCCTCCTGACCCACTATGACCTTTGAGATTTCCGATTTTAATTCGGATACCCTGTTGCTGTATTCCTTAATCTTCGATTCGACGTCCATTGGCGCAACCTCTATTCATCCGTGCTGAAAAACTCGCGAACGCGCCTTTTGTAATTGGCCGGGATGTCGTCGGTCTCGACCTTTTCGAGTACGCGTTGTCTTATTTTCCCGAGGACCTCTGCGTAGGGTCTCTTTGCCTTGCCGCGAGGGTAGGGCTTGCCCGCAATGTATATTGTGCCTGCGCTCCGGCCCTTGCCGACATCGGGGAGTACCTTCAGGTCAACGACTTCTCCTTCCACATTCGGCTCATTGGAACCGGGCTCGATGGGGCGCGGGCGGCTGGTGTGCGGCGAATCCTCTCCGCCGGGTCCTCCGGCACCATCCGCCGACCCGCCCAGCGTACCTCTGCGCAGGCCTTCCATCTGCCTGAGTAATTCGTCCCAGTCCTCCTGCGTCCACAGGTCGCCGTTGCCTTCGCCGCAGCCTTTTCTGTCGGCTTCCTTCATCAATCTCATCAATGTCTCGAGGTCCTGCTCAATCTGGTCGGTGTCCACGCCCTCTAGTTTGCGTTGCAGTTTCTGCGCGAGTTCCGCCATTTGCTCGTCGCCGAGTCCTTCGGCGGCCTTTTCCAGCGCTTCTATGGCACGCTGCATATCTTCCTTGCTCATCTCGCCTTTCTTCAGTTTCTCAAGTAACTCGCGCGCCATTTCCTGCAGGTTTTCATCCTCGACACCCCGGAGCATCTCCTCCAGTTCCTTCAGGCTTTCTTTGTCGATGGATGTCTGTTCAAGTGATTTTCCCAGTTGCTTTAGTCCCCAGCGCATCCGTTCATCGCCCATCTTCTCCGCCGCACGGTGCACCGCCTTTTGCATCGCCTCGATGTCTTCTCTGCTCATTTCGCCCTTTTGCATCTTCTCGAGCAACTCCTCGATTTCCTTCTCGTACATCTCGCTGTTGCGTTCCTTCAGCGCCTTTGCCAGTTCCGCCAGGTCGCGCATACGGGCCAGTTCCTCCAGGCTGTCCTGCATCTCCATCTCTCTGAAGCGTTCCAGGTAGCGGGAGAGTTTCTCCTGCATCGCATCATCCTCCGCGGCGGCCTCTGCGGCCTTGTGCAGGTTCTCCAGCACCTGTTCCTGTTCATCCTGGCTCAGTTCTCCGGCCTGCATTTTGTTTTCAATATCTTCCAGCGCATCCTCGGCCGCAGCATCGTTGCCGGACCGAACCGCCTCGCCCAGTTCTCTCGTGAGTTCATTCTCTTCAAGCATATCGGCGGCCTTTTCGCGGGCCGACTCGAACGACATCCGGCGTATGCGGTCCATCAGTTCGTTCAGTTTGGCAACTTTCTCCTTCTGCGGAAGTTCCTCGTTCTT
>JBDRIB010000211.1:0-16127 GCA_043816375.1 Planctomycetota bacterium | reverse complement strand
AAAGTTTTCTGTAAATTGCTTCCCTGTCCCCTGCCCGGCAAGTATAGCCCAACCCCGCCAGAAATCAACCATATTAGAGCAAACAAGAGGCGAAAGCGGCTTCCGTCGGCAAAATCCGGTGCTGCACCGGCGACAGGCGGCAGGTTTTTCACTCCGGCGGCGAAGTTTGCCGCTGAATGCGCGCTTTCACAGGGCGAGACGAGCATTCGAATGATTTTGTGCAAAGCGCTCGCGTCTGTTGCCCCTTGAAAAACAGGGGATTAGGGCGGCCCTCAGGATGCACCCCTTTTGTTACCGCTTCCGACACTTCTTTGGCACGGTCTTTGCTCTTTTTTATGTTGTCGAAACTCTATCTTTAAGGAAAGTGAATCGATGGCAAAGGAGTGCTTAAAACCAGCGTTCTTGGCAATGGCCGCACTGTCGGTCTGCTTTATTGCAGGCTGTCAAAGGGTCGCAGTATACCCGCCTGAGGAGAAACCTGCGGTCGAAGCGCCCATAGTTCATTACGAGGACCTCGCCAGCGCGACCCAGCACACCTCCTTTGAAGTGGGCGAAACTCTCGAGCCGTGCATCTCTCACAGCGGCACCACTCTTCTGTTCGCATCCAATCGTCACGGTCCGACTTTCGATATCTTTGCAAAAGAAATCGGCGGCGAAACAACCAGCCAGGTAACAACCGACCCTGCCGATGACAGACAGCCCTCTCTTTCGCCGGACGGAGGGCTGGTTGCCTTCGTCTCGAACCGCAAAGGCAACTGGGACATCTTCGTCAAGAGCATGGAACCGGGCAGCCCTGAATTTCAGTTGACCACGGCCGCGTCGGACGACATTCATCCTTCCTGGTCGCCCGACGGCAAGAGAATAGCATACTGCACGCTGAACAAGAGAAATAACACGTGGGAATTGAGAATAATCAGGCTGGAGCAGAAAGGCATCTCAATCTACTCGCCCGGGGTGGAAGGTCTCTTCCCGGAATGGTCTCCCGCCGGCGGCAGTGAAACCATTCTGTTTCAGAGACCGCGCGGGCGCGTGCCGGGGCTTTTTACCCTGTGGACCGTTCAATCTGACGGACGCAATCTGACCGAGATACTGGAGAGCACACAGTGGGCGACCGTATCGCCGACATGGACGGCAGACGGGAAGTGGATGGTGTTCTCCGCCGTGCCGTCTTCGGATGCCGCCGTCAGGGGCGCGGGAAACCTGTTCCTGGTAAGAGCCGACGGGAGGTATCTGACGAAGATAGGAAAGGGCGCTTACCCGCAACTGGGAGCGAGCTGTTCCCGGGACGGAAGAATATTCTTCACCGCCGCGCGCGGGGGCGCCAAAAACATCTGGAGCATCAGGCCGGACTATAACGGCCTTTTGCCTGCGGAGAGCCGTGAAGAAAGCGCGCCTGAAAAAAGGACAGGTCCGGCCCCGACGTCCGGAAAGCAAACATGAAAAAGAAAAGGGCCGAACCCTTGCGGGGCTCGGCCCTTTGTGGACAATATAGAACCAAATAGTTGTCAGTCTTAGGCAAGGAGCGT
Organism: Planctomycetota bacterium; assembly: GCA_043816375.1. GTDB lineage: Bacteria > Planctomycetota > B129-G9 > B129-G9 > B129-G9 > JBDRIB01. The sequence continues at coordinate 14,601 of JBDRIB010000211.1, read as the reverse complement.
CAGGACGTTTTGTGGAATCAAATTGGCAGTAGCCAAAACTGACGTTCCTGCCGAGAACAGAATCTGAGCCCTGGTGAATTCGGCAACCTCCTGCGCGAAGTCGAGGTCCCTTATCTCGGACTCGGAGGCGGTCAGGTTCTCCACCGCGACGGCCAGAGAATTCATATTAGATTCAAGGGTATTCGCCTCGAACGCACCGAGGAAACCACGTGTGCTGTTGACGTCCGCAATGGCGGCGTCAATAATGCGCAAGGCATTGCTCGGGCTCGTCGTCAGGTCGTTGGCGCCTCCCGCAGTCAGTGTCGAGAGGAAACCGCCAACGGCTGTCGCAGAGGCGCCCGAACCCAGGTTGTAAGCAGCCACACCGAGGCTCGTCGCAGCCATATTGGACAATCCCAGCGTTACCCTGTCAGTCGCCACTGCTTCCGTGTTCAACTGGAAGGTTAGACCGGAATCCAGAATTGTGAACTGCGGCGTAGTGGCCGGGCCGGTGTTGGCGGCAACCGAGAAAGTGGCCTCGAGGAACGTGCCGTTCACGGTCACTTCGTTGCCTGCGGTGCTAACCTGCGCACCGGCCACGGTGACAGCGATGTCGGTTCCTGTCTTGGAGAAACTGCTGCCCGCAGCCAGAGCCGCAGGCGCGAAACCGCCGGATGCGGCAAGCACATCGTTGCCCGAAACCACCTCAATGGCTGACGACTCAGCGGTGCCGAAGCCCTCGCTGATAATTGCAACCATATCGGTGGCCGCAGGTGCACCGTCGGTGCCGCTGGCCAGCACTGCCATCACGCCCGTTGACCCGCGAACAGCGTTAACCGAGTCAACCATGTCCTGGGTGTTGGCACCCGAGGTAAGCAGTATCTCAGCGGTACCCAGGCTTCCGGAGATGCGAATCACCTGGTCGCCGACTGCGCTGCCGCCGGTCAACTGGAAGTCGAACCGGGCGCGTGTGGCGGCGGCGTTGATTGCCACCTCAAATGTGCGCGATGTCTGATCGCCAAGGTTGGCCGACTGAACATTCAGGTTGGAAATCGAAGCGCTCACGCCAGATGTAGTTATCCTCGAAGCGCCGTTAAGCAGCTGAGTATCCCCGAACCTGGTTGTTGCAGAAACTCTGTCAATAGAGGCAATTGCCGCGTCCACCGCATCCTGCTCGGCTGCGATCTGGTCAGGCGAAGTGCCGCCGGTGTTGAGTGCAAAGACGAGCGACTGGCGGATTCCAACGAGCAATCCGCTGACCTCCGTCAATGCCGCATCGGCAGTGCCCACGAGGTTCGACGCAAAGTTCGAATTCTCAAGGGCCTGTTCCAGACTGCCTATCTGCGAGCGCAGAATCTCGGAGATGACTAACCCCGAGGGGTCGTCGCTCGCTCTGTTGATACGCAGACCGGTGCTCAACCTTTCCAGCGACTTCGACTGAGCGCGGTCGGTCAGGTTCAGATTCCTGAGCGCGGTGATTGAGTTGATGTTGGTGTTGATTCTGAGTCCCATCCGTGGACCCTCCGTGATAGTGAATTTGGGCATCCATGCCCTATCCTTGTTAAGCGCCTGACCGCCCGTGCGGGCGGAAAGCGCACGCGGAACCGCTTAAACGTGGGGCGGTCCGACCCACCCTCATCGAGACCAATTAATTCGGTATCACCGTCCTTTCGTAGAGAATGGAAGATAGTTTGCGTGTTATTTCAAGTCGCGCACCGCTGTCCGTTCGGCGGCGCGCAGACATATTTTGTCTCTCACGACGGATTATCTGACGGGACTTCAGATAAACGAATTGTCAAAGAGCAATTCACATCTATTGTGCCGCGTCTGTCCGGGTTCGGTTACCGTCACCGAACGCGTCAATAGACATCACGAGACACATTATCTCTGCGGATGAGACGAAATCTGCCGGGTATCCGGTATCGGACATGCGCCGAGTTCCTGCCTCATCCGTGAGGTTATGGTCAATTTGGCGTCCTTGCCCCAGAATCGGCATCGGGGCGTGTATCGACGAATTTGCGTCGATTATTTAAGCGCCCTTGCGGGCTGCCTGTTGTCGTTATCCTTGTATGCTTATGGCACAGGTTGCATCACTGTGCCGCAAGGTTCCGGCAACGCCGTTGCTTTCTTTGCGTCGCTTATCAATTGCCGTGGCCCAGGTCTCCCGCAAGTGAGTGAATATTTCGAGGGCCTCGTCAATCATCCCCTCGCTCTTGCGCAAAGTGGCTTCCACCAGTCTGAAGTAGACGAATTTGTAGAGGCTGGCCAGGTTGCTGTATATCTCCGGGCCGATGCGCTTGTCGAGCGAACAAAGAAGTTCCATCGCGATTCTCTGGGAGCGCTTGAGATAGTCGAAGGCGTCGCTCCACTTGTTGTTTCTTATGCATTCCTTGCCCAGGCGGGCGAACCGTATTCCGCCGTCAAACAGCATAAGGAGCAGTTGCTCTTTGGTGGCGGTGTTTACCTGTGTCTCCAGATATTTGTTTGCTTTCGCTGCCGTCATTTTCTCTCTCGATTAAAGGTTCCCCGTTTCTCGTTATTTATCCTTTGCGGCTTCATCTAAGAGGAGAACAGGTTTTGCAGGCTGCTAAACTGCTGAGTCAGCCGCTCCAGGGTGTTTTGCGACTTGCTCAGCGCGAGTTCCAGCGACGCAAACTCACTCCTCAGTCGCGCTTCCTTGGCGTCAAGCCTTTCCTCCAGCCGTTCAATGGAATCCTCAAACATTTCTATCTTGTTGTCAAGCCCGTCGGAAGCGCTTGTCAGAAGCCCGCCGTCCTGGTCCGTTATTTCGTCCAGGAGATCCTCCATCACCTTGGCCCACCCCGGCGAGCCGGTGGGGTTGATGGGCGAACCGACAAACACGCCGTTGGAGTTGCTCAGGGCGAGGTTCAGTCCCAGGCCGCCGTGTGCCGTGCTGCTGTTCAGTCCGTTCACCTGGAGGTTGCCGGTGCCGGCCCCGGTGTCGGCAAGTTGCAGCGAAACGCCGTCGTCGGTGATGCTCGCGGTCAATCTGCCGTCATTTTCGCTGTCGTTGTTGATGGCGTTTATCACGTCCTCAAGGTCAATCGCGTCGCTGACGTCCACGCTGACCGTGCTGCCGTCGCGCAGGGTAATGCGGAAATCATCGCCCGTCTTCGTGCTTACTCCAAGACCGTCTTTAAGGTCGGACAGGGCGGTCAGGGGGGTTGCCTTTTTGCTGGCTGTGAAGAGTTCGACCACCGACTCGCTGTCGTTCTTCATCTGTTCCGCGAACACCGATGAATCGAAGAAGAGTTTACCGTTCGATGTGAGCGTTATTCCCACCTGTGCCATAAGCGAGAGGTCGCTTTCGGTGCCGGTGACGACCGTGGTCACGGCGTTGCTCAGGCGCGATTTGAGCGTACGCACATTGCCGTCGCCGAAAAGGAGGCCCTTGCCGTATGTCTCGGTGTTGAAACTGGTCAACGAGGCTATCTCGTTGATTATTTCGTTGTATGTGTCAACGAAGTCCTGAATTTTGCCGGTGGCGTCGCTCGGGTCTACCGTGGATGTAATTGTGACGGGGGTGGCGCTGGTCCCCTTGATGGAAAGGGAGAGGCCCGGTATCACATCGGAAACCGTGTTGGAACTTTTGACGATGGGGATAAGCCCGCCTTCGCCGGACAATGCTCCGTAAAAGAGCACCGCGTCCTGCGCCTGCGCCGCCACTTGCATGGTAAGGTCGGTCGTACCGTTGTCGATGTTCAGTTGATTTGCCAGTCCGGTGCGCTGGCCGATTATCGACAGGCGATACGGCAGGCTGCCGCCGGCGTTGATAATGGTGGCCTCCGCGGCAAGGTTCAGGTTGTTAATTGCATCTCTTACATCTTCGAGCGTGTCGGTGGCGGAAATGTCGATGCTGAATTCAAACGAACCGTCTATCTGGTTGCTTGCGACGCTTGCGGCCTCGCCGCGGATATTCAAATCCCGCGCGGTGGTGCCGTTGTTTACTTCTTCTATTTTCAGAAGACCGCTGCCGCCGGCGTCGTCAACGACGATAATGCCGTCACCGGCGCTGTTGATGGAGGCGGTCACGCCAACCGCCGCGCCGTTGATGTCGAGCAACACGTCGGCAATAGTGGTCTCCTGCGAAAGGTCTATAGTTGCATAGGCGCCGCTGCTGTCCGTTATTTTTATGCTGCCCTTCGCAACGCCGGCGTTGCCGTTCAGGTCGGCAAGGCGCGTCTCTTCGCCGATGAACTGCAGGTTGGCGTTGTCCCCGACGAGGGAGGTGGTCGTGCCGGTCTTTTCAATCCCGAGGTCGGCAGCCGCGGTGCTGCCGTTCAATGCCGCGATAGTCAGATTGCCGGAGCCGCCCTGTCCGTCAACGAGGTAAAGCCCGTTGCCGGCGTTGTTGGCGTCGAGCGTGGTGAATTCCGACGCACCTGCGCCGGTTGCTCCGGATTGCAAAAGGTTGAACACATCCTGCAGTGTTTCGGCACTGTCGATATCGACATCGAAGGTTGTGCCGTCCGAAAGCGTGACGCGAAAGTCGTCGGAGCCCTCAACCTTTCCGATGCCCGAGCCGCCGTTGAGCGAGCGCAGCAGCACGGTGTTCATTCCCGAGAGTATGCGGTCTCCGGAAAGCGTAAGAGTCGCGCCGCCGCCGCTGGTTGATTTCAGGATACCGAGGTCAAGCGCGGCGTTGCTGCTGCCGACAGCGGTTACCTGCAGGTTTGCACCGTTGTCGGTGCTTGAATCGACAAGTTGTATCTCGTTGCCGTTGATTGAGGCAACAAGTGTGCCCGGGTTGCCGGTGGCGTTGTTTATTGCATCAAGCACATTTTCGACAGTGAGAGCCGACGATATGTTCACATTGAAAGAGGTAACGCCGTCTCTCAGGCTGATTGTGAAGTCGTCGCCGGTTTTGCTCCTTATGCCGTTTCCGTCGTTGAGCATGCCGAGCGGCGTGTTGTCGGAGATATACAGCACGTCCTGGCCGGTCAGCGTATCCGAAGCCACGCTGTCAAAAAGGCCCAGGCTTTGTGCGACGCCGGCGTTGTTGACTTCGGCGACTATAAGGTTGCTGGATGTCTGGCCGGTTGTGTCGGTCAGTGTGAAACCGGAGCCACTTGAGGAAATGGAAGCGGTAACGCCGATGGTCTCGTTTGCGTTGATTGCGTCGATGATGTCCTGCGCCGTGACGGAAGTGCTCAGGTCGATGTTTGCAGAAGCGCCGCTGCGGTCCGTGATTCTTATTCTGCCCCGGTTTATTCCGTTGCCGCCGTTAAGGACTTCCAGTGATGTTTCGCGGTCAAGACGGGTGTTCCCGATTTCGATAGAGAGCGTGCCTTCTCCAGCGGGCGTGGTGTCCTGGTCGATAAAGCCGTTGCTGACGACCTGGCTGGACTGGGCCATCTGCTGAACGGTAAAGGTGAAGGCTCCCTGCATGGTAACGCTGCCCGATGGCGCAAGTACGTCCAGGTCCGAGGAAGTAAGGGTGGTTTCGTTAAATGTAGAAGGAAGCGCGAGGCTTGCCACACGGGCGCTCAGCCCGAGAATCTTTGCGGCGAGCCCCAGGTAGGCGGTCTGTTGATTCGTTGCCTCTTTGATGCGCGCCTCAAGTAATTCGACCGGACGGCGCTCGATATCCATAAGTTGTTCGATAATCTCGGAGGTGTTCAACCCCGAGACCAAACCGTCGATGGAAATCGTCATTGGTTGTCCCTTGGTTCAGAGTGGACTTTTCAGCGTTCCTCGTCGAAGATTAATCCCAGCACTTCATCGAATTTTGCGCGCATATTAAGCAAACTTTCCGGAGGAATCGTCCGGATTATCTCATCGGTGGTGCCGTTGACGACCTGGGCGATGAGTTCGTTGCTGTCGCGCAGTATCTCGAAGCGAATCTCGTTACGCATGCCTTTCATGATGTCGTTGACTTCCTCGGCGAGCATCTTCAGGTCTTCGTATGCGAAGACATCGGTGCTCTCCGGTTTTTGGCCGTCTTCCACGTGCTCTTCGGAAGGATGTTCCCGAACGGCGCGTTTGACGGCGGTGGTGGAAGTCGCAATGTCTGACATGCTCTTGGGCATCGCTCCAACTGAGGTTACTCTGCTATCGGCCATGGATCCGTCCCTCAAAAAAAGCACTTCTACCGGTTGTCTGTTCCTTCAGTCAGCCTTTCGTCAATTTATGGAAACTCCGACCGGGGGCGGGCCGTCAGAAGCCCGCCCCTTTCGGCCGGTTTTGCTCAGTTTGCCATATGGCTTACTGCAGAAGCGTCAGGATCGATTGTGGAATCAAATTGGCAGATGCAAGCACAGATGTGCCCGCAGAAAATAGTATCTGGGAGCGAGTGAATTCCGCCACCTCTTCAGCGAAATCCAGATCTCTTATCTCGCTCTCAGACGCGGTCAGGTTTTCCACAGCAACCCCTAATGAGTTAATGTTGCTTTCCATCGTCTGGCTGGCAAATGCTCCCAAAAACCCTCTTAACGCGTTGATATCATCAATCGCCGCGTCGAGGATATAGACCGCGTTGCCCGGATCCGTGACCAGGTCGTTTGCGCCGCCGGAGACAAGCGAATTCAGGTATCCGCCTACCGTCTGGGTGGCGCCACCGGAGCCGAGCGTCCTGATCGGCGTGCCAAGAAAGTTCGTCGCTACGTTCGACAGACCCAAAGTAATCAGGTCTGATGCGACCGGTTCGATATTCAGTTGGAAATCCAAACCGGAGTCCGCCACCGTTAAAAGCAGTGGCGCATTGGCCGCCGTTACAGCGGTGCCGTCCGCTACCGTAATATCGGCATTAAGGAAGGCGGAATTTACAGTAATTTTGTTGCCCTTTGTCGATAAGTAGGCACCGTTTATGTTCGCGCCGATGTCCACTCCAAAGGCCGCAACTTTTCCGCCCGCAGCGAGGTCCACCAGAGCCGCAGCACCTGAACTGACTTTGATGTCGTCGCCCGAAATGACCTCAATGGTGGACTTTTCGGCCGAGCCGTATTCTTCGCTCATGAAAGCCACCGCATCCGTTGCGGCGGGGGTGCCTGCGGTTCCGCTGGAGAGCACCGCAAATATGCCGGTGTTGCCCCGGACGGCGTTGACCATCTCAATTACGTTCTGGGTAGTCGTGCCTGACGTAATGAGGATTTCCTGCGTGCCCAGAGTGCCGGTGATGCGGATGACCTGGCCGCCGGTGGCGCTGCCGCCGTCCAGTTGGAAATTGACCCTTGCACGTTCGGCTTCCGTCGTAATGTCAACCTCGAAGGTAACCTGGGATTGATTGTTGAAGCCAATCGAGCGGAATTCAATCTCGGTGATTTCAGTGGACTTCGAACTCACGTCAAGCGCCGAAGAACCGTTGAGCAGATTCGTCGAGCCGAAGCGTGTGGTCGCTGCGACCCTGTCGATGGAGGCCAGCGCCGCGTCCACGGCATCCTGCTCTGCCGCTATCTGGTCGGGAGAGGTGCCGCCGGTATTCAGCGCGAATATGGCGGATCCCCTTATCGAGATCAGGAGCGAACTGACTTCAGTCAGTGCGGCATCGGCCGTGCCGATCAGGTTGGACGCGAACTCGGTGTTTTCGATGGCCTGATGCAGCGATCCTATCTGGCTTCTTAAGATTTCGGAAATCACGAGGCCGGAGGGATCATCTGAGGCGCGATTAATGCGGAGACCGGTGCTCAGTCTTTCGAGTGATTTGGTCTGGGCCTTGTCTGTTCGATGCAGATTTCTCAGCGCCATTACGGCGCCGACGTTGGTGTTGATACGTAAACCCATGCTTTCATCCTCCGTGATGAAGTTTCATTCGAGCATCCTTGCTGAACTAGCCGTTTGTTTTGCCCCAACATGTCGAGACAGGAAGTCGGCGACTTCCCAAAAACGCGGTCTAAACTTCTATGCTCATTTCACAGGCATCACCTCCTTGCACATAGTCACTCGTGTATACTGAAATTTTTCGACAACAGTTCTTTCTTCGGCAGAAATCAGGACCGGCTTTAGCGCCTGTGCTGTTTTTTTTTGAAGTGCTTCGTGATGAAAAAAGAGGGGATGTTTAGTGACTGTCGCTGCTGGCGAGAAATGATTGGAGAGCCTTATTTATTTCCTTCCACTTCTCTACAAGCAGACCGTGGCCCACATTCTCGATAATCTTCAACGACGCATTCGGCAATAGAGAAGCGGCCCCGACCATCTCTTCGGCCGGGACTATCATATCCTTCGCGCCTCCGATCAGCAGCGCCGGACATTTGGGGAGGGGCAGCGACTTCCCCGCAAACGAAACGGTTGCCTCGTACTGCCTGTATATTTCCGGAACGAGATCCTCAGGCGGAGCGTAGGATTTCTCGATGGCCTCAATATCACGCGCGTGGTCCCTGACGAAGGCGGGAGAGAATATCTGTGCGACCATTATGCGGGCAAATGCTTCGGGTCCGCCCTTCTCGAGCGCCATTCTTGCAATGGAGAGGGCGACAAGGGTGTTGGCCGAGACATTCGGGGTGGCAGAAATCAACACGATCCTGTCCGCGAGGTCGGGATAAAGAGACGCAAGCGCGGCGGCCACCGTCGCGCCCATCGAGGCTCCGACGACGCGCGCGGGCCCGGCATCGGCGGACCTGATTACCGCGGCGGCATCGGCGGCCATATCTTCGAACGAGTATGAAGATGCCACCGGAGAGGATTTCCCAATGCCGCGATTGTCCATCGCGATGGTTCGAAATCCGTGCGCGAGGAAACTTCGCTGGCGAAACCATATTTTGTGGTCCGCCCTAAAACCGGGGATGAAAAGAACGGAAGGCCCTTCGCCTTCCACTTCATAATAGATTTTCTGTCCGTCGTTTTCCGCGTATGGCACGCAACAACTCCTGAATATAAGTCCCAAATTCCCAAGTCACCGGTTTTCACCACACATTCGGTGACAGTCACCAATCTACGAATCTCACTCGCCAGGCTCGCTCGATTCCGCCCGTTCCCCGTACGGGTCAGGGTCCGAATGGGTAATTGGTGACAGTCACCGAATATGGTGTCAGGTAATTTCGAATTCCGTCACGCCCTCGATGGCCGTTATCGCCGAGGAGAGTTTCTCAACGCTCAGGTGAGACGGGACGCGGGCGTAGATGTTGAGTTGCACCTTGTTCTCCAGCAGCATGCTCGTCAGACCCATTGTACGCACTCTTACGTCGTGTTCTTGCAGGACTTTCTCCACCCTGCCGATAATGCCCTTCACGTCCTTGGCGACAATTTCAATCCTGCGAAAAGCGCGCGTGGCGAGCACGGCCTTTTCTATCCTGTCGAAGAAAGCCAGCGTCACGAACACAATCAACGTGCATATAACGGCGGGCAGCCAGAAGCCAAACCCGATGCACATACCTATTCCGGCGACGGTCCACAGGCACGTTGCCGTCGTCAATCCGCGTACCGATGTTCCGTATTTGAGAATCGCCCCGGCACCGAGGAAACCGATTCCGGTGACTATCCCCGCCGCTATCCTTCCCGGGTCATTCGCTCCTCCGACCGCCAGCGAGAGCATCGATATCAGGGCCGCGCCGACCCCGAGTACGATATGGGTGCGCAGACCCGCAGGCTGGTCGTGCCTCTCGCGCTCGAAGCCGATAATCCCGCTCAAGACCGCGGCCGCGACAAGCCTCAGCAACACCTGCCACTCGGGCATATCGCCCAGGCCGAGAAAAACAGGTATCCAGTCGCCGCTTCCAGTCATAACATTTCTCCGATAAAAGTCATTCCCGCCGCCTGAATTCTAACTGTACAAAAACGCGTGTCAAGACATCAAAGCTGAAGGCGAACGAACGATACGGCGGCGGAATTTGCCCATTGCACAGGATGCTTGTTGCGCGAGAGCGGATGCGCGCTATAATCGCCCGTGCAATATTGTGGAAGAACAATATGATATCGCGAGACAAATTCTTTACGCACTCAATTATCCTGATGTCGCCGCAGGTATTTCACCTGCTGTTTAAGGCGCTGATGGTTAACTGGCTGCCGAAGGATTACTCTGTGCTGGGGGCGTTGATAGCGGTTCTCGCCATAATGGCGACGCCGCTTAGCGCCGCCCAGACTTGGGCTTCGTACCAGGTTTCCCGCCTGCGGGTGGAGAACAGGCAGGCCGCCCTGAATCACTTTGTCCGTCGCAGCCTGGTCGTCTTTGCGCTAATCGGCGCGGGAGCGGCGGGCATCGGCGTGCTTTTCGGCCTTGCGGTCTGGGGCGTATCCAGCGCCGTGAATGTGCAGACAACCCTTATTTTCTCCGCCGCTGTTGCGTTCGTCATTTTTTCTCCTCTTCTGAACGGCCTCCTGCAGGGAATGCAGAAATACGTTGTCTTCGCGATGTATGTGCTCGTCTTTTCTTGCAGCAAGGTAGGTTTCGGCGGGCTGTTTATCGGCCTCGGCATGGAAGTTGTGGGCGGCGTACTGGCCATTCTGTGCGCGCATGCCGTCGGTGCGGCGATGGTCGTTCTGTATGTTATAGCGCGCTCGAACGGCGAGTCCGTGGAAACCAAATCCGACGCGGCGTCTCCCCATTTGGGCTACCTGGGATATTCCGTGGTGGCGTTGTCGTCGGTAGCATTGCTGTTCTTCGCCGACGAAGTGTTAATCCGTCTCCGCAACCCGGCACAGGCCGACCTTTTCTCGGCCGCGAAGATAGTCGGGCTGATTTTCATCTACGTGCCTATGCCGCTGATTGCGTCAATGTTTCCAAAGGTCACCGAGGCCTATGCCCGCGGACGGAGCACGGTTGAACTGCTGGTCAAATGCCTCATCTTTTCCGCGTTTCTGTGCGCTGCCCTGCTGCTTCTGGCGGTTGCATTTCCGTCGCTTGTGGGAGTTTTGACCAATGTGAAGAAATATGAAGACGTCGTGTCGCTGTCGCTTCTGTATTCACTCGCCATCATCCCCGTGGCGTTGACCAACGTGGTCGTGCAATACGGGCTGGCGAGGGCCAGGCGGCGCTTCCTGTTCGTGCTGGTTCCTTATTCGCTGGTGCATCTCTTTCTGGTGTATTGGTTCAGTTACGACGTGTTCGTTGTGACGCGCGTTATCGGGATATTCGCATTGCTGACCGCCGGATTGGTCTGCTTCGCCGTGCTGAAGGACAGGAAAAACGACCGGGAGGTCGACGCAAAATCCCCCGAGGTGTGACTATCACGCCCCAACGGGAAAAGTCTTCAGCGGGCCACGACGGCAACGTAGATTTTCTTCGCGCCTGCCCTTCGGAGAATTCGCGCACATTCCATCAGAGTGCCGCCGGTCGTCATTACATCGTCGATTAGCAGCACGTTTTTCCCGGCTACTTTCCCCCTGCCGACGGCGGCAAAGGCATTGAGCGGATTCTTGCGGCGCGCGGCCGCGCTGAGCCTTGTCTGCGGGGTGGTGCGCCTGACGCGGCGAAGGGTGCAGGCGTATTTCAGGCGGAGCAATCTCGCGACGTTTTTCGCAATCAGCGCAGACTGGTTGAAGCCCCGCTTAATAAAGCGCGTCCAGTGAAGAGGAACGGTCGTAACGATGTCCACCTCGCCGTGAAGTCCCCCGGAAGCGACGGCATCCGCGAGTTCTCCGGCAAGCGGCGCGGCCAGGAATCTCATTCGCCCGAACTTCAGTGTGCGCACGACCGAACCCAGCGGCCCCTCGTAATCTCCCGCGCTGACGGCCTGCGCAAAATTTATGTGGTCTTTGTAGCAGCGCGGACAGGGCGCGCGAGGTTCCGGCTCGCGATACATCGCCGCGCCGCAGCGCGGGCACATATACCGGGGGCGGGAAATGACCGTTTCCAGGCATTTCTCGCAGAGGAGCAGGGGATGGTGACTGTCTGCAATCGCGCCGCAGGAGATGCATACCGGCGGGTAGGCGAAGTTAAGAGCCTTCGATATGGCAGAGCGCAATGCCCCCATTTTCACTTTGTCCCGGGAAAGAAAAAGTCAACCCTGTTTTTTCAAGCCTGCCTTTTCTGCATTGAAAACGTGTTCGGCCAGGAATTGTCCCGTGTATGACTTCGGATTTTTCGCGACCTCTTCGGGCGAGCCGGTGCACACGACGTAGCCCCCGTCGTCACCGCCCTCGGGACCGAGGTCGATGATATGGTCGGCGGTTTTAATCACGTCCGGGTTGTGCTCGATTACGACGACCGTGTTGCCCCTGTCCGCAAGCCGGTTGAGGACTTCCAGAAGTTTGTGAATGTCGTCAAAGTGCAGACCAGTGGTCGGCTCGTCAAGGATGTAGAAGGTGTTGCCCGTCGCGGGCTTTGCCAGTTCCGTGCTGAGATTCACGCGCTGTGCCTCCCCGCCGGAAAGCGTTGTGCTGGGCTGCCCCAGCGCAACGTAGCCCAGCCCCACGTCATAAAGCGTTTGCAGTATCCTCTTGATTTTCGGGTGATTTGCAAAAAAGCGCATCGCTTCTTCCACGGGCATATCCAGAACCTCGGAGATGTTCTTGCCCTTGTAGCGAATCTCGAGCGTTTCGCGGTCGTAGCGCGTGCCCCTGCAATCTTCGCAGGTGACATATACATCCGGCAGGAAGTGCATCTCGATGCGCTTCGTGCCCTGTCCCTGGCAGGCCTCGCAGCGGCCGCCGGTCGTGTTGAAACTGAAACGCCCCGGCCCGTAGCCGCGTATCTTTGCCTCCGGCAACAGCCCGAACAACTTGCGTATCTCCGTGAAAACCCCGGTGTACGTCGCCGGGTTGGAGCGGGGCGTGCGGCCAATCGGCGACTGGTCGATTGCGATGACCTTGTCGATTTTGTCCGCGCCGAGAATCTTGTCGTGCTGGCCCGGTTTCTCACGGCTGTGGTGCAGGTGTCTCATCAAGCCCCGGTGAAGGATTTCGTTCACGAGCGTGCTCTTGCCGGAGCCGGACACGCCGGTGACGCAGATGATAAGCCCGAGCGGAAAATCAATTGTCAGGTCTTTCAGATTGTGCTCGCGCGCTCCGACAAGACGCACTATATGCCTGCGGCGCTGTTTGCGGCGTTTTCGCGGCAGTTTGATGCTCCTGTCGCCTCGGAGATACGCCGAAGTCAGCGACTCGCGATTTTCGAGAATTTCTTCGAGCGAGCCCTGTGCCACAATCGTCCCGCCGTGGCCGCCGGCTCCCGGGCCGATATCAATGATGTGTTCGGCGGAGCGGATGGTCGCCTCGTCATGTTCCACGATGATGACGGTATTGCCGAGGTCCCGCAGGCGTCTGAGCGTGTCGAGGAGTTTGGCATTGTCGCGCTGATGAAGCCCGATAGTCGGCTCGTCCAGAACGTAGCATACCCCGACCAGGCCGCTGCCGACCTGCGTCGCCAGGCGTATGCGCTGCGCCTCGCCGCCGGAAAGCGTACCGCTGCGCCTGTCGAGAGTGAGGTAACCGAGTCCCACCGATACCATAAAGGACAGGCGTTCGCGGACTTCCTTGAGAATCGGTTTCGCGATTTCCTGTTTCTCGCGTGACAGTTTGATGCTGCCGAAGAAGTCCGCCGCCCCTTCGACCGACATTTCGGTGACCTGTCTTATATTTTTTTCGCCGACGGTTACGGCCAGGGACGCGGGCTTGAGCCGCGCCCCTTTGCACGACGGGCACGGCAGTTCGCTCATATATGAGTGGATGCGCGCCTTGACGTACTCGCTCTGCGTGTTCTCGAAGCGGCGCTCGAGGTTCGGAATGACGCCCTCGAAGTGGTAGCCGGTGGTTTCGGAAATGTCCTCGTCGGTGCCGTACATAAGGTATTCGCGGATTTTCTCCGGAATTCGGCGATACGGCGTATGAATCGGGAAGTCGAAGTGCGCGGCGAATTCGCGCAGTTTCCGCGCGTAGTAGATGTTCATACGCTTTCCGCCGCGTCTCCAGGCCTCGACCGCTCCGTCCGTCAGGGAGAGCGACGGGTCGGAAACGATGAGGTCCTCGTCGAGTTCCAGCCGCGTGCCCAGGCCGCCGCAGGTCGGGCAGGCGCCGTACGGGCTGTTGAAAGAGAAGATGCGCGGTTCGAGTTCTTCCAGAGAGATGCCGCAGTCGGCGCAGGCGTATAACTGGCTGTACAGGTTGTCGCTCCAGCCTTTCTTGTCCCGGGATGCGACTATAAGCATACTTTCGCCCAGCCTGAGCGCCAGTTCTACGGAGTCCTGCAGGCGCGTATGTATTTCCGGCTTGACTACCAGGCGGTCTACGACGGCCTCGATGCGGTGCTTCCTGCGCTTGTCGAGTTTCGGGATGTCCCTGACCTCCGTTATCTCGCCGTCGACGCGCGCGCGTACAAAGCCCTCGCGGCGGATGCGGTTGAGTACCTCGCGGTGTTCCCCCTTCTGTCCGCGAACGAGGGGGGCGAGGATGATTATGTGAGTGCCTTCGGGTATGCTCAGTACTTCGTCAACTATCCTCTGCGGCGTTTGCTGCGTGATGGGCTTCCTGCATTTCGGGCAATGCGGCTGGCCGACGCGCGCAAAGAGCAGCCGCAGGTAGTCGTAGATTTCCGTCGTGGTGGCGACCGTGGAGCGCGGGTTCGTGCCTCGGCTGCGCTGTTCGATGGAGATTGTCGGCGGCAGTCCCTCTATGAATTCCACGTCGGGTTTCTGCATCTGTTCGAGGAACTGGCGGGCGTAGGAAGACAGGCTTTCGACGTAACGTCGCTGGCCTTCGGCGTAGATTGTGTCGAATGCGAGTGAGGATTTGCCG
>JBDRIB010000210.1:0-7275 GCA_043816375.1 Planctomycetota bacterium | reverse complement strand
AGCGCAGGCAGATTGGGGGGCGAGAGTATGAAACCTTCTTCGGCGTTTAGCGGGCCGGGAAAGCCTATGCCGACTGCGGAGACGCGATGCTTCGAGTGTTCGGAACACTGTGATACAAGGCGGGCAATCTGGTCAATCACTTCTTTGCGTGAACCCGTACTCTTCGTAGGTTCTCTGGTGCTGAACAATATCCGGCCCCGGCCGGTGACCAGAGCGGCGCGCATATTGGTGCCGCCTACGTCGAGCGCGATAACATAATCGGAATAATGCTTCATACAGGATGTCAGGAACCGGGAAGCGGTCTGAGGCCGGTCTTTGCGCGGACTTCGGCCATTGTCTGCATGGCGATTGGCCTTGCTTTGCCGAGACTATTTTTGAGGATTTTGTCGACGATGCCGGGGTCTCGCTTAAGGTCGAGGAATTTCGACTGAACAGGCGCGAGAAAGCCGTTAAGATTCTCTATTAACATCTTTTTGCAATCAACGCAGCCGATGCCTGCGCACGCGCATTCCCGCTCAATGGTCGCAATCTGTTCCGATGTCGAGAATATCTTGTGCAGGGAGAAGATATTGCACACGTTCGGGTTGCCTGCATCTTCGCGGCGTTTTCGCGCCGGGTCGGTAACGGCGGAGCGAATTTTTTTGTCCACCACATCCGGCGGGTCGAGCAGGCGGATGCCGTTGTTCAGGCTTTTACTCATCTTGCTAACGCCGTCGAGGCCCAGGATGCGGGGTGTTTCGTTGAGTACTGTCTGGGGCTCCGCGAAGGTGACGCCGAAGCGGTTGTTGAATCTCCTGGCGATGTCGCGGGTCATTTCCAGATGCTGGCACTGGTCTTCGCCGACGGGCACGGTTTCCGCCTTATAGAGCAGTATGTCCGCGGCCTGGAGCACGGGATAGTTGAACAGCCCGACGTTCACGTTTTGCCTTTGTATTTTCGCCTTGTCCTTGTATTGCGTCATACGCTCGAGCAGCGCCATAGGCGTTATGGTATCCAGAATCCAGGCCAACTCGGTGTGCTCGGGCACCTGGGACTGAAGGAAAATCGTGGATTTTGCGGCGTCCACGCCGCAGGCGACAAACAGCGCCGCCGTCTCGAAAACGAGTTCGCGGAATTGCTGCACGTCGTATTCGACGGTCATTGCGTGAAGGTCAACCACGCAGAAGAGACACTCGTATTCGTCCTGCAGTTTTACCCAGGATTTGATACTGCCCAGGTAGTTGCCTAAATGCAGGTGTCCGTCGGGTTGAATGCCGCTGAAAAGGCGTTTTTTCATAACTGCTCCGGTGTTTTAATGAGCCCGCTTACGGTCTTTCTCACAGTGACAGTCACCAATCTACGCCCCGACTTTCGCATTGCAAAAGGATGACAGTCACTAATCTACGCCCCGACTTTCGCATTATTTTAAGATGACTGTCGGGGCCGTAATTAGTGACAGTCACCTTTTGCGTTTTTCCTCGCGCGATTCCGCCCGTTCCCCGTACGGGTCAGGGTCCGAATGGGGAATTGGTGACAGTCACCGATGTTGGCGAAAAGTCGGTCAACTTGACTATATCGTGAACTTGCCCCGGCCGAGTATGTCGTGAAGATGAATTATTCCCGCGGGCCTGCCTGCCTCGTCAACGATGGCGAGCGAGGTGATGCCCTTTACCTCCATCATTTGAACCGCTTCGGAGGCGTGGGCGTCGGCCTCCACGGTCTTCGGGTTTTCGGTCATATATTTGGATATCGGGTCTGTGAGGCTCCATCCTTTAGCGTGCATAACCGTACGTCTGATGTCGCCGTCGGTGTAGATGCCGCACAGCACGCCGTCGTCGTCAACGACAAGCGCAACGCCCAGATTGCCGACCTCGGACATAACGCGCAGAACCTCGGCAAATGGCCGGTCGCGCCCGACCAGAGGAATATCGTCCCTGGCCAGCATTATGTCTTTTACCTTCAGGGCAAGCCTCCGGCCGAGTTTCCCCGCCGGATGGAATACGGCGAAATCTTCCTTCCCGAAATTGCGCCGCTCCATAAGCACGACGGCGATTGCGTCGCCCATTGCCATCGCGGCCGCGGTGCTTGCGGTCGGCGCAAGCCCGAGGGGGCAGGCCTCTCTTTCAACTCCGACGTTAAGCGCCAAATCCGCGTTTCCGGCGAGGGTTGATCCCGGATCTCCGGTCATAGCGAGGCATTTGGCGCCGATTCTCTTTGCCGCGGCAAGCAGGTTCAGTATCTCGTCGTTCTCTCCGCTGTTTGAGATAAGGATGAGCAAATCGTCCCTGGTCAGTGCGCCGAGGTCGCCGTGGAGGGCGTCAACGGGATGCAGAAACACCGCTGCCGTGCCGGTGCTGGCCATCGTTGCTGCAATCTTGCGGGCGACAAGGCCGCTCTTGCCCAGGCCCGAGGTGACTACCTTGCCCCTGGTGGCGAGTATCGCATTGACCGCGTCGTTGAATACGTCGTCGATGCGGTCGGACAGGGCCTGCAGGGCCTCGGCTTCTATCCGAAGTACGCGTCTTCCGGACTCGATATTCTTTTCTTTATCAGTCATTCTCTTTAGTGTAGTCCTTTGCATTTTTTGCGAAAGAATAGGAGGACTTCAAGTGGGCTAAATATAATGCAAAGTGCGGTAAAGTCAAGGTTGGATGTTGAGTCACATACAGAGCGGCATTCGGTGACGGTTGCCGGATGGCTACCTGGAGCGCAGCAGGGCGACTATGGCTGTTACGAGTTCCGTGCTTGTAAAGGGCTTTACAAGGTAGTCCCCGGCGCCGGCAACGATGGACTTCAGCACGGTGGCGGTTTCGTGCTTGTCGGCGAGTATAAGTATGGGGATATCCAAATCCGGAAATTCCTTTTGGGTTTCCCTGTAAAAATTCAGAAAGGCCTCTGCATCGTCCTTGTGCGATATTTCCAGTTCGTTTTGGTCCTCGGCCTGCAGTGGGGACGTGTCTACGAGCATAATATCGGGGGGTATTTCGCTTTTGAGCAAAGCCCTGGCTTCCTCTATCGTGTTCGTTAGCAGGGCGTTGAATCCGGCGTTTTCTATTATGTGTTTATAAAAATCAAAAGTTTCTCCGTCGCTGTTTAATATTAGTACCTGGATGCCCTGTTTTGCCTTCCCTTTTTTACGCATAATGTTCGAAAAGAAGTGCCTGAGCAGTTCACTCAGTCCAATGTTTGCTTCTTCGAACCAGGTTTGTTTCAGGGCGGTTGCACCTTCAGTGTCGAGTCCATCGGGGGAGATTTGCAGAGATTGAAGGACCGGGAACTTCCTTATGGTCTGGTTTATAGCCTGCACAAATGCCCGGTCCACTGCGGAGGCCCCGATAAGTTCGGTCGCTTTGGCGTGGATTATCTTCAGTGCCGCGTCGTAGAGTTGCAGGATGTCTCCGATGCGGGCAAATGAGACACTGGGGGCGGCGGCCACGGCGGCGGGTGCGTTGCTTGTGGAATCGCCTCCGCGCCGCAAGGGCGTGGTCATGTCCATCTGGAAAGAGCGTTCGAGTTCGTCCACATCGAGCACGCGTTTTACGCGCGAGAGGAGTTCTTCCGATTCGAACGGTTTGGTGATGTATTCCGCAGCGCCGACGAAATAGCCGGTGAACTTGTCGGCGGCCTCGGATTTTGCGCTGAGGAACATAAGCGGGATGTGTGCCGTAGCCGGATCATCCTTGATTTTCTGGGCGAGTTCGTAGCCGTTTACATCCGGCATCATAATATCGGTCAGGACAAGGTCCACCTTGTTATCCTTCAGCATTGTCAACGCCTCGTCGGCGTGGTTGGCCGCAAGCACCTTGAAGCCGTTATGCTCGAGGAGAAGGCAAAGTATGCGGGTAATCTTCTCTTCATCGTCAACGACGAGTATTGTGTGTTCCATGTGTTTTCCTGCATGTTACGGTTACGGCGAGAGGGGGCGGTCTCAGGTGCCGAGACGGTTATTGAAGCTGGAGTATCGCCGGAGTAATGATGATTGAACGTCAAGTGTGAATTTTCGGTATGTATATTGACCGGTAGTCCGTGTATCGCCGTCAGCAGATATCGACAGATAACGGCGGAATATTTAGCCCGGTCTCCGCCGAATAAAACGGGCTCGCGCCTGCGAGCCTTGTGTCGTGGGAACGCCGGATTGTGCGCCCCGGCCTATTCGACGGGCTTGTGTTGTTCGGCTTCCGTCTTTGCCGCCTCGAGTTCCTTGACAATGCGGTCGTCTTGCGTTTCGTCGGCGCCAAGGATCTTGAGATAGTTCTGTATCGCCTTTTCGTACTGGCCCGTCTTGCGGTAGATACGGCTGATGCCGAGCCGGGCGTATTTGTGGTTTGAGCGACTGAGAACGCGGTGGTAGCATTGCTTGGCCTTTTCGTCTTCGCCGAGGTTCAGGTAGATGTCTCCGAGCCGTGTGAGAACGTTATTGTTGCGCGGCTCCTTGACCACCAGGCGCGACCAGATTTGCACGGCCCTGTCGTAGTCGCGTTCGCCGCGCCAGCAGTCGCCCAGCCCGTAGAGGGCATAGGAGTTGTCGGGGTCGAGTTTAAGCGCACGGGCGTAATACTCGCGCGCCTTGCCGAAATTTTTCTTCTTTTTGTAGAGATTCCCGACCATCGTGAGGATGTTCACGAAGTGCTCGTCTATCTCGAGCAACTTGTCGCAGTAGAATATCGCCTCGTCGTCGCGGCCCATCTTGTAGTAGAGGTCGCCCAGACCGAGGAAGATATACTTGTCGCCGTTGTTTATCTCGAGTGCCTTCAGGTAGTAGTCTTCGCCCTGTTCGTAGCGGTGGAGTTTCTTGCAGGCGTCGCCCAGGCTTGTGAGTACGAAGTAATCGAACTCATTGAAGTCGATGTATTTCTCCCAGGCTTTTACGGCTTCGGAGTGCCGGCCCAGGCCGGTGTAGGAGTGGCCAATACCCTTCAGTGCAAAGGTATTGTTTGCGTCAATTTCGAGGATGCTGCGGTAGTATTTGAGGGAGCGCTCGTACTGCTTCTTCTTTCGATGGACATCCCCCAGTCCCACAAGCACATATGGGTTTGTATCGTCCAGTTCGTAGGCCTGCTCAAACAGGGCTAAAGCCTCGTCCAATTCACCATTCCGCATCAACTGATTGGCCTGCTTGGACAATTCCGCTACCCGTTTGAGATCCTTCGACTGTTCCTGCCTCTCTTCCAAGTCCTCTTCAAACGGCATTATAGGGCCCCCTCGGTGCCTGATTGCCCTTATCCCTTTGATTTTCCGCCTTGACGCAGCCGCTCGTGCGGCTTACACGTCCGGCGTTACAATCTACCATTATCCACTATACCTGGGGAAAAAATCCTTCCACTAGCCACACACTTCCCATTAATTGTATCGGTAAACGGATATAATTGCTTTCGAGGAAAACTCAAGAACCGATGCGAAGTTTCCGGCGGCCGGAATCTGGCTGGAGTGAGCACGCTCAGTTAACAAACTTGCGTTTATACGAAATATTATAACAGTGACGGCTCTCAAGCTCCCCCTCTACCTATATAGTAGCACAATATTTCGCTCAGGCAAGCGAAAAACAAAAGAAATTTGTCCGGCAACATGATGCCTTTTACGCAACTTTGCACTAACAAATAGGTTGACCGGGGATTTTACAGGGATATAATCCGTTATTGTTCTTCGACGTCATTAATCCATTTGGAGACAACCCTTGAGGCAGGAAGATATTAACCGTTACGTTTCGCCTCTCGTTTCGCGATGGCAGTCCGGGGAAATGGCGGAAATCTTCTCCCCGCGACGTCGCTGTATCACGTGGCGGAAACTGTGGATAGCGCTGGCCGAATCACAGAAGCAACTCGGCCTGCCCATCACTGATGACCAGATTGACGAGATGAAACTCGCCTGCGAACGGATAAACTTCGACGCCGTTGCCGAGGAAGAGCGCAAGCGCCGCCACGACGTTATGGCGCACATCCACGCCTTCGCCATCGAATGTCCAAAGGCAAAAGGCATCATTCACCTCGGCGCGACCAGCGCATTCGTCACCGACAACGCCGACATCATCCTGATACGCGAAGGGCTTTACATATTGAGAAAAAAACTCCTCAACGTAATCGACGCCCTCGCGCGGTTCGCCGCCGGATTTGCGGACACTCCCTGCCTCGGCTACACGCACCTGCAGCCGGCGCAACTGACGACCGTCGGCAAGCGCGCCTGTTTGTGGATTCAAGATTTGCTCCTTGATTTGAACGACCTGGACGCGCGTATCGCGGCAATTCCATTCCGGGGCGCAAAAGGCACGACGGGCACGCAGGACTCGTTCCTGAAACTCTTCGACGGCGACGCGAAAAAAGTCGAGGCGCTTGACGAGTTGATTGCGAAAAAGATGGGCTTCGAAAAACGATGGCCGGTTACCGGGCAGACTTATCCGCGCAAATTCGACTGGCAGATTCTTTCCGTCCTGTCCGGCGTCGCGCAGTCCGCGCACAAGTTCGCGGAGGACATGCGCCTGTTGCAGGGCTTCGGCGAATTGCAGGAGCCGTTCGAAACAACCCAGGCTGGCTCGTCTGCGATGCCGTACAAGCGAAACCCGATGCGCTGCGAGAGAATCTGCTCGCTTGCAAAGCACGTGATTAGCCTCGCGCAAAACGCCGCGTTCGTCGCCGCGACCCAGTGGCTGGAGCGCTCGCTGGACGACAGCGCGAACCGCCGCATGACCATACCGGAGACCTTCATCGCGACGGACATTATCCTGAACACCTGCCTGAACGTCGCGCAGGGACTGGTCGTCGTCGAAGAGGTAATAAAGCGCCGCATCGGCGAAAACCTTCCGTTCGTTGCCGCGGAAGAAATTATGATGTCGGCGGTGAAGGCGGGCGGCGACCGCCAGGCGCTTCACGAGGCAATCCGCAAACACGCAATGGCCGCGATTGAGAGAGTACGCAAGGGCGAAGAGAACGATTTAATCGACCGCATCGGCAAAGACAAACTGTTCGCCTCGGTCAGGGACCGCCTCAAAGACATCCTCAGACCCGCCAACTTCATCGGCCTCGCCCCGCAGCAGACCCGCCGCTTCCTCGCCGACCACGTCCAGCCAATCCTCCAAAAACACAAGGACCTCCTCGGCCTCAGATCCGACCTTCAGGTCTAACCTTTTCAAACCGCAGAGCCGCGGAGAGCGCAGAGAAGACCTGAAACCACAGATGGACACAGATGCACACCGATAGGCAAGCCGCAGAAACTACAATCCACAGATTTCACAGATTCCACAGATGCTTTCACCATTGACCAGCAATTTGCGCACATATCCATACGCGTAGGCTAGGCAGGCCG
>JBDRIB010000209.1:0-8200 GCA_043816375.1 Planctomycetota bacterium | reverse complement strand
GGCCGCACCGGGACCATCACGCCCGTGGCGAAACTCAGGCCCGTGCGGATAAGCGGCGTGACCGTGTCCAGCGCGACGCTGCACAACCTGGATGAAATCGAACGCCTCGACGTGCGCATCGGCGATAGCGTGGTTGTGCAGAGGGCCGGCGACGTAATACCGAAGGTCGTCAAGGCGATAAAGAGTTCCCGGACGGGCGGGGAAAAGATACCTCAGCCGCCGGCGAGGTGCCCGGTTTGCGGCAGCGGCGTTGTCCGCGAGGAAGGCGAAGTGGCTATCCGGTGCGAAAACGTCGCCTGTCCCGCGCAGGTGAAGGGCAATATCTTCCACTTCGCCTCGAAGAATGCGCTCGACATCGACGGGCTGGGCGAGAAACTCGTGGACCAGATTGTCGAGGAGAAACTCGTCGCCGACCCGGCCGACCTCTATTTTCTGGAGCACAAACAAATCGCCGCGCTCAAGCGGATGGCGGACAAATCCGCCGGCAATCTCATCAACGCGATAACCGGTTCGAAGGAGCGGCCTTTCGCGCGCGTGATTTACGGCCTCGGCATAAAGCAGGTCGGCGAGCACGTCGCGCAACTGCTCGCGGACGGTTTTGAGAGTATCGATGAACTCGCGTCGGCGGATGTCGAATCGCTAACGCAAATCGAGGGGATAGGCCCCGTAGTCGCGGAGAGCATACACAGTTATTTCCGCAATGAGCGGAATCTGAAATTTATCGGGAAACTGAAAATGGCCGGTGTTCGCCTGTCGCGGGGGGGGGCGGAGAAAAAGGGCACCAGGTTCGCCGGGATGACTTTTGTATTCACCGGCGGTCTGGAGACTATGACGCGCGACGAGGCGAAGGCCGCGGTCAAAGCGCTGGGGGGGAAGGCGAGCGGGAGCGTGAGCGGGAAGACCGATTATGTCGTCGCCGGAAAGGGCGCGGGGTCGAAACTGGCCGGGGCGGAAAAACTGGGCCTGAAAATTATCGACGAAAAGGAATTCCGGAAGATGTGCGAACTCGACAAATGATTGTTCCTGATGTATGATTCCGCTCTGGACGACAGGCGGACATCAGCCGGAGGTGAAAAATTGCGCGGATTCAAGCGGCCGCTTCTGCGAGGACTGGCTGGCATACTGCCGGCGTTGCTGACCATATTCGTAATCATCAAGTGCTATCAGTTTCTCAATGACTTTGCGGGCGGTTACGTCAACCAGACCATCGAGTGGGTCGCGCGCGGCGTCGGGGCCGAACCGATACTCATCAGTGCCAGCAAATTTATCGGCGAGGTCATAGGCGAGAGTTTCGCTTTCGGCGAAGAGGTGGAAGAGGAGATTCCCGCAGACGACCCCCGAAAAGCGCCCGTGACGGTGAAGCGGTTCCACTTCACGTCGCTGATGGGGCTGATATTTTCGGTAGTGCTCATATATTTTTTCGGCCTGCTCATCTCGACTTTTATGGGCAAGCGGGTGTTGCCGCACGTGGAGAAGATGATACTTCGCGTGCCCTTTGTCAGGGCGATATATCCGCATGCAAAGCAGTTGACGGACTTTTTCTTTTCCGAGTACCCCGAGAAAAAATATCGCGCGGTCGTTGCGCTCGAATATCCCCGCAGGGGCATCTATCAACTGGGCCTTGTCACGAACGTCGGGATGAAGGATTTGTGCGACAGGTTGGGCAAGCGGATGCTGCTGGTTTTTGTGCCTACCTCGCCGACGCCGGTCACGGGATACACCGTCATCGTACCGGAGGAAGATGTCGTTGTGCTCAAGATGCCGCTCGAAGATGCCTTCCGCCTGATTGTAAGCGGCGGGGTAATACTGCCAGAGCAGCAGAAGATTCCGGGTTCTCAGGTGATAGAGATACCGCCGGCGGGGCTTGCTCCCGGCGGGAAAGAGGACGAGGAGAAATAGGCGGCGCCATTCCGGCATATGTGGTATGGCAGCGGCCTTCTTGAAGAAAACAACTGATTTCGCGCGATCCTCTACTGTGAGGAGACCGGTTATGGCCGTGAGAAAATGGGTGTGGGCCGGACAGTTCTACCCCTCGGGCGAAAAGGAACTGCGCTCGATGATAGGGTCTTTCGACGCCGCTCCGGCGCAAAAAGAACGGGCTCTCGGCATAATGTCGCCGCACGCGGGCTATATCTATTCCGGCCCGGTCGCAGGCGCGGTTTACAGCGCCGTGGAAATTCCCGACAAGGTAATAATACTTGCGACCAAACACCGTATGCCCGGCAAGGACCTTGCCCTGTGGGAAGGCGGGCAATGGGAAACGCCCCTCGGCGTGAGCGAAGTTGACGCGGATTTGAGCAGACGTCTGATGAAATACTGTCCGTTGGCGGAGTTTGACAATACTCCGCACCTTCAGGAGCACTCGGCCGAGGTCCAGTTGCCGTTCCTGCAGTACTACAACCCGGATGTGAGCATAAGCGTGATGAGCGTTCATTCCGAAAATCTGAAAGAACTGCAGGAAGTCGGCAGGGGCGTTGCAAAGGCCATAAAGGCCGTCGAGGGCGATGTCCTTATCGTCGCGAGCACGGATATGAGCCATTACGTGCCGCGTTCGCTCGCCGAGGAGAAGGACCGGCTGGCCATAGACGCGGTTCTTGCGCTGGACGAGGAAGAACTCTTTCACGTCGTGCATCGCCACGACATTTCAATGTGCGGCTATTCGCCGACGGTCGTTATGGTGGCGGCCTGCAAGGAGATGGGCGCAAAGGAAGCGCGCCTGGTGAAGTACGCCACGAGCGGAGACGCGTCCGGAAACTATGATGCGGTGGTCGGGTACGCCGGCATCGCCATCTCGTAGGGCAGGCGGATTTCCAGACGGTGACAGTCGCCATCTAGCCCGGTTGCGCGCCGGGTTCCCCCCGCGCTTTTGCATCCCTGAAATCAACGAGCATAACGAACAACAGCAGCGCCACCGGCGCGATGTGGCTCAGAAGCCGGTAGCGGACAAATATCATCAAATGTTCAATATTCCACATTTTCCCGGGCGCGAGGGTCAGGATTGCGAGATAGAGCAGCAGATGCAGAATGACGAGTGCCGCGACAAATCTGTTCTGCGGCGAAAGACACCGTCGCGCATACACCACGCAAATCACGAGCAGGGCGGGCCAGAAAAGGTCCCAGAGTCTCGGCATTGACATCCAGATTTTATTGCCGTCTATCGATATCGGGAGCATCGCCGCCGCCATTTTCAGGAGCGCCGGTTTGAAGTTCCTGTTGATTCCTTCGACAAAATTGTCCGCGGTCAGTCGCGAAGGATAATTTTCGTCGTTGGCCGGCAGCATTCCCCTGACCATCAGCCACGGCAGCGCAAGGACCGCAAAGACTGTCACGATGAGAGCCCACTCGCGCCAGCGCGATTCCCTCGGCGCGAAACGGCGCGAGGTAATCACGATTACGGAAAGCAGAATAACCGCCAGAACCGATATGGCGGAGCCTTCGTTTTTCGTGAACATACACGCGGCGAGAAATATTGCTCCGAGCAGGCCGTGCGTCCTTTCGCCGTCCCGCCGCGACCATCTTACAAGGTAGAAAACCGCCATCGCGTAATAGAACGCGAGCGGCACATCGGCGTAGCCCGAAGTGGCGCTTCCCAGGTGCATATTGTCCGAGCCGATGAACGGTCCGAAACCCGCGAGCAAAAAGACCGCAATCGCCGCCCACGTCCCTGATGAAATCTTCTTCAGGGCGGCGTACAGACCGGCAAGGAGCGCCGCAAAAAACGTGGGAAAGAGGAGCTTTACCTCCACGTCGCGCGGCCAGGCCATCCACCTGAACGACCACGCTTCGAGAAGCGGCACGAGCAGAGGATAATTGACGTGCTGATGCGCCTGGGAATCGGTGATGTAGTCGTCGGACTGGAACGACTTGAAGTAGAGAATCTTCGCCTTCAGCCCCCAGAAATGAGCCGCGTCGCCGCGCAGCGCAAAGTGAACCGTATCGAGATACGTTGCGGCGACCATCAGGACTGCGAACGCGAGACAGAACACTATGAGCGCCTTTGCCGCCCCTGACGGGCGCGGCGACCCGTCGGGCTGCCGCCGGACACGTCCGCGACGAAGCCTCCTGACAATGTGTATTCCGAGCACGGGAAGCGGCGCCGCCGAAAGCCACAGTATCCACGGGCGTTCCAGCGGGACCCCCGCCAGTGAAATGAAAAGCAGCACAAAGGCCAGACCGAACGTGCCCAGGCCGTAACTCAGCGCGAATCGCTCGACCAGCGATACCCCGGCCCTGGACAGGCCCAGCAGTATGAGGACGGCATAGCCGAAGGCGAAAATCACAAGCAATGCGAGTATCATCGTAATCATCTGATTTCCTCGCTTATCTGGACACCTTCTGAGTCGAATTTCCAGATAATCAGTCTGCCGTCCCTGCCGGTGCTGTAGATGAGCAAATACTCAATCGGGCGGGGCGGGCGGCCTGCATTCCAGTCTCTCAGGATTCTGCGACATTCTTTCTCCCTGATGCCTTTACTTTCCTCTCCGCTGATAGATTTCCAGTAGTGCGCATTGGGGGATTGAAACCCGAAAAGAACGTCCCTTCCGGTTATCTTGTGGCATATCCGGTCGTCCGGCGAAGAGGGCAGGATGTCTGCCGGCATATCCGGAAGCGGTGTGTGGTAGTATTGAAATCGCAGGTCCCGGTAATCTTCCTTCGACAGCACGACCAGGAAGACCGTGTCTTCGGGTTTCTTTTTTATCTCGTCGCGCAGGGAATTTATTATGTGCAGGACGCGAAGGTTTCTTACGGGAAACTTCTCGCGGGCGGCCATTTGAGCGGTGTTTACAAGGTATCCGACGTTCCACCAGGTGCCCGCCAGGATGAGCAGGGCTACAAGGACGGCTGATATGAGGCTCTTTTCCTTGCTCTGTCGGTGCATAACGAAATGAGTTTGAGTCTTACGGAGGTCAGGTTATTCAAGTTTTCATCTTACGGTGACATTTATCCACCTCCCTGGCCGTAAAGACCGAGCCTTTACGGCTCGGGCGGGCAGGCGGAGTCACCAATCTACGCCCCGACTTTCGCATTGCAAAAGGATGACAGTCACCTTTTGCGCCGTAATTGGTGACAGTCAACGATTGGCGCGAAGTCAGTCAACCTGGGTCAGGTTACAAAGCGTGGACGGGAAAGACCGTTTTTTTCAGGTAGTCCACCACGCGCCTGATTTCGCTATCTATCTCTTTCTTTTGCGGGCCGGAAGCGAACTGGCGCATATCGCGAAGGCTGCCGCCCGGGATGTCCTGCTGTCCGAGGAGCATGCCGCCGATGGTGCCGACGTGTTCGTCCTCCGGTTCGATGTCGTTCATCACGGCCCATGCCAGAGTCCAGGAGCGTGCGAGGCTGTCCAGATTGTATCCGCCCCCGCCCAGCGCAAGCAGCGGTTTCCCGAGCGCCTTGATGCGCGCAATGGCGTCGCAGAATCCGTTGTTCGTGAGGCTCAGGTGTGTCAGCGGGTCGGCCGCGACCGTGTCGATGCCGATGACGGCGACAATGAAGTCCGGGTCGAACGCGCCGACAAGAGGGGGAACAATCTCATCGAAGGCCTTGATGTAGTACTCGTCGTCGGTGTACAGGGGCAGGGGGACGTTGACGTTGAAGCCCTCGCCCTCGCCCGTGCCGGTTTCGGTCTCGAAGCCTCCCCACGGGTAGAGCGTCTTGCCGCTTTCGTGCAGCGAGATTTTCAGAACGCGCGGGTCGGTGTAGAAGGCGTCCTGAATACCGTTGCCGTGGTGAGCGTCGATGTCGATATAGGCGACGTGTTTGCCCCTGGCCAGAAGGACGTCGATGACGATGCCGACGTCGTTGATGTAGCAAAATCCTTCCGCGTGGCGGCGTCCGGCGTGATGGTAGCCACCGGTCGGGCTGAAGGCTATCTGGGCGCCATCTTGAAGGATGGAAAGCATTCCCCTGTAACTGGCGCCCGCGGCAAGTTTGGCGTAGTCGTAAACCCCTTTGAAGACCGGGCACTCGCCCGTGCCGATGTTGAATACAATCATACTGGGCTCGAACTTGCCGCTGTTGGCCCCCCTGAGAGTGTTCAGATACAGCATATCGTGAAAGGCCGCCAGAGTCGTGGTGTCGAGTTCGGACGGTTCCTCGACCCGCATCCACGGATGGTCAAGCAGGCCGTGCCTGTTGCACAGGTCGTAAACGAGTCTGGAGCGAATCGGCTTGAAGGGATGGTGCGAGCCGAGTTCGTATTGTTCGAATTTGTCCGAATGTATGAAGGCGGTTTTGAAATGCGAGGTCATTGGCCCTCCCTGCCGGTTTTGGAAGCGCGGTCGAGTCCTTCGTGAAACGTAAACGAAATATGATGGATGCCTTCTTCAATGGTGCTGCGGATTTTGTAGCCCGTTTTGTTGAAGACGCGCAGCATCGCCTGATTTCCCGCAAGCACCTCGGCGGTGAAACCGGCGATGCCCTTGCTTTTTGCAGTGTCTATCAGTTTTTTCAGAAGATACGTGCCGATGCCCCTGTTCTGGTATTCGTCTCTTACCATAAAGGCGCACTCGGCGATGTTTGTCGCCGGGTTCAGTTCGTACTGGCCGATTGCGACGATGTGTTCGTGTTTTTCCTCCTTGATGGCTCCCACTACGGTCATCATTTCGCCGTAATCGACATTGCAATAGCATTGTGCGTCACGATGGCGCATCGTCCGCAACTGGCCGTGGTAGCGCAGGTAACTCGTCTTTTGGGAAACGGCGTAGAACATCTGGCGGACCATATTCTCGTCGCTCGGCTTGACGGGTCTGAACAGGACGGGTATCCCGCCGCATTCCATCTCCTCTTCCATTTCTTTCGGATATCGCGCCATCAGGTTCAGCGATATCTGGTCTTCATAGACGTATTTCACCCTTTTTGCATGTTCGAGCAACTCGTCGCGGAATTTCGGATGGGATATGCCGATAAGCGCGACCGCTCTTTCGCGGATGCTTTTTCCGTGCAGATAGGCCACGCCGTATTCCGTCGCGACATAATGCACGTCGCCGCGGGTCGTGACCACGCCCGCTCCTTCGCTCAGGTGCGGGACGATACGCGAGTGCTTTTCGTCTTCCGTCGTGGAGCGAAGCGCGATGATTGCCTTGCCGTCTTTTGCGCGGGCGGCGCCGCGCATAAAGTCGGTCTGGCCGCCCAGCCCGCTGTAAAAGACGTATCCGAGCGAATCGGCGCAGACCTGGCCGGTCAAATCGACCTCCAGCGCGCTGTTAATCGCAATCATCTTCTCGTGCTGGGCGATTATGAAGGGGTCGTTGACGTATTCGCTCGGGTGGAATTCAACGACCGGGTTATCGTCGACAAAGTCGTACAGCCGCTTCGTGCCCATACAGAACGACGCGACTATTTTGCCCGGATGCAGCGTTTTCCTCTGGTTCGTTATGACGCCCGCCTCGAAGAGGTCCACAACGCCGTCGCTGAACATCTCCGTGTGCACGCCGAGATGCTTCTTGTCCTTCAGGCACTGCAGCACCGCGTTGGGGATTGCGCCGATGCCGGTCTGAATGGTGGAGCCGTCCTCGACCAGTTCGGCGATATGTCGGCCGATTTGCAGCGCAACGTCGTCGGGATGGGTGTAATCGGTTTCCAGAAGCGGTTCGTCGTGTTCGATTAAATAATGTATCTGGTCGATATGGATGAAACTGTCGCCGAGTACGCGCGGCGTCTGCCGGTTCACCTCGGCCACGACTATATCCGCGACTTCCGCCGCGGCCTTGACGACATCAACCGAAACCCCGAGGCTGCAATAACCGTGCTCGTCGGGAGGCGCGACCTGTATCAGCGCCACGTCGATGGGAATCGCGCCCACGCGCAGCAGTTTAGGCAGTTCGGAAAGGAATATCGGCGTGTAGTCCGCGCGGCCCTCGGCGACGGCCTCGCGCGTATTGGGCCCCACAAAGAAGGCATTATGCCGAAATACGTCGCTGAATCTAACCTCTGTGTGCGGCGCAACGCCGAGGGTAAGCGTGTGCACGATTTCGGTGTCCTGGATGTAACCGGCGACCTCGGCCAGTGCGCGCACGAGCGACTGCGGCTCGCCGCAGCCGGTGCCGATGAACACGCGCTGTCCCGGCTTGACGTTACGAAGCGCGGTCCTTGGTGTGGCAAGTTTCTCCCGGTATTTCTCTTGCCAGGGCTGGCTCATATTCTGGTCCTCTGTTCTCGGACGAGGTGATTGTCTTGAACAAAGTGTGCAAGACGTTTT
>JBDRIB010000208.1:0-3710 GCA_043816375.1 Planctomycetota bacterium | reverse complement strand
CAAGCGTTGCGAAAATCTTTTTCGTTCCACGTGCGGAAGCGAACGTCACTGCGAGAAACCCTGCAGAACAGGGCCTTTCCCTCGACCCTTAAGGGCGAGACAAACTCAGCCCGTACCCTGCAGCGCCTCACGCGCAAAGGGCAGTCCTTTGTCTCGATACTTACTCGTGACTACTGTTTCTTCTCGCCGGTAAGCGCTTCGCTGCCGTGCTGGACCATATAGGTTCCGACACCGATCAGCAACGCGCCGACGAATACGTAGAACTCCATACCGGGACGACCCGGATAGTAAGAGGTTATTGCTTCAAAAAGACTACAATGCAGAACGATAATAAATGCAGCGAACATATAGAGAACATTCAACAATTTGGGATTGCCCATTAAACTTAGGGCAAAAATTCCGCCGGCTCCGAGCGTAAGAAGAATGAGGAGTACGCCATTCATCACAGGCCACGCGGTATCGTATTTTGGAAACGTAACGATGCTTACGAGAAGAAACACAAACATCAAGACAATGCCTACTGCGATCACGATGTCGCCTACTCCAATCTTTCTTTTCATGGCACCCCCTCCAACATATGGTTTAGAAAAAAGCTGCACGTGAATGACACATTTGCCAAACAACCACCCTTTTATTCGCCACTGATGATAACCTGCGTCCCGCAGTTGTCAACAAAAAATATGAAAAGTGGTCCATTTGTCCAGATTCACTTCTGCCTTCCGGCTTCTGGCTGTTTTGACCTTTGACCTTTCACCTTTGACCTAATATAATTCCGGCCCCACGGGCGAGTAGTTCAGAGGGAGAACGCCTGGTTTGCAACCAGGAGGTCGCGGGTTCGAATCCCGCCTCGTCCACCAGAAAAAAAACACGGCCCGTACGGGCCGTTTTTTATATGTCAGTTTGCAGGTGGAGAAAAAGAGGCCCGCACGGGCGAAGCGAAACTGCAAAAGGTGACAGTCACCCTCAACGAATCGTGCTCGCATCGCTCACACGATTACGTAATGGATGACAGTCACCTTTTGCATCGTAAATAGAACCGTTCCTGTCGTTTTTCCGCTGTTGTGCTTATATTCCCTTCCACTGGCGGAGAAGGTGCGGGCTGCGCGGCGCCATAAAGATGTAGCCGAGCGTGCGATAAATCAGTTTCGCGGCGACGAACTCGCTGACCCGGTTATTCTTGAGGGGCATCATCTCGCAGACGTCGAAGCCGACGACATTGCGCCGCTCGATGACATCGTGCAGAAGCCCCGTCACCTGCCACCAGTTCAGCCCGCCCGGTTCGGGCGTGCCCGTTCCCGGCACCAGGGACGGGTCGAAGACGTCGATGTCGATTGTGATGTAAACGTTTTCGGTCAGGGTATCGGCGACTCTCTCGCGCCAGCCGGGCATCTCGCGAATCTTGTGCGCAAAGAACGTCCGCACGTCTTCGCCCGCCAGTATCGGCGCTTCTTCCTCCGACAGGCTTCTTATGCCGACCTGTGTGATGGGACAGGATTCGAGGATGCGGCGCATAACGCAGGCGTGCGAGTATTTCATGCCCTGGTAGGAATCGCGCAAGTCAGCGTGCGCGTCGAGTTGGAGCACGGTGAGTTTTTTGAACTTCCGGGCGTGCGCGCGCGCGAGGCCGACCGCGACCGAGTGTTCGCCGCCGATTCCGACGACAAGTTTCCCCGCGTCCAGCAATTCCCTGCATTTGCGCTCGACCAGTTTAGTCATCTTCTCCGGGTCGTCCGGGCAGGAAACAGGCGGCGCGGTGTGAATGCCTATCGTCGAGGTGTCGCACCACAATTCCTCGTCGAAGACCTCCATATTCTGCGAGGCCTCTATGACCGCGCGCGGACCGTCCGCCGTGCCCCTGCCCCACGTCGTGGTGCCTTCGTACGGGACGGGGAGTATCACGACTCGCGCGGAATCGTAGTTCGACAGGCCGTCTTCAAGCGCGCCGAAATTGTCGGGTATGTTTTCGCCCATCTTTCAGCATCTTATGGTGACATTTATCCGCATCCCTGGCCGTAAAGACCGAGCCTTTACGGCTCGGGCGGGCAGACGGAGTCAACTTGAGTTATTTGCTACTCCGTCAGAGGACGGAGGGGGGGAAGCGGCTCGCCGCCCGTCATCGGGTTGGGGATGTCGGGCGTGGGGAGGTTGAATTTCGGCACGTGCTTTCTTGCTGCGGGCGCGTCCCTGTCGGCAAGCGCCTGCGCGAGCAGCGGCAGCGCGATGGTCGCGTCGCAGTGCACGGTCGCCGTGTGCGCGTCCGGCTCAATCTTGCCCCAGCTGACGGCCTCGGAGAACGTGCAGCCGCTCAAGCCGCCCCAGTGCGGCGCGTCCTGCGTTATCTGTATCGCGTAACTATGCCCGCCGATTTCCACTCCCTTCGCTTCGGGCAGCCACGGCGCCGTGACCTCGGTCTGCTGGATGAAATTCTTCGGCGTGCCGCCGCCAATGTATATGACGGTCGTGCATTTGGAATTGACGACGAGTTTCGCGCTTTCGCGCACGTCCTCAATGATGTCGAACATTATCCTGTTCCGCCCGCCCTTTTCCACGTCGGTCACCATCGCGATGCCGATGGAAGAGTCGCCCAGCGCCGGGCAGTATATCGGCACGCCGTGCTTCGCGGCGGAAACGACGATGCCGTTCTGTTTGGACACTCCTGCGAAGTGCTTTCCCATTATTTCGAGGAACTGTCTGGTGGTGAGCGTCCGTTCGCCGAGTTTCTGCGCCCAGTGGCCTATGTTGCCGTCCGTGGTGCGGAATTCCATTTCGTCGGCGAATGTGTCGTAGATGCGGTCGATGCGTTCGTCGCGCAGCGAGTTATCGTCGGCGCGGACGCTCCCCTTGTAATGACAGCGCCCGAGCGTCTCGTGCAAATCGTGGAAGAGGTTCGCTCCGGTGGACACAAGCACGTCGATAAGACGGTTCTCAATGAGCCAGACAACGACGTTTCGCATTCCGGCGGGGACCATCGCGCCGGCCAGTCCGAAGAAGATTGTCGTCTCGTCCCGCAGGGCGTTCATCCACACGTCAAGCGCGTGCGCAAGGTTTCGGCCCTGAAAAGAAATGTCCCGCATCGCCTCGAGTGTTTCGCCGACGGTGCGGGCCTTTTTGACCTCAAACGGTACTGTAGGATATTTGAGATATTTGCTCCTTTGCTGCATTTCGCCTCCGCTAGTACAGTTGTCAAGTTGTCGAGAATGTTTTGAACTTTGCTACGGAACGAAGACGGCAGCGGCTACGACCGTCGTCCACACGCCGTTTTTCTTTCCGATGGCGGACTGCGTAACGTTGTGAGTGCGGACAATCTTTCCGCTGATTTTCCAGATTTCGCGTTTTTCGTCCCAACTCGCGTCGGGGTTGAACCTGACGCCGAGAATCGTGGCAAGCATGCTCGCGGCAAGGTCCTCGGCATAATCTCCGGCCACGCGCTGGGTCTGGCCGAAAGAATGATGTTCCGACAGGTAGCCGTACGCGCTGGTGTCCTTGGGGATTGCGAGTCCGACGGTGGCGGCAATCAGGCGGCGCGCTTCGTCAGTGGCGTTCCGGCTCATCACCGCGTAGGATATCGCGCCGTCGGGGAGTTTCCTCAGCCCCTTTTCTCTGCTGATGAGTTTGCATCGCGGCGGGTAGATGGAGGAGACCTGCACCAGATTCAGCCGCGCTATTCCCGCATTGCGCAGTGATTCTTCGAAACTGGAAAGTTTTTCCGT
>JBDRIB010000207.1:0-2820 GCA_043816375.1 Planctomycetota bacterium | reverse complement strand
CTCTCCGGAGCGCCACGAGCCTTTTATGAACTGCAGGACGAGCGTGCGCATTCCGTGTCCGGCCGCACGCAGCGCCATACCCAGCGCGGCGGTTGTCTTGCCTTTTCCCTCGCCCGTGAACACGATGACGAGGCCCTTCTTCTGTGCCATAACTTTCTCCGCAAGTTTGCGCGAGTATAGCAAAACACCCGCGCGCGCGAAAGAATAATTCAGATAGAGAATGTCCTTTGCCCCGGTGCGGACGCATATGGCGCTTGACATTCCGCCGGGAGCGGCGTATAAAATCGGCAAATCGGGGTTACAGGAGGGGTTGCATACCATCTTGTGCTGGTCCATTCTCTGACGCAATTCCCTTCTTCACGTTTGTCTTGACACTGTCTTGATGCCGGTTGAGGGTCAGATTTCTCCCCGCCGCCCCGACTCGTCGGGGCTTCTTCTCAATGTCTGACCCCATCACGCTGTCGATTTGTCAGGAGGGCGACAATGGAAGTTATTTATGCGGCTATCACATTTGTCTCGACGGGCGTGCTCGTCTGGATGCTCGTTGCCGGGATGGGGCACGATGTCGAACTCGACACGGACGTCGATGTTGATGTCGACGTTGACGTCGATGTTGACGCGGACATCGATGCCGATGTGGATGTTGACCACGGCGGACCGGGTCGGCTGGGAGTTAAACTTATTCTGCTGTTCCTGGTCGGCTTTGGAACGATGGGATTTGTGGCGAGTAATTTCAACTGGAATTTCCTCGGCACAAAAGTTGACCACCTGTTCGTCGCCGTCGCCGGCGGCGCGACAAGTTACTGGCTGCTGTATCAGTTGCTGAAATTGCTGTACAAGCAGCAGGCTACTTCGCAGATTGTCGGCCACTCGATTGTCGGACGCAGCGCCCTTGTTGTTATTGCTTTTGGGAAAGGGGGTGTAGGCGAGATTAATGCTGAGGACCCGAAAACGGGTCAAACGATTTATATGAGGGCGCAGTCAATCGACACGGAGGCCGAGTTCAAAAAAGGCGACAGGGTGAAGGTGAAGGCGGTGATAAACGGTCTGGCACAAGTGGAGTAGGCGATTTTTGAGTTTCTTTCCCCGAATTCAGACAAGGAGGACGAAAATGTTACCAATAGTAATTTTTTGTGGAGTTGTCGCAGTCATCTCGGTACTAATGATCTTCGCCCGCAACTACATCAAGGCCGAGCCCAACGAGGCGCTGATTATCACGGGCCGAAAATACAAGGCGAAGTACACTGACGAGGACGGCAGAGAAACAGTTGCCGTCAGAGGATGGCGCGCGGTCGTCGGTGGCGCCACGCTGCGAATTCCCGTCATCGAAAAGATTAACAGGATATCACTGCAACTGGTGAACCTGCCCAACGTGCGCGTCGAGAAGGCATACTCAATGGAAGGCGTGCCCGTAACAATCGACGCCGTGGCCAACGTCAAAATCTCCAGCGAAGAGCAGATGCTGGCGCGCGCGGTCGAGCGATTCCTCGGCTCAACGCGTACCGAGCTCGAACAGATAATCAAGGAGACACTGGAAGGGCAGTTGCGCGACATCATCGGCGTGCTCACCGTCGAGCAACTGTACCAGCAGCGCGACATGTTCGTGACCAAAGTGCTTGAACAGTCGGGCTTCGAACTCGCCAAAATCGGCGTGATTATCGACATCATCAATATCCAGGACATACGCGACGAACGCGGTTACCTGGAGGCGCTCGGCGTCAAGCGAATCGCCGAGGTCAAGCGCGACGCCGCCATTGGCCGCGCCGAGGCGGAAAGAGACGCGATGCAGAAGTCCGAAACCGCCCGCAGAGAAGGTGAAGTCGTAAAGGCCGAACAGGAGCGGCAAATCTACGAGGCGCAGAAGAACCGTGACGTCGCCAGCGAACATTACCGCGGCGAGACATTTGGCGCGACCAACCGTGCGAATCAACAAGGCCCCCTGGCCGAGGCACAGGCGCGGCAGGAAGTTGTGCAGGAAGAACAGCGCGTGATGGAAGTCGAACAAAGGGCGCGCGAGAAAGTGCAACAGGCCCGCGCGGCGGCCGAAACTCAGCGCTACAGCGCGGAAGTCGTCGTGCCCGCCGAGGCCGAAAAGCAGGCCGTCATCCGGCTGGCCGAAGGTGAAGCGGCGAAGATTCTCAGGGTCAAGGAAGCCGAAGCGAAGGGCATCCGCCTTGTGATGCAGGCCGAGGCCGACGGTCTGACGCAGAAGGCGCTCGCGTGGGAGAAGTTCGGCGATGCCGCAAAACTGAACCTCGCCCTCGAGGCCATGAAGATGGTCGCCGAGAAAGGCGCCGCCGCGCTTGGACAAATCAAGTTCGACAACGTCGTCGCAATCGACAGCGGCACGGGCGGCGACGGCAAGGGCGCAGTCCCGAGGCTGATGACCGCCGTGCCGGGAGCGCTGCTTAACTTCTCCGAGCAGATGAAGGCGTTGTTTGGGATTGACCTCGCCACGGTCGTTGATGGATACCTCAACAACCGCGCTGAAAAGGCGCCGGCGGCGGCCGACACAGCCGGTGAATCTACAGCAGAGGAGAAGGGCGAAGACGAGGCTTAACAGCACCGCAGATTAGCAATGCAAAAGGCGACCAGGGGGATTTGACCCTCCTGGCTGCCTTTTTTTTGTTGATGATTTTGCGGCGTGGTTGAAAAGGTCTGTGTGCTCTGGTAGTATCGGTTCGAGAACTTATTAAATTGACGGTTGGACTAATGGCAAAGAAGGCGACAAAGGCGCAGCGCAGATTTATCGCGCGCAATTACCGCAAGATGACGGAGGCGGAACTGGGGAAGCGGCTCGGTCTTGATGTCCCGGCGGTT
>JBDRIB010000206.1:0-3815 GCA_043816375.1 Planctomycetota bacterium | reverse complement strand
CACCTTCCGGGCTCTCTCTGTAAACCTGTCACACATATTTTCCTCCGATCGCGCGTGTCAACAAAAGGGAACAAAGCCGTTTTGTTGACATTATTGCCTCTTGCGGGCACGCTTCTTGAACCAGGACTTGACTTGATTTGGGCTCAGTTTTCCTTCTGCGATTCCGTTGCCAATCATTACCATTTCGTCGTCATATCTGTCCGAGATGGCATATCCGTTGCGACTGAGAAACAATATAGCAGAACCCATACCCGCTCGTTTGTTGCCGTCGACAAAGACATGATTTCGGATGATGTTGCAAGCGTATGCTGTGACCTTGTCAAAGAAGTCAGGATAGAGGTTGCGGCCGTAGATTCTTTTCCGAACCGCCTCAAGCAGGAAGTGCAATGAACCCTCGTTAGTAACGTTGTTTATCCCCTCAACAAAAAGCCCCCCGAATTCGAGGGGCATTTTCCCTTTTTATGCGTAGTATGTCCGCCCGCGTGAAAAATCGCAGTCTAGTCACTCAATTTCTCCCACGCCTTTTTGTGTTTCTTGATTATCGCGCGTACTTCTTTCTTGTTCTCGTCGCTCTTACCTCGCGGGCGCGAGGTCTTGGCCGTTTTGCTCGAATGGCTGTTTTCTCGTTTCATAGATGCACCTCCCGCATAATTATAGCACACAAGACGTTCTGCCGACAAGGCAGAAACAGGAGCGTTTCCACCCACGGGCCTGTTAAAGCAGGAACCGGGACCGAGCCCGCCGTAGATTTTTTCAAGAAATTCATCGAGAACCGTGATTTTCTCATTTTTTGCCCACTTTCCACTATTTATGTGCTATAATAAGGGTACTGGAGAGTCTGTATGGGGTATGGTGTTATATGTCGTTAAAAGGGCAAAAAGTTTTTGTTTTCCAGTATAGTTAAGGAGTGGCACGGTGGTGCGTTGTAACCAGAGAATTCACCCCTCCATCCTCCGTTCTCTTATTCGCTATTTCCTTCCAGTGATGCGTGGCCGGAATTTCGGAGGGAGATGTCGAAGACAATTCCCGGTTCTCATTTTTGTCGCGCTTGCATCCCTTCTCTTTTGCTCCCCGTATGCCTTCGCCGCAGTACCGGACACTATATATGTCTATGATATGACGGGTACCACCCCGGAGGATATAATGATGAGCGGCCTGATAGGGGTGGTGGCGAAGACGTCGCCGGAGGTATATCTCTCCTGGAGCACGCCGAGCGCGCCCAAATTCTGGCTGGATGAACTTCAAAGCAAGCGTCCCGACGTAACCCTCGAATGGCACAGCGACCCCGCCTGGTTCCTGAACAAATACAAGAGCAACTTCAACGGCTACATCCTTTACGACAGCGATTCGCTCAATCCCGCCACCAGCCTGGCGGGTATCCACTCGGCACTTATGGTAGATACAAGCACGGAATCCTACGCCACAGCCGCCGGCCTTGCTATGATAGCCGATGTCCGGGGGAAAGATGACGACTGGGTCTATGCCAATTACGGCTCCCAACTCAACAAGGATATCCTCATCAACCAGGGTCCCGCGACTCATCACCTGAGAGACTACGCCATCTACAAGAATGCATTTACGTCATTAAACGCGTCGGAAACTTATTACGCCAATCAGAACGACCACAGCCTGGTAATGGGTGCCTGGCCCGGTCAAAGCGAATCCTCGTTCTTTACCAAGTGTTCGCAGAACAACCTGATGGTCGCGGCCTCGGACTGGCTGGAAAACGCCTCCGTCACCTCGCAGTGGACAATGCCGATCGCAGAGCAGAGCACCCACACCTCGCCGAGCACCCCGACCACTGAGGGCAAGCACTACGTATCCTTTGTGATGAGCGACGGCGATAACGTCCAGTGGCTCGCCGGTGATTTCTTCAACGAAGAGTGGTTCGGCTCGCCCTATCGGGGAAACTTCGATATGACGTGGGACTTCAACCCGACCCTCGCCGAAGTCAGCCCGCTGGCATTCAACTATTATTACGAGAACGCATCCACGGGCGAAAACAAGGACTTCTTCGTCACCGCCAGCGGCCCGGGCGTTATGTATCCTCACGCCTATCCCGACATCGAAGGCTTCGTCGATGTCAATGCGGCGGCGATGGCCAATGCCGACCAAAATGTAATCTCCGTCATCGACACCTCCTGGAATACGGATGACCTTGACGTCATCCTCGAAGACCCGGGAATCATTGGAATGATGTTCAAAACCTACGCCGGGGCCTACAAGGAGATGGAAGGTTACATATACTGGCACGATGGGAAGCCCTGCGTCACGGTAAAATATTCCCTGTGGGACGGCTACGACACCGAGGATGAAATCATCACCGCGCTGAACTCCGCCGTCACAGACCCCGCCTACGACCAGAACTCATACACCGTCATAAACGTCCATCCCTGGTCAACCGGCGCTTTTGGCGACCCTATGAGCAGCATCAATTACATAGTCCAGAATCTTGGCGAAAACGTCGAGGTCGTCTGCCTTGACGAACTGATAA
Organism: Planctomycetota bacterium; assembly: GCA_043816375.1. Lineage (GTDB taxonomy): Bacteria > Planctomycetota > B129-G9 > B129-G9 > B129-G9 > JBDRIB01. Next base: position 1,321 of record JBDRIB010000206.1, on the reverse strand, counting down.
TCCATCTGACCCAGAACTCCGACACGTTACTTACCGACAGCACCGTCTGGGCGGCGGGCACGGCCGACTGGCACACATCCGGCAACTGGGACTCGGCACTTCCCACAACCAAATTCTACACGACCATCGACAACGGCGGCACCGCGCAGATAAGCCTCGCCGCCGAAGCCGGCCTGCTCCGCATCGGACAAAACTCCACAGGCAGCGTCGAACAGACCGGCGGCAGTCTCACGGCAGGATGGAAAATCCACCTGGGCGAAAACAACGGCTCCTCCGGAACCTACACATTGAACGACGGCGCCCTGAGCACGGGTCTATTATACGTCGGCCACGGAGGCACGGGAGAATTCAATCAGGAAGGCGGGACAGTCACAATCAGCGACTCTCTACACATTGCCTACGATGTTCTCTTTTGCGAGGGAACCTACAATCTTAACGGCGGGGAACTCAACACTGTTGACCTGTACCTCGGCGACAACAGAGGCCGGGGAACGTTCAACCAGACCGACGGAGCGCTTTCGGTATCCGGAACGCTGGACATCAGCTCGCCTCTCCTCAACCTTCGCGGCATCTACAGCCTCGGCGGCGGCAGTCTCGACGTGCACGACCTGTCCCTGGCGGGAGTCGGCATACTGAACATCACCAGCAGCGATGTTTACATTGAAATAAGCGGCTCGCTTGCCCTGCAGGAAAACGCAGTATTTATGGCCGTACCCGGCACGACAATACATATGACCGGTTCCGATTTCGAAAACACATCCACGTCGCTGACCAACCTGGGGTGGCTGCAAAACACGACCTTCGCCTACGAAAACAGCAGCGACACCGACACATTCGAAATCGCGTCCTACGACTACGGGCTTATCGAGGATAACTTCTACGGCAACTTCGGCCTCGCAGGCCTAATCCTCGACGGCTCCTACAGCGGAACGCTGCAACTGGTGGACGCACACGTCAACTTCACCGGCGCCGGCCCGAGTACACAATCCGAGGCGCTCTACGTGAGGACCCTGGTGCTCGGCGCGCACGCCACGCTGGATTTGAACGGTTACAACCTCTACGTGATGGATTTCACCAGTTACGGCGGCGACGTGCTCAACGGCGAAATCCAGGCATTATCATCCGCATACATCCCCGAACCCGGCACCCTTCTCCTCCTCGCGCCCGCGCTTCTCGGACTCGCGGGACTGCTCCGAAAGAAGTTCCGAAGTTCGTAGAGCCGTAGAACCGTAGTCAATTCGCGGCCAGAGCGGTTCTATTTACTTCGGACCTGTTCTAGAATTACAACAGGAACGGTTCTATTCACGGCCCCGACATTCAT
>JBDRIB010000205.1:0-11910 GCA_043816375.1 Planctomycetota bacterium | reverse complement strand
CCAGGCGATTGCGGCGCGCATAAGAAGAGAGAGGGCAATACAGACCAGGCCCAGACCGACCTTGAGCCAGGGTTCATTGAGGAATATCTGCAATATGACCCTGCGGCCCGGCTGCTGAAGCGAATACAGCAAATACAGGCTGACCAGCCCGTCGAAAAAACTAACCAGGCCGAACGCTCCAATCGCATACCTCAATAGTGTGGCAATCAGTTTCACAATGCATCAGCCTCCTAATCGTACCGAACCGAACGGAGACACTTCTACTTGCAGAGATTTCTCGCGATGACGAGGCGCTGGACTTCGCTGGTTCCCTCGCCTATTTCGCAGAGTTTGGCATCGCGGAAATAGCGTTCAACCGGATATTCGCGCGAGAAGCCGTTCCCGCCGTATATCTGTATGGCCTCTCTCGCCGCGCGAACGGCGACTTCGCTGGCGAACAGTTTGCCCATCGCGGCCTGCTGTGTGTATATTTTTTTGGCGTCTTTCAGACGCGCCGAGGCGTAAACCAGATGTCGCGCGGCCTCTACCTCGGTGGCCATAGTTGCGAGTTTCTCCTGAATCGCTCCGAACTTGGCCAGAGGTCTGCCGAACTGAACTCTTTCCTTCGCATATTCGATTGACTTGTCAAGCGCGCCCTGAGCGATGCCGAGAGCCATCGAGCCGATGCTCACGCGCCCGCCGTCGAGCGTTTTCATAAAGAAGATGAAGCCTTCGCCTTCGTTGCCGACGAGGTTCTCGGCGGGAATGCGGCAGTCTTCGAAGACCAGTTCCGCCCAGTCCGAGCCGCGCGTGCCGAGTTTTTCGTCTTTCTTGCCGACTTTGAACCCCGGGGTATCCTTCTCCATAATAAAGGCGCTAATGCCGTGCGCGCCCTTTGATTTGTCGGTCATCGCGGTGATGATGAAGGTCGAGGCGTAGTTGGCGTTGGTTATGAAAATTTTCGAGCCGTTGACGATGTAGTGGTCTCCGTCGCGGACCGCGGTCGTCTGTGTGCCTGCGGCATCCGAGCCTGCGTTGGGTTCGGTCAGGCCGAACGCGCCTAATTTTTTTCCGCTTGCGAGGTCCGGCACATATTTGCGCTTCTGCTCCTCGGAAGCGAACTCGTATATGGGTGCGGTGCCCAGTGACGTGTGCGCGGCAAGCGACAGGCCGGTGGAGCCGCACACGCGAGAGATTTCTTCGACGGTGATTGCGTAACTCACGTTGTCCGCGCCGGCCCCGCCGAACTCTTCGGGGAAGGGGACTCCCATCAGACCCAGGTCGGCCATTTTCTTGAAGGTTTCCTCGGGGAAGCGCGAGTTTTCGTCCACTTCCGCCGCGATGGGTTCAACTTCGTTTAGTGCGAAATCGCGGACCATTTCCCGTATCGCCAGTTGGTCCTCCGTGAGGTTGTAGGGCATCTGCTGCTCCTTGGATAGTTGTCGGCGTCACCGGCGGTAACAGTCGCCAGTCTCCGCCTGTTTTACAAATTGTGTCGGCGTCAGTATCTCCACTGATTCGAATCTTCCGACTCGCTTCAGATGTTTGTCGCTGCTTACCAGGTACTTTACTTTTCCCGCGAGCGCGCATTCGAGAAACTTGTTGTCGGCCGGGTCGTCGCGAACGACATTCACGCGTCTGCCGGGGCGCACCGTGCGCGTCAGTTGTCTGTCGTGAACAAGCGCGAGCACTTCGTCGCGCGCCGACTTGCGGAACGGCAGCGGCGCGATAATGTGCTCGTATTCGTCCAGCACGCTTTTCGATACGACCGCGCGAATTTCTCCACGCTTCCACGCACGGACTATGCGGCGCGACGCGCCCGGGAAGAAACCCGCTATCAGCGTATTCGTGTCCAGCACCACTTCCTGCTTCCGGCGCGGCATCAATCCTTTCCCTTTGATTTTCCGGAAATGACGCCCACGATGTCGATTTCTTCGCGGAAGATGCGCAACTGCTCGTCGGTGGGCGGCGGCAGTATTTCCGGTTCTTTCTTTATTATAAGTTCGAAGCCGGTTGCGTTTATCACGTCATCTTTCGTAACGTTCTCGTAAACTCCGAGCAGTTCCATTCGTTTCGTTTCGTCGTCGTATCCCATCAGCCCCAGCGTGGTGACCACGCGGTGCGGGCCGGAATCGGCCGGCAGGCCGGCGCGTTCCCGCGCTCCCGGTCCGTCCAGATAGCCGGGGGTGGTGAGGAAATCAATTTTCTCCACAAAGCGGTGCTTCTCGTGCCGCATTATTGCTATGGTTTGCCAGCAGAGGCTGCCCAGATCGTTTGCGCCGCCGCTGCCGGGAAAGCGCGCCTTCGGATGGAAGTAGTCCCCGATGACGGTCGAGTTGAGGTTGCCGTACGGGTCAATCTGGGCGCCGCCGAGGAAGCCGTAGTCAATCATCCCGCGTGCTGCGTCGCCCATAATGTCGTCCATCCCTCCGGCGTATGTGGCCTTGTAGAAGGTGATGGATTCGCCGACGGACAGCGGCAGCCGCGTGAAGACCGGGTCGAAGCCGCCCGCCTCGAAGACCATTATGAGGTTCGGCGCATGGGTTTTCTTTGCCAGAGAGCACGCGGCCAGCGGCATCCCGGAGCCCACCAGGCACGTCTTGTCGTCCTCGAGGACGTTTGCCGCCGTGCAAATCATTTGCTCTGTAAGAGTGAATTTCATTGCGTTTGTTCTCCTGCCCCGCTCCGGGTCAACCCCGTCGCTACCACGGGTACGGCGGCTTTTCCTGAAAATCTTCGATGCGCTTGAGGTACTTCATTTTTTCCTCGCCGCCGACCAGTTGGATGTATTCGTTAAAGTCTTTCGTGCCGTATACATATTTGTCTATATATGCCTGAGTGGCCTTCTCGTCGTGCGTTGCCTTGATGTATTCGGCTATCAGTTCTTCGTCGAACCAGTACAGATAGGGCATCTCGCACGGGTGAGAGCCGTAAGGCTGTTCGACGACCGCGTCCACGCAGAAGTAAGGAATCATGGTGAGGTGCGGCTGTGCGCGGATTTCCTCGTTGTCGATTATTTTTTCCGTGCTGATGATGAGCCGCTTTGCGGCGCGGGCAAGGTCTTTGTCGGCTATGGTTATGCCGTCTATCTGGCAGTTGCCGAACTTGTCCGCCCGCGGCACGTGTATAAAGGCGATATCCGGATGCAGGGCGGGCAGCGCGCAGTAGATGTCGCCGGTGAAGGGACAGCGAATGGTTTTCGCGCCGCTGTATTTGAACGTATCCGTGCCGAGCATTACCCTGGCCGGGAAGAACGACAGCCCCAGCGCCGCGGCCTTGTATCGCCACGAGAAGGCGGAGTTGGACCATTCAGTCGTCTTCAGTTTGCCCGCCTTGACAAGGCGGTCGCCGACTTTCGTGCGCACGGGCCGCAGTTCGTGGCCGAATGCATAGGCGACGTCCACATGGCTCACGCACCCTCCTGCCATCAGGAAGTCGAGGTCGTGGCAGGCGGTGTGACCGGCGACGCGCAGGTTGCGCTTTTTCTGCCGCACTACTTCAAAGATTATTGCCATTGGCACGCGAATGTGGCCGAACGCGCCGATGCCGACGTAGTCGCCGTCGTGCACAAATTTCTCGACGGCCTCTTTTACGGTCATTCGCTTGTCGGTTTGTTTTCGAGAGCGATTTTCACGGAACCATTTCCTGGCCTCATCCGCCCTGAGCGGCGGGCAGAAGAGTTCCATTTCGCCCTGCGGCAAATCACTCATTTTGTTTATTCTCCTCGTTCTCGTTTTCGGACCATATGCCCGGCTGCCACATATACAGGAATCTCGACGGCGGGAGCGATGCAAGGTCGCCGGCGTCTATCTTTACAAGGTTGACGTCGCCGGTTCCGGGCGTCGCACTGTTAAACATAAACGGCAGGGTTGATTGCTGTATCTGCCGATAGCGCACGACACGCGCCTTCCCGATGCCCGGCATCAGATCTATGGCGGCTTTGTAGGCCTCTTCGAAATAGCCGATTTCGTCGATGAGTCCGTTCTCTTTCGCCTCTTCGGCGGTATAAATCCTGCCGTCGGCGATTGGTTCGACGTCTTCCGGTTTTTCCCAGTTGCCCTTCATCTTTCGGCCGTCAAAGACGATTCCCACGAAGCGATTATAAAAACTGTTCACAATATTTTGCAGATATTCCCTTTCCTTTTCGCTCATCTTTCTGAACGGTGAGCCTGCGTCTTTCCACTCACCGCTCTTGATGGGAGTCATCTTGATACGTAGGTAATCCATTGCTCCGCTTACATCCACCATCATCATAATTACGCCTATGCTGCCGGTAATGGTCGTGTGCGTCGCGACAATGCGGTCGGCGCCGGCCGCTATGTAGTACCCGCCGGAAGCGGCCACTTCTTTCATAAAGACGACCACGGGCACGCCCTTTTCTTCTTTGAACTGTTTTATCATATGGTGCATCTCGTCGCTGGCGGAAACCGTGCCGCCCGGGCTGTTGATTTCGATGATAACGGCCTTGACGTCCTCGTCCGCTTTGGCTTTTGCAAGTTGTTTTCTGAGGAAAGAGACCGGTCCCAGCGTTTTGCCCAGGAGGGTTTGCGGGTCTTCGTACGTCAGGGTGCCCTCAACGGTGATTACCGCGATTTTGTTCTGCGCTTCCGGGTCTCCGTACTGCCTGTCAAGCACTTCGGCCACGGCATCTTTCGATTTGAAGAGCAGAGGATGGAAGGAAATCATATTGAGCGCCAGGCTCAACAGAAGCAGTATCCCCAGTATGATTGCCACCCAGAAGGCGGCGGTGCCTCGCGGCCGCGGGGGAGTGGGCCTGAGAGGCGGCTGACTCGCCCCTGGATTTTGAGGAAATGGTCCGTACTGCATTGCGCTGTCTCCTAAGACATCCCAGGAACAATTCTATTTTACGAGCCGGGGCCAAACGGTGACAGTCACTAATCTACGAATCGCGCTCGCAGGGGACTGTCCCCGGAGCATCCCAGGACCGGTTCTATTATACGAATTCAAAAGGATGACAGTCACCTTTTGCGTTGTAAATAGAACAGGTCCGCCGTAATTGGCTAAAGTCACCTTACATAGGTTCAGCCGGAACGAAATAAACGTCGGTCGGCTTGAATTTGGAGTTTCTCAGGAACCTTGCCCTGATTTTTTTGCCCACCCAGTCCAGCGAGGCCTTGTGCGGGTCGACACCGACAAGCCTCGACAGGAAGAGGGTATCTACACCGTCCCATTCGACCAGCACGAGGACGAACGGGCACTGTGACAGGAATTCCTGGCCGCCAAAGTGGCACACCGTAAAGGTGTGAATGCGGCCTTCGAGCGGAAGTTCGATCCAGTCGGTCTCGGCACCGCACATCATACAGTGGAACTTCGGCGTGCCGTAAGTGTAGCCGCACTTCGGACATTTTGTGCTGAGCAGTTTCTTGTTCGCCAGCCCTGCGAAGAAGGGAGAGTCCTGCCCGTAGGAATGCAGATAGTCTACATGGTAGGGCTGTTTTATCAGGATAGGGCTCATATCTTTCAGTTGGGAGATGTCTTTCGGAAAAGGCACGTTGAAGACCACGGTGCCTTCTTCCGTCTCCTCAATTCTCGCCTCAACGTCGGGTGTTTCCATCTCTTTGTCTGCCATTGTAACTACTCCCGCAAAAGGGTTTGTTTGTCAAAACCGTGTAACAAGATTCGCCTCGGCGACAGCCGCCTCATCTAAAAGCCTTTTTCGAGGATTGATACCGTCACGTAGGTTCCGGTGCCTGCGTGCGAGTGTATCGCGCCGACCTTTGCGTTTGGTATCTGAATCGTGTTGTCACCCAGGTGCTTCTCAATCGTACCCTGCAACTGCCAGAACGCGAACACTCCCTGCATAAGTCCGGTGGCACCGACGGGATGTCCGCAGGCAATCAGGCCGCCCGACGGGTTGACCGGGCAGATGCCCACCTGGCTCTTGTCGGGGAACTCGAGACCGTAGTCGAGGTTGGGCAGGAACGCCTTGCCCGACGCGGCGAACTTGCCGCCTTCGCCGTACTTGCACAGGCCCATATCCTCGTAGGTTTGTACCTCGGAGGAAGTGTAGGCGTCGTGCAGTTCGACGAAGTCGATTTCCTTGAGCGGGTCCTTGATACCGGCGTGTTCGTAGGCCTGTTTGCTGGCCATACGACCTGCGCGGAAGGAGTGTACGCCCGGGTATTTGAGGTCCTTGTAATCTTCCTCGGTTTCGTTGGGAAGCAGGATTACCTTCTGGTGAGGCCTGTCGGCCATACGCATCGCGTCGGTTCCGGTGCCGACTCCGCGGATAAGGACCGGCTTGTCGGTCAGTTTCTTCGCCATCTCCTCGCTCGCAAGGATGCAGCTGGCGGCGCCGTCGCTCATCACGCATATGTCAAGCCTTGTAAGCGGCCAGGCGACCATCGGTGAGTTGCGCACGTCTTCGATGGTCAGTTTCATACGCTTCTGTGCATACGGGTTGTGGAAGGCGTTGCAATGGTTCTTCACGGAGACCGCGGCCATCTGCTCGACGGTTGTGCCGTATTCTTTCATATGGCGCACGACCATCATTGCGTAATAGCCGGAGTAGAACCCGCCGACGGGATAGTCGAAACTGACGTCGCTGGCAAGCGCGATGAACTCGTTGCCTTTCCACGTGTTTACGTGGCTCATCGTCTCGAAGCCGTACGCCGCGCATATCTCGGACCTGCCGGAGGCTATCATTTCCCACGCGGACTGCAAGCACAGACCGCCGGTCGCTCCGCCGCCTTCAATTCTTCGCGAAGGCTTGGGACAAAGTCCCAGATAGTCCGTGGCCATAATACCGGACATTAACTGCCGCGTGAAGTGGTCTGAGAAGTACGAAGAGACGCTGGAGTCAATCATATCCAGCGTTAGTTCCGGCACATCGTTCATCGCGTAGTCGAACGACTCCTTGACCAGTGCCTGGAATGTTCGGTCGGGACGGGCCTTGGCAAATTTGCTGATTCCGCCCGATACCATGTAAACTGGTCGCATTATGTTCCTCCCTCAGCAAAAAGGAAACGTAAAAAACCTGGTTATTCCACCTGTAGAAACGATTTTGCCGTTAACCTGTTTTCGCCTGTGCCCATTTCTTTTCAACTTGTTCGCGTATGTAATTCACGAACTCTTCCGAGGACGCGCCCGGCGTGAACAACCGCCCCACGCCCATCTTTTGCAATTGCTCGATGTCGTCGTCCGGGATGACGCCGCCGCCGGTCAGCAGCACGTCGCTCATCCCGTTTTCGTCGAGCAGTTTTTTCACATCCGGAAACAGCGTCATATGCGCGCCGGAGTGTATGCTCAGGCCCACGACGTCCACGTCTTCCTGAACCGCGGTTCTGGCTATCATCTCCGGCGTCTGGTGCAGTCCGGTGTAAATCACTTCCATTCCGGCGTCGCGCAGCGCGGCCGCAACGACGCGTGCCCCCCGGTCGTGCCCGTCCAGACCGGGCTTTGCCACAAGAACTCTGATTTTGCGTTCCATAGTTTTCGCCGTCTCAGAAAATTGCAGGTTCTTTGTATTCGCCGAATTCTTCGCGCATCACCTGGATTATCTCGCCAAGCGTCGCCTCGACTTTCGCGGCGCGCAGGATTTTCGGCATAAGGTTTATGCTTTCATCACGGCAGGTCTTGCGGATATCCTCCAGGGAGTCATTCACCGCGCCGCCGTCGCGCCGCTCGCGCACAATCTTCAGAACCTGTTTCTGGTCTTCCTCGACCCCGGGGTCGATTTTCAGAATCTCAATGTCAAGGCCCTCGTCCTCGTCAACGAATTCATTGACGCCGACGACGATGCGCTCCTTCTTCTCTATTTGCCGCTGGTACTTGTACGCGGCGTCGCCAATTTCTCGCTGGAGGAACCCCTTTTCGATTGCGGCCACCACGCCGCCGAGTTTTTCAATCTTTTCGAAATATTTCTCTGCCTCGCGTTCCATCTTATCCGTGAGCCACTCGATGTAATAGGAACCCGCCAGGGGGTCAATGACGTCCGAAGCTCCGGTTTCGAAGGCAATAATCTGCTGCGTGCGCAGGGCTACTTTAACGGCCTTCTCCGTGGGCAGCGCGAGCGTTTCGTCCATCGAGTTTGTGTGCAGGCTCTGCGTCCCGCCCAGCACCGCGCTCATCGCCTGAAATGCCGTGCGGATGATGTTGTTTTCGGGCTGTTGCGCCGTAAGCGAGCAGCCCGCGGTCTGCGTGTGGAAGCGCAGCAACAGCGATTCGGGCTTCTTTGCGCCGTATTGTTCCTTCATACGGCGCGCCCAGATGCGCCGTGCGGCGCGGTATTTCGCGATTTCCTCGAAGAAATCCAGGTGCGAGTTGAAGAAAAAACTGAGCCGTGTCGCGAACTCATCAACATCCATTCCCGCCTTGATGCCCGCTTCCACATAGGCGAAGCCGTCGGCCAGCGTGAAAGCAAGTTCCTGGACCGCCGTGCTGCCTGCCTCGCGGATGTGGTAGCCGCTTATCGAGATGGTGTTCCATCTCGGCACGTGGTCCCTTGCGAATTTCATTATGTCGGTGATGATGCGAATACTGGGCTTCGGCGGAAAGATGAACGATTTCTGCGCGCTGTATTCCTTCAGGATGTCGTTCTGAATCGTGCCGGTCAGTTTGTGCGACGGCACGCCCTGGCTCTCGCCCACCGCGATGTAGAACGCGAAGAGAATGGACGCCGGCGCGTTGATGGTCATCGAGGTGCTTACCTCGTCCAGCGGTATGGCGTCGAAAAGCGTCTTCATATCTTCCAGGCAACTTATTGCCACTCCGCAGCGTCCGACCTCGCCGTGCGCGCGGGGATGGTCGGAGTCGTAGCCCATAATCGTCGGCATATCGAAGGCGACGGAGAGCCCGGTCTGTCCCTTCTCGAGCAGGAACTTGTATCTCTGGTTGGTGTCCTTTGCCGTGCCGAAACCGCTGAACTGGCGCATTGTCCAGAGGCGCCCGCGGTACATATTGTTGCGCACGCCTCTTGTGTAAGGATACTCGCCCGGGAAGCCCAAATCACGCATATAGTCGAGGCCTTCGATGTCCTCGGGCGTGCAGATGAAAGGCGCTTCCACGCCGGAGACGGAGATGAACTTCGCGTCTCTCGTGGGGAGCGAGTCAACTCTTTCGCGCCATCTGCGCTGCTCTTTGGCGAAATCGCGCTCCACCGCTTTTGACGTTACTCGCGGGTTACCGGTTTTGCGTTTCGATTTTGTCTGTTTAGCCACGGTGCTTCGTTCCGGTTGTTGCTGTTCAGTCCTGTTATAGCCTGACTTCCCTTCTTCACTGGATATGCCTGAGGAAATCGTCCAGTATCTTCCTGGCCGCCCCGTGGGGGGTCTCTTTGCGGGCGAGGATTTTTTCAACGTGCTCGTCCATCTTCGTGCGCGATTTGCCTTCTTCCCACAGGCCCTCCGCGAGGCGCGATTCTACTATCATACGTACCCGGAGGCTCACGGCATTGCGCTGCTTCTCCGCAAGAAACCCGCTTTTCCTGAGAAATTGCAGGTGATTTTCTATCTCATCGGCGACATCATTGACGCCCCTGCCTTGAATAGCGGCGGCCAAAGTCACCGGCGGAGTCCAGCCCGACCCGGTCAGGCGGTCGGACCTCATTTCCAGCATCACGCGGATTTCGTCGGCAAGTCTTTCCGCGCCGTCGCGGTCGGCTTTGTTGACGACGAAGATGTCGGCGATTTCCATCAGCCCCGCCTTCATCGTCTGCACGCTGTCGCCGGCTTCGGGATACAGGACAACGACGGTCGTATCGGCGACGCTGGCGATATCAAGTTCCTCCTGACCGACGCCCACCGTTTCTACAATGACATAGTCTTGACCGGATGCATCAAGCACATCGACGGCGTCCTGCGTCGCTGCGGCAAGCCCGCCCAGTCCGCCCCGGCTCGCCATCGAGCGGATAAAGACATCCGGGTCGGTGAAGCAGTCGGCCATCCGAATCCTGTCGCCGAGCAGTGCCCCGCCCGTGAAAGGGCTGGTGGGGTCCACGGCGATTATGCCGAGCGTCTTTTTCTTCGCGCGAAGGTGCTTTGCCAGTTCCGCCACGAGCGTGCTTTTGCCCGCGCCCGGCGGTCCGGTAATGCCGAGGCGATGCGCCTTGCCGGTATTTGGATATAACTTTTCCAGCAGGCCTTCGGCCTCGGGGTCCCTGTTTTCAACGAGCGTTATGGCCCGCGCTATGGCGGGGTGTTTCCCGGAGAGAAGGTCTTTTATCAGTTCGCGTGCTTTCATTGCGTCGTGGAAGCGGTCCCAACCCAGTATCAGTATCAGTTTCAGGTTTCAGGTTTCAGGTTTCAGGTTTCAGGTGGCACGATATGCTTTACCTGAAACCGCGCCGGCATTGTGGGAACAGTTCCTCGCATCAATCTTTCAGGAAGGCGCGTGAGATTACGATATGCTGAATCTCCGTGGTGCCTTCGTAGATTTCAGTTATCTTCGCGTCGCGGTAGAACCGCTCCACCGGGTAGTCCTTGGTATATCCGTAGCCGCCGAAGATTTGCACGGCGTTCCAGGCGGCCTTGTTGCATGCCTGCGAAGAGAAGAGTTTCGCCATCGAGGCCTCAAGGGTATGCGGCTTCTTGATGTCTTTCAGGTGCGCCGCTCTCAGTGTAAGGAGTTTCGCCGCGTCCAGTTCGGTAGCCATCTCGGCTATCTTCCACTGTATGGGCTGGAATTCGCCGATTGCCTTGCCGAACTGCACCCGCTCCTTCGCGTATTTTGCCGACTCTTCAAGGCAGCCCATCGCGATGCCGCAGGCCTGCGACGCGATGCCGATACGTCCGCCGTCGAGTGTGTCCATTGCTATCTTGAATCCCTGGTTGTATTCACCCAGGAGGTTCTCTTCCGGCACTTCCATATCCTCGAAAGAGAGTTCGACGGTGTCGGAAGCGCGGATGCCGAGTTTTTTCTCGTGCACGCCGACATTGTAGCCCTTGAAGTTCTTTTCGAGGATAAAGGCGGTGATGTTGTGGCCGCGGCGGGCTTCTTTGTCGGTGACGGCGAAGGTGATGATGACATCGGCCACGCCTGCGTTGGTGATCCAGACTTTCTGGCCGTTAAGGATGTAGCGGTCGCCTTTTTTGACCGCGGTGGTTTTGATGTTCGCCGCGTCGCTCCCGGCACCGGATTCGCTGAGCGCATATGCGCCAATCCACTCGCCGGAGGCAAGTTTGGGCAGATATTTCTTCTTCTGTTCATCGCTGCCGAACTTCAGCAGCGGGTTGCTCAGGAGCGAGTTGTGCACCGAAAGCGTGACGCCGGTGGAGGCGCAGACGCGGCTGATTTCCATAATTGCGATAGCAAGCGCGACATTGCCGGCGCCGCTGCCGCCCAATTCGGGCGGTATAATCATTCCCATAAAGCCGAGTTCGCTCAGTTGTTTGACTATCGGCCAGGGGAATTCTTCTTTCAGGTCGTATTCGGCCACGATTGGCTTAAGTTCCCTGTCTGCGAAATCGCGCGCCGTCTCGAGTATGGCCTGTTGCTCCTCGGTAAAGTCAAAATTCATTGTTGTTATTACGCCTCCTGTGTAGATGTATTATCTGCCTGCCCTGCGTAAAACAGTCTGTTGTTATTCTGTCTGTTGCGGCGTCGGTTCGTCTCTCTTTTTCATCGCCAGGCGCAGGCATAAGGCCACTCCGCCATAAAGGACGATAGCGGCAAAGACCATCAACAAGATTGCCTCTACGGTTATCTTGGCCTCTATCGCGGTGATAGTGGTCTTTTCTTCCAGCCATTTCAGGAAATTGCTTATCTCTTGCAGCAACGCCTTCCTTGTGAGAGCGACCGCGACGGTTGCAGCCGCCGAGATGACGCTCCATACAATGTTTTTGCTGATTATCGAGGCGGCAAGGAAAGTTGCACCCACGATTAGTGTGACGAACAGCGCAAATTCCTGGCCGTCGGCCAGCCAGTCGTTAAGCCACCACGAAGCACCCAGAAGAACGGTTCCTATCAGGAAGA
>JBDRIB010000204.1:0-2287 GCA_043816375.1 Planctomycetota bacterium | reverse complement strand
GTGACAGTCACCAAAGGCGCGAAAATGAACATTGACTCTCACATAACAAGCATTCGTCGTCTGGCCGAGAAAATAGGCCGCCCGGTGCGGCTTATGGAAGTGTGCGGCACGCACACGGTGACGGCCTTTCGCTCCGGACTGCGCACGCTCCTGCCCGACGGCGTTTCGCTGCTTGCCGGGCCCGGCTATCCGGTTTGCGTCACGCCCGGCAAATACATCGACTGGATAATCGCCGTTGCACAACAGCCGGACACCATCGTCGCAACATTCGGCGATATGGTCCGCGTGCCGGGCACGGAAACGTCTCTGGAGAAAGTGCGCGCGCTCGGCGCCGGACTGCGCCTCGTTTATTCCCCGGTTGACGCCCTGAACGAAGCGGCGCGCAATCCGGACACCCGTGTCGTTTTTTTCGGAATAGGCTTCGAAACCACGGCGCCGACCGTCGCCTGGACAATCCGGGAGGCGGCGCGCAGGGGATTGAATAATTACTCCGTTCTGTGTGCTCACAAGACAATGCCCTTTGCAATGGCCGGGCTTTTGAGCGGCGGCGAGGTACGCATAGACGGATATATGTGCCCCGGTCACGTCAGCGTCATCATCGGCGCGCGCGCGTTCGATTTTATCAGCCGCGAATACAAAAAGCCCTGTGTCGTTGCCGGATTTGAACCCGGAGATATGGCCCTTGCCATCGAAATACTGCTAAGGCAACTCGCGGAAAATCGCGCCGAAGTGGAAATCGAGTACCGCCGCAGCGTCGGCCGGGAAGGCAATCCGGAGGCCCTGGCCGCCATAGACGAAATCTTCGAAGAATCCGAGGCGGAGTGGCGCGGTCTGGGCACCATCCCGCGCAGCGGTTTGAAAATCAGGGAGAAGTTCGCCGCGCACGACGCGTCGAAACTCTTTTCCGACCTCGAACCGTCCGCGTCCGCGGAAAATCCGGGCTGCATCTGCGGCGACGTAATTCGGGGAGCGCGCACGCCGCATGACTGTCCGCTGTTCCGCAAGGTTTGCACGCCGGCCTCGCCCGTGGGCGCCTGCATGGTTTCCGGCGAAGGCACGTGCTCGACATATTACAAATACGCCGGACTGGAAGACAGACAGGGTAAATTATGACTGACAGGGATACAATTCTGCTCGCCCACGGCGGCGGCGGCGGTCTTACGAAGGAAATCATCGAGCGGATAATCCTGCGCCACCTCGACAATCCCATTCTCGCAAAACTCGATGACGGTGCCTGCATCAATGTCCCCGAGGCCGAACTTGTCTTCACAACCGACTCCTACGTGGTGGACCCCGTCTTCTTTCCCGGCGGGGACATCGGCAAACTCGCGGTTTGCGGCACAATAAACGACCTCGCAATGCAGGGTGCCGAACCCCGTTATCTGAGTCTGGGACTGATTCTCGAAGAGGGCTTCCCCTTCGGCGACCTGGAGCGCATCATCAAGTCCGCGGCCGCCGTGCTCAGGGAAACCGGAGTGACGGTCGTTACCGGCGATACGAAGGTCGTGGAGCGCGGCAAGGGCGGCGGCATCTTTATCAACACGTCCGGCATCGGGGTTCGGCGGCCGGAAATCGATGTGCACGTTTCCAATGCGCGGCCGGACGACGCGGTTATACTGACCGGCACAATGGGCGACCACGGGATGGCGGTAATGAGCCGGCGCGAAGGGCTGCGGTTCGAATCCAGCCTTGCGAGCGACGTCGCGCCGCTGTGGGATATGACCCGTCGTCTTCTTGATGCGGTTCCCGCCGTTCGCTGCCTGCGAGACCCCACCCGAGGCGGCGTTGCCGCTGCGCTTTGCGACATCGCCGCATCCTCCGGCGTCGGAATCCGAATAAATGAGACCTCGCTGCCGGTGAAAAAGGAAGTGCGCGGCGCGTGTGATTTGCTGGGGCTGGACCCGCTGAATGTGGCAAATGAAGGCAAGGCGGTAGTCGTGTGCCCGCGCGAGGATTCCGGGCGGGCGCTGGAGGCCCTGCGCTCTGATTCTGCGGGCCGGGATGCCTGTGTCATCGGCAGGGTTGTTTCGGAACCGTCCGGGATGGTCATTCTGGAAACCGCCATCGGCGGGGAACGAATTGTGGAGCCCCCGACCGGAGAAGACCTGCCGCGTATCTGCTGAAACCCGCGCCATTCAACAGGTGACTGTCACGAATTACGGAATCGACCCCGACTTGCCCGGTACGGGCCTGTATGGGTCGGGGGTGATTCGTAGATTAGTGACTGTCACCTTTTGGAAATGCAAATAACAATAGTGCGGATTGGTGAAGGGGCTTCCCTCGACCC
>JBDRIB010000203.1:0-6072 GCA_043816375.1 Planctomycetota bacterium | reverse complement strand
TTTACCGATATGCCGGGGAACTTCGCGGGCACCGTCGAAGACGTGATTTCGCTGGCGACTGAAAACAATTTCGAGAGGTGCATATTCATCTCGACACTGAACGCGGTCCTCAGGCGCGCCGGGATGATTGAAAAAACCGTTCACTGCAAGGACGACGAGCCGGTGGAATGCGCCGAAAAACTCGCAGAGCATATCGCGAAGGAATTCGGGATGCCGAAAATATTTCAGGTGGGTTTCCAGCCGCGCATGGCGGAAAAACTGTCGGAGCGGTTCGAGTTGCGAATCGTGGACCTTGACAAAGACAATGCCGGCAAGAAAGCGGGTAACGCCTCTGTGCAGTCGGAGGACAAGACCGTCGAGAACATAAACTGGTGCGACCTCGTTCTCGCAACTGGCACCACAATCGTCAACGATACCGCGCAGCAGTTCATCGACAGCGGCAAGCCGGTCATCTTCTACGGCGTCACAAGCGCGGGCGCCGCGTACATTTTGGGTCTGCCGCGTTTTTGTTACTGTGCAAAGTGAAATTACAGGACGAAGGGGTCCGACGGGCCTTCGTTACGTTTAAGGAATGATGAGAACCCAGCCCGTCTTCAAGCGGTTGGGGTCGTCTGAAATGAGGCCTTTGTTTGCCTTGTGGATTTCTTTCCAGCGCGTGCCGTCGCCGTACACTGCATTTGCTATCTTCGTGAGATTGTCGCCGTCGCGCACGATATATATTCGGGGCAGCGAAAATGACATCCCGGCGCGCAGAACGGAGTCCAAATCCCGAACGCCGTTTTCCGCAGCCAGTCTCCCCACCAGAGCCTTCTTGAATTTTTCGGACACCGGGTAGGATATTCCGCCCGCCTCGTACGAGTTGTAATACATCCCGACGAGTTCGGAAAGGCTTGAATCGCGGGGAATCACCAGCCTGGCGGGCGGCGTAACGTTCTCCGGCCAACTGGGCGGGCTTCCCTCTTCGGGTGCAGACGGCGCAATATTCTCCGGCCAGCTGGGCGGGTTTTCCGTTTCGGTTCCTTCCAGCGCCGTGAGCGGAGGAGCCTGGGCGGAAGACTGGGCTTCAACGCGCCACATCCAGAGAATCGCCGCCAGCACCATCAATGCCGTTGCGGTCATAATAAGAGTCTTTGCCATTGTAACCGCTCAAAAACCGGTAAGGTCACCGCGCCTCGGCCGTCCGTTTGGACGCCGCGAAGGAGGGCGTCGCCCGTTTAAGTTCGCGCTTGTGAAACCAGGCAACGATCGGGCTTGCGATAAAAATCGACGAGTAGGTGCCGACCACCACTCCGACACACAGCACAATCGCGAATCCCCTCAGCGTCTCGCCGCCCAGCAGGGCGAGCGCGAAGACCACGAAGAAGGTCGTCGCCGAGGTTAATATCGTCCTGCTCAGGGTCTGGTTAATGCTGTTGTTGATGTTTTCTTCGTAGTATCGTTCGTCGCGGTGCAGCGACATATTTTCGCGTATGCGGTCGAAGACGACGATGGTGTCGTTAAGCGAATATCCGATAACCGTAAGTATGGCCGCGACGATCGGCAGGTCGAATTTGACGTCGAACCACGCCATCGAGTCGAACAGCGCTACTGCGCCCAGCGCTATCATCACATCATGCACAAGCGCCACCACCGCGCCCACGCCGAAACTGAGTTTGCGAAAGCGGAACCAGATATACAGGACTATGAAAATAAGCGCCAGAACGATTGCCTTGAACGCCTCTCCTCTGAGTTCTCTGGCGACTTTCGGCTTGAATTCTTCCGTCGAGGCAATCCCCCCGGGCGAGAGCGCCATCGTATATTCCTGCCCCGAAGGGTCCCCGATGATCGCCAGCGTCGCTTTTCTGTCTCCGCTCTTCAGGAATTTGTCGCCGGTCAAGGCGTTTTTGGATTCCATGAAGATTTCGCGGAACGTGTCGTTCGTCGTCTCTAAATTCGAGATGTCGAGGGGGATACTCATAAACCGGAGGCCGGAGCCGGTGGGTATGACGTCGTACTTCGGTACCTCGTCGCCGATTCCCACGCCGGACTCGCCTGCACCGACCTGGTACTTCTCCAGGGCTACCATATCTTTGATACGATCGACCACTTGCCTTGCATAACCGTCGTACAGGTCGGGCTCCAGGTTGTCCGGCACCTGCAGGTTCAGGACAATGCGGACAACGGCCTTGTTGTCCGTCTGGTAATCCGTGATTATCTTGAACTCCGGCTTGTCATCCTCAATCCTTCTGGATAATTGATCACCGATGCTTTTGGCAAGAGGCCCGGCATCCGCCCCTCGGTACCGGCACTGAAGCGTTATGTCGAAGTACGGCTGTTCGCCTTCGGCGAGCCGGTCAAGCTCGGCAGGCTTGACCTGGCTTCCCTCTATCTCTATCCGCCGGTCATCGACCGTGACGACTTTCATATCACTCAGCGTGGACTCCAGGTGCCCCTTCAGCCTGCTCGCGCCCGTGCCGTTATATGTCATACGCAGCGAGAGCCTGCTAAAGGTGTTGTTCTGCCAGTCCTCAATCAGCGGCGCGGGCGGGAAGTCATCCTTGAACGCCTTGATTATTTTCTTCTCAACATCCTTCACCAATTGATCTGTTTCGCCCCCGGCCCCCACAAACGTCTCCAGCACATCCTGCGAGTATCGCAGGGATATCTCGGACCCCACCGCACCTTTCCCTTTCCGCACTTCGGGCGGTACGCCGCCGGGGTTGAGGGCGGACAGTTTCTCCTTGATTTCCGCCACGGACAGGTTCGAGGCGATATTCAGCCTGTACTGAACGCCGCCGCGGAAGTCGATGCCGAAATTCTCCGAACCCCTCGATATGAAGAAGCCGACCCCCAGCACTATCGCGGCGAGGGAAATAATTCTTGCAATACCGCTCGCCTTGAGGAACCTGATTCGCGGCCTTTGGAAGAGTTGCAGCATCTTTGCGTGGCGGAAAAACTTTCCCCTGATAAGCAGGGTAAAAATAACCCGCGTTACGAAAAGGGACGTGAACATACTGGCGGTAATGCCTATTGAAAGCGTGATTGCGAAAGCCCTTATCGGGCCGGTGCCCATTGCGAGCAGGATAAGCGCGGTGCCTATGGTCGTCACGTTCGCATCGACAATAGTTCTGAAGGCGCGCTTGTAGCCCGCGTTCATCGCGCCCCGCAGGGCCTTTCCGGCCATCTTCTCTTCCCTGATTCGCTCGAAGACGAGAATGTTGGCGTCTATCGACATACCGACGGTGAGCACAAGCCCGGCGATACCCAGGAGAGAAAAAGTGGCATTAAAGGCGCACAACACGCCCAGAAGGATAATCAGGTTGAGCACCATGGCGAAATTCGCCACCAGCCCCGCGCCCCAGTAGTAAATCAAAATGAAGAGCAGCACCACAATCACGCCAATCAAGATTGCCCTGGTGCCATTCTCCACCGATTCGGCACCCAGAGTCGGGGATGTCGAAAAACGTGACAGCACGGTGGGCTTCACGGGCAGCGAGCCGGACTTGAGAGAGACGAGCAGTTTTCTCTGCTCTTTAAGTTTTTCGCTGACGTTGCGGCCCCCGCCGAAACTCACAACGCCACTACCGCTTTCGATGCCGGTTTGAACCGATGGCGCGGATTCGAATTTGCCGTTTACTATTATGACAAGACGGCCTTGGGGCTTCCACGAAGACAACTCCTCCGTAACCTCGCCAAAGCGCACCGCTTCTCTGTCATACAAATCAAAGCCGACTACCGGTTCGCCTTGCCTGCTTGTCGGGTAAAAACGCTTGAACGCGGCTCCCGTGACAAGCGGCGCCTCCTCGACCAGAATCCACCCAGTCTGCGCTTCTGTTGTTTCATATATCTCATAACCATCGGGCGGGTCTGGAAGACCCTGTTTTCCACTATTGCGGTGCTCTTGAACGTCCTTCGCGTATTGTTTCATAACGGGAGGGCGAGCCTCCGGCTTGAGTTCCAGCACTCCCTGACTGAAAATCGCATCTATTTCCTCACTCATCTCCCCGGGCGCCAGTATCTGTATGCGCTTTCTTCCGACGGCCTCTATTTGCAGTTGTTTCAGGCCGTACTCGTCGCTGCGCCTCTTGAGTACGTCCATGACGATGTCCCTCTGGTTGGGGTCGTCCACTTCCAGTTCAATCAGGGTCCCGCCCTTCAGGTCGTAACCGAGGTTTAGTTTGCCTTTCATATCCGGGACGATACCGTCCAGCGGTGGGAAGGCAAAATAGATGCACATACCCATGACAAATATAACAAGGGCTATCTTCCAACCGGCCTTTTCGTACATTGCGTTCTCCTGCGACTACAAAATCCAGCGCCATCGCCGACACGCCGGCGCGCACACCCGCACAGGGACGGTTTCCGCTTTGCCGACCTGGCGCGGATAACCGTCGAGAAGGCGAACCGTCAAGGGCTGCTCACTCTTTCTGTTCCGATTCCTCTGTGCCCTCGGGTATCACCGCACCGATAGAGGAGCGGTTAACGCGGATACTTACATCGGAATTTTCGTCGATTTTCAGTATGATAACGTTATCTTTCACTGCGGACACGGTGCCGTGTATCCCGCCCATTGTTACGATCTTATCGTTCTTTCTGAGCGCCTGCATCATCTGCTGGTGTTTCTGACGCTCCTTCTTTTGCGGACGCCACATCAAAAAATAGAAGATGAGCACCATAGCGCCGAGAACAAGCGGCCAGACAAGCATGTCGTTCTGAAAAAGATACTGCATTGTAAACATAGCGGCCTCCCGGATTTTTGCCCCTGGAAAAGTGCGTTATTATAGGCAGACCCGTTCCCTTTGCAAGCACAAAATCAATCAAGGCCAAAGGTAAAAGGCCACAGCCAAAGCACCCGGCGGACAATTTCCGGCCCTTCTCCGTCTGTCCTTGACGACTACCCCTGACGCTGATAACATACTACCTGTCAGACATCACAGGGAAACTTGATGAGAATATTGTGTCACATTTGCTGTGCGCCGTGCTATCTGGCAGTGGGAAAGACGCTCACAGACGCCGGTCACAAGGTCGAGGGGTTCTTTTACAACCCGAACATTCACCCGCTTATCGAGTTTCGCAGGCGGCTCAAGTCGGTACGCGTCCTGCAGGAGCAATTGAAGTTTCCACTGCGCGCAGTCGAGGAATACGGACTGAGGCGGTTTCTCCGCCTGGTTGCATTTCGCGAAGACCAGAGCGAGCGCTGTCCGCTCTGCTATCGCCAGCGGCTTTACCGGACTGCGCAACACGCGGCTGAAAACGGCTATGACGCGTTTACGACGACCCTGCTCTCCAGCACCCATCAGGACCATAATCAGATAGCGGAAATCGGCCGCGAGGCGGCGGCGCGCGCAGGCAGCAAATTCTATTACCAGGATTTCCGGCCCGACTCGAAGGCCGCTCACGAAGAGGCAAAACGCAGACAGTTATATCTCCAGAACTACTGCGGCTGCATCTACAGCGAATACGAACGTTACAGGGACACAACCAAAGAACTGTATAAGGGCAAAGGCTGATACAACGCCCTGTGGTCGCTCGTAACAGACAGGCCCGCGAACAAGGACTCTCTGCGGGCGGAAAACCGAAACCATCTCTTATGCCCTGCTGTCCCTTTGAGAGGGGAATTATGTCGAAAAACAAGATAGCGCTCAAACAGGTCGGTCTTCAAATCACGGCGGCATTGCTCGCAACTATTCTGCTTTCATCCTGCGACACTGGCCCGCCGGTACTGCACAACCCGAAACCGAAGATTCCCGAAAACCAGTTAATGATTCGCGTGATGATTGTCCCTCACGGACGCCACGTCAGGATTTTTGCCAGGACGCCCTTCAGGATAATGTCCGCCGACAATTCCAGGCAACTGCTCGATGAAGACAACTACACCATAAGCAAAGGCGCTGAAATCACCGCCATACCGGGCGGCATCAGAATAGGCCGCCTGAAGATTATTGCCGAGGCGGCGCGTCTCGTTCCGCTGACGAACGAGCCCATCCAGGTTTACGAGATTGTCCCCCACAGTTACCGGGGCGAACTGCTCATCTACCGCAACGAGATAGACAACACCGTGGACGTGGTCAACGAAGTCGGGCTGGAAGACTA
>JBDRIB010000202.1:0-7076 GCA_043816375.1 Planctomycetota bacterium | reverse complement strand
CTACTACTACGGCACCGGCGAATTCAACCAGACCGGCGGGACCAACACGGTGGGATACCTTTTTGTGAAAAATGGCAGCAGTTACAACTTCAGCGGCGGGACACTTTCTATCGGCGACAGCGCCGAAATCAACGGCTCTTTTCACCTCAACAACGGCGACGGAACGCTGAATGTCAACGGCGGGTTGGTTAATTTCACAGACGCTGTCATTGACGGCGCCGGTTCCGCCTCTTTTGCCAGCGCAGTAAATTCCCTGATAATCTTCCCGACAGGCTTCGACCCTGTTGTGCAATTCGGCTCGTACAATGCGTTGGGGCTTGTGCATATCGCGGGCAGCACACTGGTCATATCCGCCGGCGAGGGTTTTGCAGGTCGCGGCTGGATAGGCGACCACGTCCAGAACCGTGGGAACATCGTTGCCGGCGGCGGACCGCTCGATTTCAGGGGAGGCCTGACGCTTTCCGAGGGGGGAACGCTGGATTCCGGCAGTTACGACCTTGCGGTGGACAACGGCGCAACCGCAGCCATTGCCGCCAGCGGGGGGGCACTTTCGGCCAGGCACGAATACATCGGCTACTATGGCACGGGCGAATTCAACCAGGACGGCGGAACCAATACGGTCAGTGACTACCTTTCCCTCGGTTACAAATCCGGCTCCGGCGGGACGTACAATTTGAACGCGGGGGAACTCTCCGCCGGTTCCGAATACATCGGCGGTTACTTTTACAGCGCGTGCACGGGCGAATTCAACCAGACCGGCGGGATTAACACGGTCGTCAGTGACCTTGGCGTTGGTTACTCTTCCGGCTCCATCGGGACGTACAATCTGGGCGCGGGGGAACTCTCCGTCGGTTCCAGCGAATATATCGGCTACCACGGCACGGGCGAATTCAACCAGACCGGCGGGACTCACACGGTCAGCAATAATCTGCTCCTTGGTTTCTCTTCCGGCTCCAGCGGGATTTACAACCTGGGTGGAACGGGGGTACTTTCGGTCTATCAGGAACGCATCGGCATTTCCGGCACGGGCGAATTCAACCAGACCGGCGGGACAAACACAGTGAGCAGTGATCTTTACCTCGGTTACGAATCCGGCTCCAGCGGGACGTACAATTTGAGCGCGGGGGAGCTCTCTGTCGGTTCCAATGAATACATCGGCTATGAAGGCGGAACAGGCATCTTCACCCAAACCGGCGGCACAAACAGCACAAAGGATCTTTATATCGACCCCGCGAGCACCTACAGAATCAGTGCCGGAACACTCAGCATAAAAGATGGCGGCAGTATCAACGGAACAATTGATTTCGACCACAACGCCGGTATTTTATACCTCCCTGTCGGAAGTATGGACATACAAGACGCCGCCTTCATTAACGCCGGTTCGGCTTCATTTGAAACAGCGGCAAACTCATTGACCATCATTCCCGCCGGTTTCGATCCCGCAACCGTATTCGGCTCCACCGATATCAAGGGCATCGTGTACGCGCCCGGCACGCCGATGATTGTCTATGAAGGCCAGTCTTACACAGGCCATTACGACTTCAGCGACCCGCTTGAGATACGCGGCACCCTTATCGCCTCCGGCGGTATGTTCGGATTTGTAAACAGCCTCACGATCTCCAACGGGGGGACATTCGACACCGGCACTGAAACACTATCTCTGGGAAACGGGAAAACGGCAACTATCGCGGCCAGCGGAGGCTCACTGATAGCACCGGAGGTCCATATCGGCTACGATAGCGAGGGCGAATTCAACCAGGAAGGCGGAACAGTCACAATCAGTGGCTCTCTACGCCTCGCCAATAATACTCCCTTTATCAAGGCAACCTGCAATCTGAACAATGGGGCACTTGCCGCTGCCGATTTGATTGTCGGCAACGGATTAGGCCGAGGAGAGTTCAACCAGTCCGGCGGGACGCTTTCGGTCTCCGGAACGCTGGAAATGACAGCAAGCAGCAGTGTCTACCACCTCAACGGCGGCAATCTCGAAGCGCACGACCTGCTTTTGGGAGGGCATGGCATATTGAACATAACGAACAACGGCGCCGGCGTCGAGATAAGCGGTTCTTTGACCCTGCAGGACGACGCCGTATTTATGGCCGTGCCCGGCACGACAATACATATGACCGGTTCGGATTTCGAAAACACATGCACATCGCTGAAAAACCTGGGGTGGCTGCAAAACACGACCTTCACTTTCGAAGACAGCAGCGACACCGACACATTCGAAATCGCATCCTACGACTACGGGCTGATTGAGGAAAACTTCTACGGCAACTTCGGCCTCGAAGGCCTTACCCTCGACGGCTCCTATTACGGAACTCTGCAACTTGTGGACGCACACGTCAACTTCACCGGCCTCGGTCCGAGCACTCAGCCCGAGGCGCTTTACGTAAGGACTCTGGTGCTCGGCGAGAATGCGACTCTTGATTTGAACGGCTACAACCTTTACACGCTCGAATTTATTGACAATGGCGGCACAGTCCTCAACGGCGGAATCCAGGCAGTGACATCCACATACAGCATCCCCGAACCCGCCACAATCGCGCTAATCAGCGCGGGATTGCTGGGATTCGCGGGCCTCGCGCGAAAAAAGTGTAGAAGTATAGAAGTATAGAAGTGTAGAAGTTTTCTATCCGCGCTTATCAGTGTATATCTGTGGTTTCAGGTCTTCGGTCTGTTTTTGCTTTGTCCCTTTGCCCCTTTGCCCCTTTTAATTTGTGTTTATTCGTGTGTATTCGTGGTTCCAGGGTTTTCCCTCTCCTGCTTGCCTGCTGTCCTACTTGCCTACTGTAGTTTCCGCCTTGCCTCTCCGCCCTCTGGTTAGATGCGTTGACGTTCCTGCGCGGGGGGAATATAATTCTTTCTTTGAGGTATTTTGTATTTTTGGTGACAGTCACCAAAAATTGTTCCATTGCAAGAGTAAGCATTGCCCGAAGAACCGGAAAAAATACTGATTGTCAGGCTGAGCGCGCTGGGCGACGTGGTACGCTGCCTGCCCGCGCTGACCGCGCTGCGAAAGGCTTTCCCCGGTGCGCATATCGGCTGGGTCGTTGAAAAACGTTTCGCGGGCATCGTCGAAAACCACCCCGACCTGGACGAACTGATAGTCCTGCCGCGCAAGGACTGGACGCGGCAGTTGAAGAATCCTCTCTTAATCCCCGCTCTTCCGTTCAAGGTCGCCGGGTTCTTTCGCGAACTCCGAAAGAAGAAATACGAGGTCGCGATTGATTTCCAGGGCAACCTTCGCAGCGGCCTTGTAACGCGGCTCTGCGGCGCGCCGAGGCGAATCGGCCTGGCGGCGTCGCATGCCAAGGAAAACAGCCACAGATTCTACACCGAGACGTTCACGCCGCCCGACGGCGTGCACCGCCTGATGTGGAATATGCTGATGCTTTCCAGACTCGGCATCGAAGGTCCGGCGATTGAATGGCGGCTGCCGCGAAACGAAGGAGCGGTCGCGCGCGCGGAGGAATTCACCGGCTCGCTGAATCCGCAAGGCCCGCTGGTCATCATTCATCCGGGCACGAGCAAATTCGGCCGGTTCAAGCAGTGGCCGCCGGGGCGTTTCGCGGAGGTCGCGCGGCGGCTGCACGAGGAATTCGGCGGGGTCGCCGTCGTAACCGGCGGACCCGGCGAGGAGCAAATCTGCGAGGAAGTCGCGCGCAGCGCGGGAGATTGCGCCGCGATTGCGCCGCGGATGTCGCTGAAGGAACTGGCGGCGCTGGTCGGCGGGGCGAATCTTTTCATCGGTGCCGACACGGGACCGATACACATCGCGGTTGCGGCGGGAGTTCCGGTGGTCGCGATTTTCGGCCCGAAGGACCCCGATTTCTACGGGCCCTTCGGCGATGGAAACGAGGTGGTAACGGCGGACGTGCCCTGCCGCCCGTGCACGAAGCGCCGCTGCGACGACCCGGTTTGCATGACCGCGGTCGCCGTCGATAGTGTCGTGGAAGGTGCAAAAAAAATCCTGACACGCACTAATCGTGTCAGGAAGAACTTCTAGCCCAAATCCGCCGGTACCGAGTCAACCTACTTCCAATACTTTCATTTTCTATCTACCTTTCCTTCACCGAGCCGTCGTTCACCCCCAGTTTCGGAACGACGGTCGATTCCGCCGCAAGGTGTCAAATCAATATTGCGCTTTCCGTGCTACTCGGCGGAGGTCGAATAAATTTTCAAGTTTTCGCGCCAGCCCTCATCCATTGGGGTTGTCAGTGCAAGAACGAGTTCCTTCTTTCCGTCCCCGTCGATGTCCACCAGTGTTGCGTTGGCGTTGCGGGGAGCCTCGCCTGTGCCTTCCAGCGCGGCGATTTTACCGATTTCCTTGTAATCGGTTCCGGCGGTATTTCTGAATATCGACAGAAACACTTTCCATCTTGAATCGTTTTCATGAACCAGATAGCAAACCAGGGTCTCGGGATTTTCCTGATTCGCCACGACCGCCTGTCCGGCCCACAGCACCGTTGCCCTGTCCGCAATCTCCGGCGGGAGGAACTTCCCGCCCTGCTCGGCGGTAATTGCCTTTACCGGGCTGCCGGCGAACTTGCTGCGGTATTTTTCCTCCTCGCCCTCGGCCGAAGCCTCGTGCCTTTTCGCCAGAGCATACTTGCCTTCCCTCAGCGTGTAGGTAGTGACCTCGTACTTTCCGGGCGCAATTTCTCCGGCAACAACTACCTCCGTCCGCCCGTCTCTCTCCATATCGGTGAACGCGGTGAAACCGGTTTCCGATACAAACTCGCCGAGTTCGTGGAACTTAATCTCTCCCGGAGGCAGGGCGGGTTCCGGAGCGTGATGTTCGACGCTGGTTTCCGATGTTTCCCCTGTTCCCGGGGTCGATGTCCTGACTGCTGCTGGAGAAGGAAGAGTCTCGATGCCGGCGAAATCGGTCGTGGTTTCTCCGGAATAAACGAATGCGGTCGAATGGCCTCGAAGGTTCATCAGCCCCGGCATAAGCGCATGCGACGCGCCGACGACGACGGGGATTATGCTCAGCACGCTGCACTTCACTTCCATCAGTCCGCGGTCCGCCTCGTCAAAGGACGTTTCAACTTCCGGCGTGCGGTAGATGACGTAATCGCCGCCGAGCGTCCAGCGCCCCTCCAGCCCGTCGCACAGCCTGTGCAACACGCCCGATTGCGCGTCGAGGATGTAAATGCCGGGCTGCGCGCCTTCGTTCACAGGTTCGCATTCCACGATGATTTTTCCTGCGTCCGGAGACCAGTCGCCCAGGCGGAAGAAGGCCGGCCCGACATCCGGCAGCGCAATTTCCCTGGAGCCGCCGCCGCAGGCAATTTCAATGACGCGACTGAGGCCGCGTTTCACTTCCACTTTGTATCTGCCGTCCGGGGAAAGGGCGATGCTTCTGTTCCACGGGTCCACGGGAAAGGAGCGTTCCGGCGAGTTGATTCTGAATTCCTCGCCGCTACTCACGGTCCCAAGCGGTTCCGCGGAAAGCGCATCGGGGTCGAGGGCGACGACCTGCAGGCTTCCGTTCTGGGCCTCTGCGCCGTATATCACTTTCGTCCCGTCGGGCGACCAGATAAGCAGTTTGTCGCTGACGGTCACCGGAGGGTTGCCGTCCCGGCCGAGCGAGGTCGCGCGTATCAAATCCCTTTTGTTCCACACACCGTCGGCGCCGATTACTCCGATACCCTGGATGCCGCTGATGTCCGTGAAGAATGCTATCCTGTTTCCACGCGGCGACCAGACCGGATTGTAGCAGTTGCATCCGTCGGGGGTGAGCCACACGGGTTTGAAATCGTCGCCGCTTATTTTGAATATTCGATAATAACTCTTGCCGGAATGTTTCCAGACACGCGCCGATACGGCGACGCGGGTCAGGTTGTCCCTCGACGCAATTTCGGTCACGGGCGGCTTTACTGCATCCCCGTTCTGCCCGGGTTCCGTGCCTTGCCCGCCGGGGTCGTCTTTTTTCTGGTCATTCAGGGCGGTTGGTTCTTGCGTTTCATCTTTGCCGCAGGACAGCGGCAGGGCGCAAACGAGTGAAATGATTAAGAGCGACAGGATTATTCTGCAGGCCTTCATGGTTCCCCCCTCTCGTCCTTGCGGACGATGCAAACCGGTAGATACGGCGTGGATTTACTTTATATTTTATAATACATAAAAGTCGGAGTCAAGAGAGAAAAGTCATAAAAAAGCATTATCCGCCTGGTGCAGGCTGGCGAAGGGTCAGACCCCATTTACGGAGCGCAATTTGCGACCGGAACGGTTCTAATTACGGCCCCGACATTCATATAAAATAAAATGCGAAAGTCGGGGCGTAGATTAGAACCGTTTCTCAGATGAGCAAATTGCATAGCGACGGGTCGGGCCGGCAATCTTGTAGATTCAGAACTGTTCCTCGAACGCGCAGGGGACAGTCCACGGCGCCCCGATTTCGGTCTTCGCCTCATCAGGGCTTGGGACAGTCCCCTGCGCCGAGATTCGTAGTTCGGTGATTGTCACATTTCACCATCTTCAGCATCTACCACGTTTTGTCCTTAAGCATTTGCCTGATGTCTTGCGAGTCGAAACCGGTCACGATTTCCGCCGCGCCGATTTTACGCGGAAATATCAGCGTCAGTCCCTCGACGCGCGCCTTCTTGTCGCGAGCCGCCGCCTGCGGAATCCGCCCGAGTATCGGCGGCGGGATTTCCGTCAGCAGGGAGAATTTTTTCAGAAGCGCCGAAAGCCTTTCGGGCAGGGATTCCGCGCAGAGGTCTCTTGCCGCGGCGATTCGGGACGCCGCGACCATTCCCATCGCGACCGCCTCGCCGTGCAGGTATTTCCTGTAATTTGTCGCCGTCTCAATCGCATGTCCGAAGGTATGGCCGAAGTTCAGGAGCATTCGCGGGCCGCTTTCCCTCTCGTCCACCTCGACAATCCGCGCCTTGAATCGCACGCAGGAAACGATTATCCGTTCGAGCGCTTTTGTGTCTCTTTTGCGAATCGCCCGCACGTTTCCCTCGACGAAGGCGAACAGATGACCGTTCCCGATGACCGCGGTTTTTATGACCTCGGCCATTCCCGCGTTGAACTGGCGTTCGGGCAGCGTACGCAGGAAGGACGGG
>JBDRIB010000201.1:0-25424 GCA_043816375.1 Planctomycetota bacterium | reverse complement strand
TCGCACTCGTGCACAAATCCCTGCTTTTCGTAAACCGCCACGGCGGGCGTCCCGCCGACAACCTCCAGACGCATTTTCTGAAAGCCCTGTTCTGCAGCGACCTCGTAACACTTTTTCAGCAAAGTCCGGCCGATGCCCTTTCCGTGCAATTCCGGGACGACGCCGAGGAACAGGAGTTCCCTCTCGTCGGCGCGCTTCTCGACATTCTTCATTGCTTCGCCCAGTTTCTTCATCCACGAAAGCGTATGCCTGAAGACACCCCAGGGCAGCCTGAATATAAGACGGAGAAAATTTAACACGATGGCGCGCGGCGAAGGCTCCCAGTCGCCGCGCACGACAATGGCAAGACCCGCAAGCGAATCCCCGTCCGTCACGCCGAGGGCGGTCGTTTCCCGCTCCTTCATCGCGAGCCGCGCCAGAAGACCCAGTACAACGCCGATGTATTTCGCGTTGCCGCCGAACTCCCCGGCGAACGGATTGTCTGCGAACGCGCTGCCGAGAACGCGCTCTATCTCCCGCAGATGAGCCTTTCCGAGATTTATTACACTATAATTTCGCGTTTTCATCAATTGCTCTTTGATTGGATAAAGAAACACCTGGCAAGGTGACACTTGTCCGCCGACGGTTTGTGGCCCCTACAGGCCACCCGTAGGGGCGGCGGAGTCACCAATCTGCGAGTCTCGCAGGGGGACTGTCCCCCTGGCCGTAAAGACCGAGCCTTTACGGCTCGGGCGGGCAATCTCCGATGAGGCGAAGGCCGAAATCGGGGCGCCGCGGACTGTCCCCCGATGCAGCCCAGGACCTGTTCTATTCTACGAATCGCGCTCGCACACTCGCGCGATTCCGTAAATAGAATAGGTCCGGCGTAATTGGTGACAGTCACCTTTTGCGTTTTCATTTAAAGGAGTCGGACTTCTTCAGGTAAGAGTTCATTCGCATACCTGCTGCGAAGACTCGTCGATTGTAAGCACCTGGCCGGGCCTGCTGCCGTAGCGGTAAATCGTGATGCCCTTGCAGCGCAACTGGTGCGCGAGAAGGTATATCCGCCGCACATCGGCCTGGGTGGCGTCCTGTCGCAGGTTGACGGTCTTGGAAACTCCGTTGTCGGTATGCTTCTGGAAGGCCGCCTGCATCTTCACGTGCCACTCGGGCGCAATATCAAAGGCGGTAACAAAGAGACGGCTGACTTCATCCGGAACCCCCGGAATCCCTTCAAGAGACCCCTTCCGCGCGATGTCGGCCATCATCTGCTCGCTGTAAAAACCTTCGCGCCGTGCAATCTCTTCGAAGAGCGCGTTTTTCTCGAGCAGGTGCGCGTTCTCCATCACGTGGCGGTAGTACGAGAGCGAGAAGAGCGGCTCGATGCCGCTCGAACAGCCCGCGATTATGCTGATGGTCCCGGTCGGCGCGATGCTTGTGACGGTGGCGTTGCGGAGCGATTTGAATCCCCTCGACGGCCAGATGCTCTTTTCGAAATTCGGGAAGGAGCCGCGCTTTTCCGCGAGTTCCGCCGACGCCGCGCGGGCCGTCCCGGTGATGAGTTTCATCGTCGACCCGGCGCATTTTACCGCTTCGTCGGAGTTGTAGGCCAGGCCGAGTTTGACGAGCATCTCGGCGAAGCCCATCACACCGAGCCCTGTCTTGCGATTGCCCAGCGTCGCCTCGCGGACCCTGGGAAGGGCGAACTTGCTCACGTCGATAACGTTGTCAAGAAAATGCACCGCGCACTTGACGGTCGCGACGAGTTTTTCCCCGTCCAGTTTTCCGTCGCGCACCATCGCCGAGAGATTTATCGAACCCAGGTTGCACGATTCGTACGGCTGCAGCGGCTGCTCGCCGCAGGGGTTGGTCGTCTCAATCGCGCCGAGTTGCGGCACGGGATTGAAACGGTTAATCTCGTCGATGAAGCACAGCCCCGGGTCGCCGCATTTCCACGCCGAGGTTGTGATGACCTCGAACACGTCCGCGGCCTTAAGAGACATACCGGACTTTCCCGTACGCGGATTCACGATGTCGTAGTGCGAGTTTGTCGCGAGGGCCTGCATAAAGCCGTCGTCCACGGCGACGGAGATATTGAAGTTCTTCAGTTTGTCGCCGCCGACCTTCACGGTCGCGAAGTCCAGTATGTCGGGATGGTCAACGCGCAGGATTCCCATATTGGCGCCGCGTCGCCGCCCGCCCTGTTTGACCACCTCGGTCGCGGCGTCAAAGACAAGCATAAATGAAACCGGTCCCGATGCGACGCCGTGGGTCGAGCGGACAAGGTCGCCTTTCGGCCTGAGACGCGAGAAAGAGAAGCCGGTGCCGCCGCCCGACTGGTGTATAAGCGCCATATCGCGCAGCGAGGTGAAGATTTCTTCCATCGAGTCGTTTACCGGAAGGACGAAGCAGGCCGAGAGTTGCCCCATCTCCGTGCCGGCGTTCATCAGCGTGGGAGAGTTCGGCAGAAACTCGAAGTTCGTCATCATCCGGTAGAACTCTTCCCCGGTTTCCTGCGCCGTCTTCTCGTCGGTGTAATTCAAATCGGCCTGCGCGACGGCGTGCGCCACGCGGCGGAAAAGTTGCGACGGGGTCTCGACCACGCGGCCGCTGTCGTCTTTAAGAAGATAGCGGCGTTCCAGTACCTTGATGGCGTTGAGGGTAAGTTTCATATCGTCCTTCACGCCGATGGATTCTTTTGCGCCGCGAAGTTCGGCGCGGGATTTTCTGTACAGGATGTATGCCTTCGCCGCGTCTGCCTCGCCGGATTCGATGAGAACCTTCTCGACGACGTCCTGCACGTTCTCCACGCCGGGGATGGTCGGTTTGCCTGCGCCCTTGCGTATTTTGTCGAAGCCTTTGAGTTCTTCTACGACGTCGTCGCAGAGTTTCCGGGCCTTTTGCCCGTCATCTGCGTTCGCGGCTTCAAGCGCTTTGCCGATTGCGGCGCGGATGCGTTCCGGGTCGAAGGGCGCGACGCGGCCGTCGCGTTTTCGGATTTGCTTCGGCATAGAGACACACCTCCTCCCTCGAATAAGGCGACTATCGCCCTTCAACTAATCTAGCAGGAAGGCGCGCTCCGGTCAAGAAATGATGGTTAAACGTGGAAAATGCAGAAGCAGCAAAAAAAAAGCGGCGTACGTGACGCCGCTTTTTTGAATCTTAATCCTGAATTATTTGCGCAGTTTCCTGCGAACAATGCCTGCAACTCCGACCATCCCCATACCGATAAGCGCGATTGTCGCGGGCTCGGGAATCGGCTCGCCGAATGTCTCGACAATCACATCGATGGCGGGCTGCCACAGGCTGGGGTCGTTGAACCGGATGGACTGCTCCATCTCGCAGTGAATCCACGGCGCGCCGTAAGTGTCGCGTGTGTACTGTCCCTGCACGTTATATCCGGCGCTTAACGAGCCAAACGTGCTGCCCGATATGACGCCGCCGTTCAGCCAGTCCGTGTTGACCTGGATGTTGACCGGGTCGCTTGTGCTGAGGGAGTTGTATGCGAATGACAGAAGCGCCGCATCGTCGAAGGCCGCGTCCAAATCAATATGCGGCTGCGGCACCGCGCCGTCGCCGTTGGAAAGCACCACGTCGGTGCCCGCGGGAAAGTTTGTGTGTAAATCCCAGTCGAACCCGTGTATCTGAATCGGCAGGGTGTCGGCGTCGGACCACTCTTCGTGGACGATATGGAAAATGCTGTCGGTGTGGCCGGGCACGTTGGCCTGACCGTATACTCCGTCACCCATCGTATTCCGGTGCGCGCCGGCCATCAGGTAGCCCTTCGCATTCGACCCGTAGTAAACCTCGATTGACAATTCAGGCGTGTTGGTGTCGTACAGCGGGTGCGGCGCTTCGATGAGCAGATTCACCGCTTCCAGCCGGTCATAGACGTAATTGCCCCAGCCCTTCGTCTGGTTGCCGAATCCGTCGAGTTGTTCGCGCAGGAGGGAGTACGTCCTGTTGTCGCGCGTGTCGGTGAAAATGACCATCTCGTAGCCGAGCGCTTCGGCCTGGAGGGACGCCTGCCATATCTGGCCGTTCTCGACACTGGTGGCAAGGTCGCGGAAGTCCGAGAGATTTTGCGCGGTGGGCTGGACGTAGAGTCCCGACTCTTTCGGGAAGACCAGCGTCTTGAGCCGGGCTATCTCGCTGCTGAGGTTGCCGCTCTCGTAAATCGGCGCGGCATCAACGGGCGTTGTGAGGACTGAAATAAAAAACGCGACCTGCAAGAGCGCCGAGGCCGCGAATATAACAGTCTTTCTTGTCCACATGCTTTTTGAACTCATCGCCATCTCCAGGCACAAAGACCACTTATTGAATTAGACAATAGGTTCAACGACAATGGTTAAGTATATCCCATAATCGCCGATTGTCAAGCATAACATTGGATATTTATGCGCTTTGCTAAACTTTGCGCCGCGTCAATCCGATATATATATAGAAACTTCAGCAATATCCTGCAATTTGATCATCACCTCTTGAAATCGACTTATCCTTCCCAGCCTCTTTTTACAAGTTCCGAACTACCGGGAAGCAGAAGAAGGCAGCAAAAATGCAAAAATCATCGGCCACCGCTTTTTCGCCGCTCGGCGGCCCGCTGGACAAGCGGATCCCGTGCAGGGCGGCCTGTCCGCTGAAAATCGACGTTCACGCAGCAGTACTCCTCTCGAAAGCCGGCAAAACAAACGAAGCCCGACGGCAACTGACGGAAAACAATCCTTTGCCGCTTACCGTATCCTACCTTTGCCATAAGCCCTGCGAAAACGCCTGCGCCGAAGGCGTCCCGTGCGAGGCCCTGCACGGTCAGGACGGGAGTTACGGCCTTGATTCCCAAGGCTCCTGCGCGGCCGTTCAAGATAATGATGGCGATGGGACTGTAACGCTCAATGTGAGCGACGGGACGGATTGGAGACTGGCTCCGGAAATCTTCAATGGGGCGGCGAAAGCCCGCCCGCCCCGGGTGGCAATCGCCGGTTCCTCTCCCGTGGCCCTTGGTGCGGCCTTTTATCTGACACAAGCGGGTTGCGAAGCGGCCGCGTTTGACACCGTGGAACAGATCGGCGGCTGGCTGATGAACTCAGTCGCGTCGATGACCCTGCCCGAAGAGGCGTTAAAGGAGGACCTAAGACGTTTGAGAGCGATGGGGGTCAGGTTTCACCTCGCCGACAGGAGCGAACAGCGAAGGCTTGTGGAGAATTTCCGCGATGAAGGCTATGACGCGCTGCTGATAGTCCCGTCGTTCTTCGACTCGCAGCGAAACGAAGCGCTGACGGACGAGCGCTGCAAGGGAATAATTGACCTGAGCGCGTTTGTGAGAGCCGTTTCATCGGGCGGGACAATTCCCCCCGAAGAGACCGTTATTATGGGCAGCGGCCGCGAAGTGCTTGCCGCAGGCGCGATTTGCGCCGAACGTGGTTCCGGACATATCACCGTAGTCCTGCACGACAGCGACACGCATCACAGCGGTGTTGCACGCAGCGAAATCGAAGCGATTCGGAGCCGGAAAGTGGATGTCCTCCTTGCCGACTGCTGCGGCGCTGTCGCAATTCCAGACGTCGGCGGGGAGCGTTGCGGGATATCCGGGCTGTCCGAGGACTTTTCGTTGCTGGCGGATATTATCGTTCTGGACGGTTCCTTAAGGCCGGTGCCGGCGCGTTCGTCTCATTCTGTTAACTTCACGCTTTCCCGGCATTCGCCAATCGCCGTCGAGCCGGAGACAATGCTGACCGACACGCCGGGAATTTTTTGCGCGGAGCCGCTGGCTCCGGTGAACAGGAGCATCGTCCACGACCTGGCCCGGGGCAGACGCGCCGCGGAAATCGTTTACCGATACCTGAAGGACACGGATTTGAAGGAAAACCGCCCGAATACCGCCGGAACCTCTATAGAGGAAATCGAGGGAACGCCCTGCGCGGAATGCCTGAAACACCTGGCCGTCCAGAAGGCATCCTGCAACTTATGCCTTGAATGCGTGGAAGCATGCCCCACTGGCGCGTTGTATGCAGCCGGCGAGGACGGCCTTCCAGTAAGGCGTCCCCGGCCTGCCAATCCCGAGGCATCAAAGCCCGTTCTGGCCCTTGACACGCATCTGTGCAACAAATGCGGCGTCTGTACGCGGGCCTGTCCGCACGGCGCGCTGGAACTGCGCATTCTCCACCAACCGGCCCCTACAGGCCCGTACCGGGCAGTCACCGGGCGGAAGCGCGACGAAACGGCCGCCCCTGCGAGGGCCGAAGATATGACGGCGGCGAGCGTAGGGTCATAACTCTAATCCGCATTCCTCACCACGGCCAACAATAGCGCGCTGATTTGGTGAGGCATTTCCGCTGAAAATCCACCCATAAATTTGGCGCGCCTCCGCGCTTCCCCTTTGACCTCGATAATCCCCTTGCCTTTTTATCCCAGACCTGATAGAAACTTTGGGAAATGTTGCACCATTTTGCTTGACAAGGTTATTCGGTGTATATAGAATCCCGCGATTTTGAGGGGGGAAGGTCAACAGCGCCGTTCCTGGCGCGGTTATTTTAAGGGGCGAAGTCCTTGCCTAATCCGAAGAGACGACATTCAAAATCCAGGAAGAACAAGCGCCGCGCCCACGACGCTCTCGGCGCGCCGATACTGTCAGACTGCCCCCGCTGCGGACAGCGCAAACTGCCGCACACCGTGTGCGAAAACTGCGGCTACTACCGTGGCGAGAGCATCATAGAAAAAGAGGGTGCCTAAGCAATGCGTATAGCCGTTGACGGCATGGGAGGTGACTACGCGCCGGGCGAGGTTGTAAAGGGATGCCTTGAATCTCTGGAACGCTCGAGCGAAGTAGAAATAGCGCTTGTGGGACAGCAGAACGTCCTGGTTCAAACACTGAAGCAGCAGACCGGCAAGGGGCCGGACGCTTTTGCCCCCCGGCTGAGCATCTATCATGCGGAGCAAATAGTTACGATGCAGGACAAGCCGTCCATCGCGCTCCGCAAGAAGAAAGATAACTCCATCACCAGGGTCGTTCAGATGCTCGCCCAGGGCAATGCGGACGCCGTGGTCAGCGCGGGCAACACCGCCGCCGTGGTCAGCATCGCTTCTTACATACTGGGCAGGCTGAAAGGAGTCAAGCGACCGGGAGTTGCGGCGCCGCTGCCGGCAAAAGGCGGTTCCTGCACCATCATCGACCTGGGCGCAAATATCGCCTGCAAGGCGCAGCATATGCTGCAGTACGGCATTATGGCTTCGGCTTACGCCGAGCAGATACTGAACATCAAGCGTCCGCGCGTCGGCCTGATAAACGTTGGCAAAGAAGACACCAAGGGCAACAGTCTGATAAAGGACGCCAACAAGATGCTGCAGAAGACCGGGCTGAACTACGTGGGCTACGTGGAAGGGCACGAGATATTCCTGGGCGGCTGCGACGTCGCCATTTGCGAAGGCTTTCTGGGCAACACGCTGCTCAAGTCGATAGAAGGATTCTCGCAGAATATAATTCACTCGCTCCTCGATGAACTCCGCAAGGCGGGAGCGGGCAGCGAGGATGAGAAGGCGGCCGTGCTCAATGGTTTCAGGAAACGCACCGACTGGTCAGCATACGGAGGGGCGCCGCTGCTGGGCGTAAACGGCGTGTGCATACTCTCCCACGGGAAATCAAGTTCAGTGGCCATAGCCAACTCAATCGCAGTGGCCGACCAGTTTGCAAGATGCAAGTTGAACGATCTTATGCTGGCCAGACTCGCCTGAAAAGGCTTATCCTGAAGGGGGAAACAATATGCCGGGGAAACACGCGGTCGGCATCGTAGGCACAGGTTCTTACCTGCCCGAGAAGGTATTAAACAACCACGACTTCGAACAGATAGTCGATACCAGTGACGAGTGGATTTTCAGCCGCACGGGCATAAAGGAGCGACGCATCGCTCCGCCCTGCACGCCCACCAGCGACCTGTGCGTCGAAGCCACCAAACGCGCCCTCGACATGGCGGGGCTGAAGGTCACGGACATCGACCTGATAATCGTCGGCACCATTACCCCGGACTACAGGTTTCCCAGCACCGCCTGCATGTTGCAGCACAAACTGGGTTGCAGAAACGTCGGCGCATTCGACGTCAGCGCCGCCTGTTCGGGCTTTCTGTACGGACTGTCAATTGCCTCACATTATCTTGACAATCGGAAATACAAGGTTGCCCTGGTCCTGGGCGCGGAGGTGCTGAGTTCCGTCACCGATTACGAAGACCGCACCACGTGCATCCTGTTCGGCGACGCGGCGGGCGCGGCAATCCTGCACGCCGATGCTCCTCACGGACACGTGCTTGACACCTCTATGGGTTCCGACGGCTCGGGCGGCGATTTTATGATTATCCCCTCTTCCGGTTCGGCAATGCCTGTGTGTACGGAGACCGTTGAGAAAAAACTGCACAAAATGCAAATCCGAGGCCGCGAAGTTTACAAATACGTCGTGCAGAAAATGGGCGACGTCGTAATGGAAATTGTTACGGAAAACGGCTACGACATCAACGACCTGGCAATGATTATCCCGCACCAGATGAACATACGCATCATCGAAGGAGCCGCCAGGCGCATGGGAACACCGCTTGATAAATGGTATCTGAACATCGAACGTTACGGCAATACATCCGCCGCCACAATACCTGTGGCGCTGGACGAAGTGGCGCGCCTGGAACTGATAAAGCGCGGAGACCTGATAGCAATGGCCGCATTCGGCGGCGGCATAACCTGGGCCGGCGGACTCTTAAGGTGGTGATATGGCAAGGGCAGCACTCATATGCCCGGGACAGGGCGCACAAAAAATCGGAATGGGCAAAGATCTTTGCATGCACAGCAAGACCGCCCGCGAAATTTTCGACAGCGCCTCGCGCGCCCTCGGCTTTGACATTGCTAAAATCTGCTTCGAGGGACCAGAGGAAGAACTGAACAGAACCGACGTCGCCCAGCCCGCGATACTTACGACAACAATGGCCTCACTGGCGGTGATGAAGGAAAATGGCCGGTTGAAAGACGACAGAATCGCCGTCTGCGCGGGCCTGAGCCTCGGCGAATACTCGGCCCTGTGCTATGCCGGCGCTCTGGAGTTCGAAGACGCGGTCAAACTGGTGCGAAACCGCGGCAGATATATGCAGGAGGCCTGTGACGCAAGATCCGGCGGGATGCTCAGCCTTCTGGGGGCGGACGTCGAAAAGGCCCGCAAAATCTGCGAGAAGGCGGCCGAGGCCGGAGAAATCAGCGTCGCAAACCTCAACTGCCCCGGTCAGGTCGTGATTTCGGGAGAAACGGCGGCAATTGAGGAAGCGGAAAAGATTGCCGGCTCTTTCGGCGTCAGACGCGCCGTCCGACTCAGGGTCGCGGGCGCATTTCACTCGGCGCTGATGAAGCCCGCGGGCGACAGACTTGCGCGAGACCTTGCGGACGTGAATTTCGCGGCATCCAGGATGCCGGTGGCCGCAAACGCCACCGGCGAGCCGCACGGCGATTCTCCTGATGAGACAAGAAAATTGCTGGAACGACAGGTCAGCAATCCGGTTTACTGGGAAAAATGCATGAGGTGGGTACTCGAAAAGGGCATTGACAGGTTCTACGAACCTGCACCCGGCAGTGTGCTGGCGGGACTGATGAAAAAAATCGAGCCGTCGGCCGTCGTCGAGGCCGGACCCGCGTAATTTACATCGGTGACTCCGCCTGAAGCGGACAAGTGTCACCGTAAGACAGGACAACGAATGATTGACTTGAAAGGCAAAGCCGCAATAGTAACAGGCGCCGGACAGGGAATCGGCAGGGAAATCGCCCTCGCGCTGGGCAGGGCCGGGCCTCCATCTCCGCGGCGGACTATGTAGAGGAAGGGGTAAAAAGCCTGGTCGAAGAACTGAAGGGAGCGGGAACGGAGGCGATATACACGCTGGCGGACGTCAGCAAATTCGACCAGTGCCAGGCAATAGTGGACAGCACGATAAGAAAATTCGGGCGCATAGACATCCTGGTCAACAACGCCGGAATTACCCGCGACAACCTTATCATGCGGATGAAAGAGGAAGAATGGCAGCAGGTGCTCGACGTCAATCTCAAAGGCGCCTTCAACTGCACCAAAGCCGCGGCACGCCCGATGCTCAAGCAGCGCGGCGGAAGAATCATCAACATCGCATCCATCATCGGGCTGATAGGCAACGCCGGACAGGCCAACTACTCCGCCTCCAAGGCGGGAGTCATAGCGCTTGCAAAATCGACCGCAAAGGAATTCGCCTCCCGGGGCATAACCGCAAACGCAGTCGCTCCGGGCTACATTGACACGGCGATGACGAAGGTCCTGGATGAGGAGACCAGGAACAGGATGCTTTCCCTGGTGCCTCTGGCGCGGATGGGCACGTCGGCCGACGTCGCCAACGCCGTGCTGTTTCTGGCCAGCGATCTTGCCGCCTACATCACCGGCGAGGTGATTCGGGTGGACGGG
Organism: Planctomycetota bacterium; assembly: GCA_043816375.1. Lineage (GTDB taxonomy): Bacteria > Planctomycetota > B129-G9 > B129-G9 > B129-G9 > JBDRIB01. Next base: position 15,004 of record JBDRIB010000201.1, on the reverse strand, counting down.
GGCCTGGTGATGTAACGAACTCAATCACGCGATTGCGCTCTGCTGCGCATCGCCGTTTGTTCGTTTTTTATCGTGTACAACGTTCCGAAGACACATTTAGCGGAGGAAAAGCAGTGGCAGACAACATCGAAGAACAAGTCTATACCATTATTTGCGACCAGATGGGGGTCAATAAGGACCAACTGTCTCTCGAGACTTCCTTCATCAACGACCTCGGCGCCGATTCGCTCGACCAGGTCGAACTGGTGATGGAATTTGAGGAGCGGTTCGACCTGAACATCCCTGAAGAAGACGCGGAGAAGATACAGACCGTCGGAGATGCAATAAAGTACATCAAGGAGCACACGTAAAAACATGGAAAAGCGCCGTGTAGTCATCACGGGTTTCGGCGCGATAACTCCGCTGGGCAACGATGTCGAAACTCTGTGGAACAATCTGCTTGCCGGCAAAAGCGGCATTACCGGGATAACCAAGTTCGATACGACCGGTTTCAGCGTCCGGATCGCCGGCGAGGTCAAGAACTTTGACCCCGCGAAATGGATACCGGACCGACGCGAGGCGAAAAGACTCGACCCCTTCGCCCAGTACGCTGTTGCCGCCAGTGATATGGCGCTGGAGGACGCGGCCCTCGACCTTTCGAAAGAAAACAGAGACCGCGTCGGCGTGGTAATCGGCTCCGGCATCGGCGGCATCATCGAGTTTGAGCAGCAGCACACACGCTACATCGAGAAGGGACCGATGAAGATATCGCCCTTCTTCATACTCAAACTCATGCTCAATGCCGCGTCCGGACAGTTGGGCGTACGATACGGGGTGCGCGGTCCGAACTTCGCCACGGCCAGCGCCTGCGCCTCCAGTGCGCATTCTCTGGGCATGGCCCTGCGATGCATCCAGTATGGAGACAGCGACGTTATGATCGCAGGCGGCTCCGAGGCGGCTATGACGCAACTGGGAATCAGCGGCTTTCAGGTAATGACCGCACTCAGCACCCGCAACGACGAGCCGGAGAAGGCCAGCAGACCGTTCGACAAGGGGCGGGACGGCTTCGTCTTGAGCGAAGGCGCCGGCACGCTTATCCTTGAAGAACTCGAACATGCGAAAAGACGCGGCGCTCGAATCTACGCTGAGTTCACATCCTGCGGCATGAGCGATGACGGTTATCACATAACCGCGCCCGACCCCAACGGCACCGGCGCCCAACGATGCATGGAATATGCCGTAAAGATGGCCGACAGGAAATTCGAAGATGTCGATTACATCAACGCCCACGGAACCTCAACACCGCACAACGACATTGCCGAAACGAATGCCATCAAGGCCCTCTTCGGAGAACACGCGAAGAAACTGGTCATCTCTTCCTCGAAGTCTATGCTGGGTCACCTCCTCGGAGCATCCGGCGCGGTCGAATTCATCATAACCGCGCTGTCGGTCTATCGCCAGAAAGTGCCCCCGACCATCAATCTGGAAGACCCCGAGGATGGTTGCGACCTCGATTATGTCGCCGACGGCGCACGCGATATGAAAATTGATTTTGCGCTGAGCAACTCCTTTGGATTCGGCGGACACAACGTGTCTCTTTCGCTGGCTCGCTACGAAGAGTAGCCCCACAAGGGCGCAGACTGAACCTGATTATGCCTGCGCCTTTTTCCGTGCACAGGAATGGAAGCGAAGGGTGACCGTCCCCGTTCTTGAAACAACGCATGCGGGCAGGGACCGCATTGCGGTCCGTTCCCTCATCCCGCGCGAAATGCGACACATCCCCTCGTTTTTGGGCCAAAAAAGGGCCTCTTGTCCTTGACAACCCAACCATTAAAGTTATAATTGCTTACCGACTGGAAACAACCCCAAGGCTTTTGGTTCAATGAGTGGGCAGAACCCCACTCTTTTATTTAGCACAGGCAGCCGGAGAGCGCAAAGGCGGAAACCGCCGAGGAAACAAATGAACGGCGAACTGCTGAGAATAGTCGAGGCCATCCACCGCGACAAGGACATCGACAAGGAAACCATATTTTTGGGCATTGAAGCGGCGGTGGCGTCGGCAACCAAGAAACACTACGGACGCGACAGCGATATTCAAGTTGAACTGGATCGCGAGACGGGGGAGTTACATGCCTTCGAAGACGGAGAGCCCATCGACCCGGAAGAACTGGGCAGGATAGCCGCTCAGAGCGCAAAACAGATAATGATACAGAAAATCCGTGAAGCCGAACGCGACGTAATCTTCCAGGAATTCGAAACCCGTGAAGGCACGATACTGACGGGACTGGTCCAGCGATACGAGGGCGGCAGCCTGATAGTGAGCATCAACAAGATAGAGGGCGTGCTGACAAGGCACGACCTCATTCCCGGCGATTCATACAGGCCCGGCGATACCCTGCGCGCGGTAATCTCGGAAGTGAAGAAAGTCGGGCCCCACGTGAGAATACTGCTCAGCCGCTCGTCAAACGAATTCGTGATAAGGCTGTTCGAACTCGAGGTGCCGGAAATCCACGAGGGACTTGTCGAAATAAAGGCCATCACGCGCATGCCGGGTTACCGCACAAAGGTTGCCATAAAGAGCAACGACCCGCGCATCGACAGCGTCGGCGCCTGCGTCGGCGTGCGCGGCTCGCGCATAAAAAACATCGTCTCGGAACTCAACGGCGAAAAAATCGACATAATAGAGTGGAGCGACTCCCCCGAGATAATGATAGTAAACGCCTTGAAACCCGCGGAGGTAAGCAAACTGGAAATCGACGACGAGGCGGCATCGGCAAAGGTCATTGTAACACAGGAACAACTGTCCCTGGCGATAGGCAAAAGAGGCCAGAACGTAAGACTCGCCTCGAGACTCACCGGATGGGAACTGGAAATCGTCACGGAAGAGCAGGACATCGCCGCTCATGAAGCCTTCCTGAAAAGCCTCACGGAAGTCGGCGGAATTTCCGAAGATATTGCCCAGGACATAATCGCGGCGGGATACACGTCGATAGAGGAAATCGTCGTGCGCGGCACCGAGGTATTAGCCAGCATCGAAGGAATCGAAGCGGACCGGGCCGCCGAAACAATCGAAAAACTGAAAGAACACATGAAACTTGCGCCGCCCAAGAAACAGGACGGCGAGACTGAAGTGCAGAAAGACCGGGTCGAAGAAGAAACCAAACAGGACGCTGCGACACCGTCAGAGGATAAACCTGAAGATCCCGGCCTCAACGGTCAGACAGAACCGGAAATCAGCGAAACCGACACCATTAAACTGCAATCAGAATCGGACGAAGGCCAGGAACAGCCCGGAAAGGACGAGACTTGAGCGTAAGAGTCTACATGCTGGCAAAAGAACTCGATCTGGGAAACCAGACGATCATAGACCATCTGGCCCAGATTGGTGTCAGTGTGCCCAACCACATGACCGTGCTCACCGACGACGTGGTCAAGGCCATCCGAAAATTCTTCGCCATTGACAGCAACCTCGAGGCCACCAGGGCGAAAGAGCGGGAAACAAAGAAAAAGGTCGCCGCCGCAAAAGCGGTCGAAAAGAAAGAGCAGGCCGCGAAGAAAAAGGCCGCCGCAAAGAAGAAAAAAGCGGTCAAAAAGAAGGTCGCAAAGCAAAAGGCCGCCCCCGAGGAAAAGGCCGCCGCAAAGAAGGAAAAAGCGGTCGAAAAGAAGGTCACAGAAGAAAAGAAGCCGGAAGAAGCGGCGGAGGCGGCAACCGACGTGGCTGTGGAGGAGGCTCCTCCTTCAGAAAAAGCGAAGAAGCCCAAATCGCCTTCCACTACCGCCAAAGCCAAGCGACATCGGACGAAAATAGTGGGCAAGTCTGCTACGGAAGTCATTGACAACTGGGAAGGAGCAGTCGAGGACAAGGTCGAGCGCGTGGGACCGCCGAAGCGACGCGGCGCCGTAAAAGTGGGCAGAATAAATATTCGCCCTGCCCGGCGAGAGGGGCCATCGGCTCCCGCCAAGCCCGCACCGCCAAGGCGCACCGTTCGCCCCGCTGCGAAAGCCGCGCCTCCCACCGTTAAGCGTCGAATCGACATCATAAAGACCTCGCCGAGGCAGAGAATCGCCTCGCGCCAGAAAGTACCCTTCCTCAAAGAGCGCATCAGCATTCGCAGAAAGACCGACGCGCGCCGCCGACGCCATCAGACGACCGCAACACCGGCCAGGTCCATAGAAGTGCCCGACGCCTTCGAAGTAACAATGCCGGTAAACGCGAAGGATCTCGCGGCGAAACTCGGCGTGCGGGCCAGCGCCATCCTCACAATCCTGCTCAAGAACAGTATCTTCACACGCATCAACGACCCCCTGGGCGAAGAGGCTATTGAACTGATCGGGCTTGAACACAACAAGGAAATCACCGTAAAAAAACCAAAAGACATCGAAGACACATTCCGTGAATTCATCGTTCAGCCCCGCCCGGAGCATGCCGAGCCGCGCGCGCCTGTTATTACCTTCCTCGGACACGTGGACCACGGCAAGACGTCTCTGCTGGACAGGATTCGCTTCTCCAAAGTTGTCGAAGGCGAATCGGGCGGCATAACTCAGCACATAGGCGCTTATTCCGTTTCCAGGAATAATCGCGCACTGGTGTTTGTCGACACGCCCGGCCACAAGGCGTTTACCGAGATGCGCGCACGCGGCGCCAATGTAACCGATGTCGTGGTTCTGGTGGTGGCGGTGGACGATGGCGTAATGCCGCAGACCGAAGAAGCCATAAACCACGCCAGGGCGGCGAACGTGCCAATGGTCGTTGCGCTGAACAAGATTGATAAACAGAATGCGAACATTCTTAAGACAAAGCAGCAACTTGCCGCCATCGGCCTGAATCCGGAAGAATGGGGCGGCGAAACGGTCTGTGTCGAAGTCTCCGCCACGACCGGACAGGGCGTGGACGAACTGCTCGAGATGCTTATCCTCCAGGCGGATATGCTCGAACTCAAAGCCGACCCCGGCATCCCGGCCAGGGGCACCGTGCTCGAGGCGAAAGTCAGCGAAGACCTGGGCGTGGTGGCCACGCTGCTGATTACCGAGGGCACGCTGAAACGCGGGGACACGGTGGTGGTGGGAAGCACGTACGGCCGGATAAGGTCGATAACGGACGACACCGGCAAAGAGATGCTGCACGCCGGCCCCGCGGTTCCAATTGGCGTGACGGGCCTTGGCGACGTTCCCGCCGCCGGCGACAAGTTTTTCGCGATTGACAACCTGCAAAAAGCGCGAGAGATCGCCCTCAAGCGGACCCAGCGTTCCCGTCAGGTGGCGCTTGTCTCGCGCGGCGGCGTGGCCCACGTCACCCTGGAAAATCTCTTCAGCCAAATCGAAGCCGGCAAGATTAAGGAACTGCCGCTTATCATCAAGGCGGACGTTCAGGGCTCGATTGAGGTCTTGAGAAAATCGCTGGAAGAACTTTCGACCAGCGAGGTTCGCATAAAAATACTGCATATCGCCGCCGGAGGCATCACGGAGTCCGACGTGATGCTGGCGGACGCTTCGGATGCCGTGATTGTGGGCTTCCACGTCGTCCCGGACGTCAAGGCCCGCAACCTTGCCGAAGAGCGCAAGGTCGACATCCGCCTGTTCCGCGTAATCTACGAAGCAGTCGATACGATAAAGGCCGCGATGTCCGGTATGCTGGACCCCGAAGAAAGGGAAACCGTGCTCGGGACGGCTGTGGTCAAACAGTGCATAAAAATTTCGCGCATCGGCACCGTGGCCGGGTGCGCGGTGACTTCGGGCAAGATACTGAGGTCGGCCAAAGTCAGGGTGTCGCGCGACGGCGTTCTTGTCTTCGAAGGCGACATCCAGACGCTCAGGCGCTTCAAAGAAGATGTGCGGGAGGCCGCCCAGGGTTTTGAGTGCGGCATCAAAGTCGCGGGCTTCAATGACTTCAAGGAAGGCGACGTCATGGAAGCCTACCAGATAGAAAAGATAAAGAGGGAACTCTGACGTAATTCACTTTTTTCTCATCGCTCCAGCCACACAGACCGATGCAGGTAGCAACGTTGCAATTGAATCTGTTTCTCAGACAGGCGCAGTGCCTGAAAGACAAAAGGCGTGTGATAAAGAGTTTCAAGGATAAAGTGCGCAACCGCTTCAACGTCTCCGTGGCGGAAATCGACGGCCACGACAGGATACAGACCGCCGTCCTGGGAATCGCGGCGGTCGGCAACGAAAAACGACATCTGCAAAGCACGCTCGACCATATTATCAACTTTGCCGGAAGCCTGCCCGGGGTAGAGCTGGCTGGCTGTGAACAGGACATTTTCTACTGAATAATGGCAACGCCACGACGCATAGCAAGGCTGGAATCGCTTTTCAAGCAGGAGATTAGCCAGATATTGCTGCACCGCGTAAAGGACCCGCGTATGGGCTTTGTGTCGGTAATGCGGGTCGAACTTTCCAAAGACTGCAAGCATCTCAAGGTGAACGTCTCCGTTATGGGAAGCCGGGCCGACAAAACCAAGGTTATGCACGCGCTCGGCAGGGCGAAAAACTTCATCGCCCGCGAAGCAATGAAGCCCTTGCGACTCCGCGTAATGCCGGAAATATCCTTCGCCCTTGACGAGTCGATAGAGCGAGGGTTCGAAATCTGCAAAATCATCGACAGGATATCCGAGGAAAGCCGCTCCCGGGATGAAAAATCCGAAGCGGAAAGCCGCTCCCGGGACGAAAAACCCGAAAAGGAGTAGAATTTATGTGTCCGTCGAAAAAATTCATAACGATTCAGTTGCTGCTGTTCGCCGTCTTTTCCCTGCCGGCGCTGGCGCAGGACATCGACCCGCTTGCACTGTTGCCGGAGGATACTTCGGTGCTGGTGAAGGTGGATTTCCAAAAATTTGTCAAGGCGTATTTCTTCAAGCACTTCAAAGAAAGTCTCCTCGAAAAAATTCCGGGCTATCCGAAATTCATCAAACTCCTTGAGGACGCGCAACTGAGCCCGCTGGACACAAAAGAGAATAAACCCCTTGAATACGTGAAGGAAATCTACCTGGCAAAGGCGGGGCTGGACGAATCGGAAGACGACGTGGTCGCACTGATTATCGGGACCGCCGACCTCGAGTACACGATGGGCACGCTCAAGGACAAACTGCCCGACAAAATCGTGAAAATGCATACGACGGAAAAAGGCGAAAAATTCTACGAGACGCACGGACTCCTCAGCAAAGACGAGACGCTCTATTTCGTTCAGGTCGTGGACAAGCAGGCCATAGGTGTGGCGCGCACCAGGGAGGCCGCTCTTGCCTTTCTGGCCAGAGCGGCACAGGAGGACGCCCCGAAAGGCATTCGAAAAAACAAATCCCTCAACACCCTGGCCAACAAGGTCATTCCTGCGGATTCCGAGGACGCTCCTTTCCTGGCCGTAATCGTCACGATAGACGAAAAACAAAGGAAAAAATTTGCGGAAAGCGACGATGCCGACACGAACTGGCTCCAGCATGTCGAGAGCGCATACCTTCAGGTGAATACGAGCCGGAGCCTCGGAGGTCTCAATATCGAAGCGCATTGCAAATGCACCAGCGAAGAGGCTGCGGAAAAGATAAAGACCAGCCTCGATATCCTTCGCATAAAGGCCGCGCTGGTTGCTCACAATGCCGTAACACGCGACATTCTCAAGTCGTTTGAGGCGCAAAAAACAAGGGAAAAAGCATCCCTGAAAATCTCGTCCTCGCTCTACTACATCGACCCGCGCCACATCATCGACGAGATAAAACTCCTCACGCTCGGCCCGGACAAAGAAGCCGAGGAAGAGGAAGAAGCAGCAGCAGAAGCAGAAGAAGAAACTGAAGAAGAGGAAAGAGAGGTAGAGGAAGAATCCCCAAGTCCCTGAGCGGTCCGGCCCCGGTGATTATTCACGTCCGGTCAAGCAGCCGGCGGGTATGGCGGTCGGGCTCGTCCTCCCTGTAGGGCTCATCACAAAAGGCGAGCAGGTACATTACGTTATTGCCGATGTTCTTGAAGGCGTGCGCAACTCCGGGCGGGATTTCGAACAGGATGAACTGATTCGGCTCGACCGTCATCTCCTCGCGGTTTCCCGAAGCGTCCTCGGCGGCCACGAGGCACCTTCCGCCGAAGACCATCACATTTTCCACCTGCCTGTCGTGGACGTGGTTTCCCCGCACGGTTCCCGGTTCAATGCTTACCAGATGAACATTCTTCACCCGTCCTGACTCAAGCAGGGCCGAAGAAACGGGCTCCACCGACCACCCGCGCGGCTCGACCAGCGCCGACAGGTCGTTACATTTTAACAGTTTCATCACGGTCTTCCCGTTGTATTGATTCCCCCCCGAGCATTCTCTTCAGCACCTTCCCGGTCAGCGAACGGGGCAAATCCTCCACAAATTCAATCGACCGCGGCCGCTTGTATTCGGCCAGATGCTCCCTGCAATGGCCGAGCAGTTCCTGTGCGCTCAAATCCGTTCCCTCCCGAAGCACGACAAACGCCCGCGGCACCTCGCCGCGCACATTATCCGGCACACCTATTACCGCGGCCTCGCCTACCGAGGGGTGCGCCTCGAGCACTCTCTCAATCTCGACGGGGCTGATGTTCTTGCCGGCGGAAATTATCAGTTCCTTCTTCCTGCCGGTTATCGCGATGAACCCATCGTCGTCCACCCGCCCCAAATCGCCGGTATGCAGCCAGCCGTCGGAATCGATAATCTCCCGCGTCGCATCCGGCCGGCGCCAGTAGGCCACCATCACATTCTCGCCTCGCACGCAAATCTCTCCCTCGGCACCCGTGGGGACGCGCGCTCCTTTCGCGTCGAGCACGCAGACTTCGACGCTGTCGAGCGGCCGGCCGACCGTGCCCCGGCGGATGGAGTCCAGGCGATTCATTGATATCACGGGCGAAGTTTCCGTCATTCCATATCCTTCCAGCAGCGGCATTCCCGTGACATCCTCGTACTTCCCGGCGAGAGCCGTCGGCAGTTGCTCGCCGCCGGAGGCGCACAGGCGGAGGCATTCCGGCGCTCCGCCGGCTTCCGTGAAGGATTTCAACATCGCCCGGTACATCGAGGGCGCGGCCAGCATAACGGTTACTTTCCGGCTGCGGATGAGTTCCGGTATCGAGGCCGGGACAAAACGCGGCGTTAGAACGACTTTGGCCCCGGTCAGCACGGGCAGCAGGAACGTGCAGGTCAGGCCGAAGGTATGGAACAGCGGCAGCACGCTCAGGAATACGTCGTCCTTACTGATGCTCAGGGCGCGCAGGCAGGCGTCGATGTTCGACAGGATGTTCCTGTGACTCTGCATCACGCCTTTCGGCTCCGCTGAGGTGCCCGACGTGTAGAGAATGGCCGCTATATCGTCGGGCGCGACATTGGGCGGCTTGAATGAAGCGGGTTTGATATCGCCCAGCAATTTCTCAATGAGAATAACCTCAGGCCCCGCTCCCGCAAGCGCTCCGGCCAGCGGCTCCGCCGTGATTATCGTGTCGACCTGCGAATCCAGGATAATTCTTTTGATTTCGCCGGGTTTCAGCAGAAAGTTAACCGGCACGGCCGTTTTGCCGGCAAGCGTGATTGCGAAAAAGCCGACGGCGCAACCGATGCCGTTGGGCAGGAACAACGCCACATTTTGCGCGTCTGTCGCCTCCCTAATCTTCTCCCCGACGCAAAGCGAGGCCGCCAGGAACTCCCGGTAACGCAGGCAGCGCTCGCCTTCCTGTATCGCCTCGTGGTCGCCGAGCGCGTCGGCTACCCGGAGAAATCTCAACGGAATGTTCATTGAAGGAATCCCTCTGTTTGTTTCGTCACAGGCGGGTACGGACGTACCGCGATTTCGAGGTGATTATACCTGGGACGTCAGGAGAGGTCAACGAGCCCCGGGCTTACGAGTGCTGCTTGAGTTGCAATTCCGGCCGGTTCATATCTTTCGCGGTTCGCTTCTCCGGGGATTCATCGCCGTAAACGGCTTCCAGAAGCCCCTCCCCGGCAATTTGCAGAAAAACGCCGACGACCTCCGCATCGAACTGGCTTCCCGCGCGTTCGCTGATGACCTGCAGGGCGCGACGGGGCTCCAGCCGGGGCCTGTACGGTCTGTCGGACACCATCGCGTCGTAGGCGTCCGCCACTGCGAGGATGCGCGATTCGAGCGGTATCTGGTCTCCGACGAGACCCTTGGGATAGCCCGAGCCGTCGATATTCTCGTGATGGTGTCGGATTATGGGAACGATGCGCTCGAGGAAGGTCACCGGAGAGAGTATATCCACGCTGATATCGGGATGTCTTTTTATAAGTTCCATTTCTTCGCGTGCCAGTCGCCCCTTCTTGTTAAGCACGGTCAGCGGCACGCCGATTTTCCCGACGTCGTGCAGCAGGGAGGCGCACTCGAGGTTGGTCATACTCCGGGAGTCGAAGCCCAGTCTTTTTCCTATCAAACGGGCTATTTCGGTGACCTTGTATGCGTGTCCGCTTGTGTAGGGGTCCTTGGCTTCGGCGGCGGCAAGGAGGCAGTGGATGGTATCGAGGTAAGCCTTCTCCAGGTCTTCGCCCTGTTTCAGGTGCTTCCTGCGCGTCTTCCGCAACTCGCGGCTGACAAGCAGCAGCCGGTCTTCGAGGGTCTTGATTTTGAGCAGCGCCATTATTTGCCCGACCGCGTCCCCCTCGGCAAAGGGCTTGCTTATGAAGGCGTCGGGGGTCAGGTCGTCTTCCCGGCGCCGCTCGACCGACCGGCCTCCCGGCACACACATCATAACGGGTATGTGTTGTTTCAGGGGGTCGCTCTTTATCTGTCTGCACAGGTCGAAGCCGTCTGTGCCGCTAAGCGTTATGTCCAGGAAAATGAGGTCGGGCGAGTCATACGCCAGGATTTCGAGGGCCTGTTCGCCGTTTTGTGCACGAACGACGTCAAACCCTTCTTTCTCAAGCATATCGGTGAGCAGGCCGATTGTGTCGGGATGGTCTTTGACGACGAGGATTCTTTTTCGCACGCAGGGAGTCCTTTCCGATAATTTGCCCATTTCCCCAAATTAGCAATTCCCCCACACTGGAGACAGCGGTTAAGCCGCCGGTACCATACAATTTTTCATCGACATTCCACAGGCGGCACTTAAGGGCTTTTGACGCAATTTGTCGCTCGTTTGTGGTATCATATATTGGCACATATATTATATTGCTTTTTGACTGAATGAAGAAATTATGGCAGGGTGACAGTCACCAATCTACGAGCTGGCCCCCTGACAAATCAGGGGTCTGCGCTCCGTAATTGGTGACAGTCACCTTGCACGCTTCTTTGTTTAGCGCAGGAAAATGAACTCCGAAGTCAGACTGTTAATCGGCCCGGCCCGAGCCGGCAAGACCGCAAGGGCACTCAGCCGCTACGGCGACCTCGTGCACGGCGGCAGCGGCGGGAACGTCCTTTTCCTTCTGCCGACAGCCCTGGCCGTGGACCAGATAAAGGAACGCCTTGTCGCCGACGGCGTGATTGAAGGGCTTTTCAATCCCAATGTCGTCGAGTTCTACGGCCTGGTCAACCGCATCATCGCCCGCAACGTCCGAGACGCGCGGGAGATAAGCCACGCCGAACAGCACGCAATTCTGACAGGAATCCTGAGCGAACTCGACTCGACCGGCGATTTGATACAACTCTCGCCCTCCCTGGGGTTCTCCGGCTTTATCGGCGCGCTGCAGAATTTCATCGCCGACCTGAAGGAGGCGACGGTGGAGCCGGAAACGTTCCTCAGTCTCTATTCATCCGGCGGCGGCAAGGAATACGAACTCGCGCTGATATATCACCGGTATCAGAAATTTCTGACCGGCCACAGCCTTTTCGACTCACAGGGCAAACTCTGGCGTGGAAGCCAGCTCATAAAGAACGACAAAATGGCTCCGTTCGAGGATGTCCGCGAGGTAATCGTCGACGGCTTCGCCGACTTCACTCCCGCGGAATTCGACATCATCAGGGCCCTCGGCGAACGCTGCGAGCGGATGACATTCACGCTGATGTGCGAAAGGGGCCGGCGCCGCGAACTGTTCGAAAGCACGCTCACCACGCTCGAACTGATACGAAGCACGTTCAAAAATGCCTCGATTGAAACGGTCTCCGCGCCCGGCGGCCCCGAGGACCCGCTGGCGGTGCTGGAGTCGCGGCTCTTCGACGATGAAGCGGCGGACGGGGTCAAATGCGAGGGAGCCGTTGAGATGGCGGAACTGCCTTCAAGGGCGGCTGAAGTCACGGAAATCGGCCGGCGTATCAAGCGAATGATTGTCGAGGAAGGCCGCTCGCCCGCCGACATCGCCGTGCTGGTTCGCAGACTTGACGTTTATGACGGACTTGTTCAGGAAATATTTTCCGAACAGGGCATCCCCTTCCACATCCGAGGCAAACGCCCCGTATCCCGCATCCCCGGCCTGAGGCCCGTGATTCAACTGGCCCGGCTGCCCGTCGAAAATTACTCCCGCAAGGCCGTGTGCCGCTTTTTGAAATCCGTGGAAGACTGCGCGCCGGACTTCAAACAGATGAGGCACCCGGCCGAAGTGCTCGACGTGTGCGCCAGAGAAGCCGGCATAGTCGAAGGACTTGCATCGTGGCCGGACAGGCTGAAAGCCTATCGCGCGCAACTTCAGGCGCGGGTGGAAGGCGCCGAAGGAAGCGAGTGGTTCGAAGACGACGACCCGCAAAAGAAACTGCCTCTCGCGGAAACGGCCGTTCAAATCGCGGAAAAACTTTTTCCCGTTTTCGAAAATCTGGAAAAGCCCGGGACGCTCTCCGCGTACGCACGTACTTTTCTGCAAATGCTTGAACGCTTCGGACTGCGCGGAAGGCCCGGCACAGAGGCGGAAACAGAGCCGGATTCCCGTGCGGCAAACAGGCAGGCCGTCGACGTTCTCTTTTACAACCTGGGACAAATCGCGCGCCTGCCCGGCGACGCCGACATCGAGGCGGATTACAACGATTTCCTCGCGCAGTTTCGCGCCATACTCGGAATGCCGGTGGCCTGGTCCCGAGGCGACAGGACCTGCGTGGTGACAATCGCGGATGTTTCCGAGGCGAGAAATACTTCCTTTCCCGTTGTGTTCATCCCAGGAATGTCGGAAGGCGAATTCCCGAAGCCCGTTCTCCAGAACGCCTTTCTCAACGACGCGGAACGAAGGCGCATAAAAGTAACCGGCGGCCCCGGCCTGCCCGAGACTGCCGAAGAACAGATGAAGGAAATGCCGCTGTTCTACAACGCCGTCACAAGGGCGCGCGAGAAACTCATCTTCACCTGTCCCGCGCTGGATGCATCAGGCCGCGAAGTCCGGCGGTCGTGGTACCTCGACGAGGTAGAGAAACTCTTTGACGACGTGAATCGCGAACGCCGGGAAGCAGGCCGCGTTGCGCCCCCCGAATCGGCCGCAACAAACAGGCGGGAGGCCTCGCTTGTCGTCGTCGCCCTGGCGCAATCGAATGAAGGCGTGTCGAAAAACTTGTACTGCCTGCCGGCAACGGACGTCGCTTCCCTCGCCGACAGAATCGCCGTCTGCGAGGAACGCGATTCACTCAGGCCGTTCGGACGATACGACGGGGTCCTGGACGACGCGAAAGCGGTCGCAATTCTCCGCTCCGAACTGGAGAGCGCGGTCTTCAGCGTGAACAAACTGGACGATTACCTGAAGTGCCCGTTCAATTATTTTTGCAAGCGGGTACTGGGACTCGAAGAACTGCCCGAGCCGGCCGCCGAGATGACGCCGATGGACCGCGGGTCGCACTGCCATGAGATATTAAGGCGGTTCTATTCCGCCCGCGCCGGGAAGCGGGACGGGACGACGGCCGTCACGCCGGACAACCTGGATGAAGCCGAGGGCGAAATGTCGGAAATCTGCGGCGAGTATTTTGACTCCCACGCAAAAAGAGGGCTGGTCCGCCACCGCGAGATATTCGCAATCGAGCGTGAACAGATTACGAAGGAACTCCTCGCGCTGCTCAAGTACGAATCAGGGCGGTCAGGTGTAGTGCCGTCGCATTTCGAGTGGGCGTTCGGTTTCAAGCAGTTCCTTCCCGGCCGGGATGCCGCGTCGGTCCCCGAGACTCTCGATATCCCCTGCGGCGAGTACACCGCGCGAATCAGGGGATTTGTTGACAGAATAGACGACTGCGAGAACGGCCGGGTAATCATCGATTACAAGACGGGCAGCCATATGCCCGCCGTTGAACAGATGGTCGCCGGGCTTGAAATCCAGCTGCCCGTGTATGCGATGGCCGCGGACGGCCTGCTCGGCGAAGGCCCGCGCAAGACAAGGGAAGCCTTCTTCATCAGCGTTCGCGCAGGAAAAGGAGAGAAATTCCTGAAAAACGACAAATTGGCACGGGCAATCGAGACCGCAAGGCAATCCATCGCGCAATGCCTTGCCGGGATAGCCGGAGGCAGGTTCCCCTCGACGCCTTCAATCGAATGCCGCGATTACTGCCCCTGCAAGGAAGCCTGCAAGTTCGACAGACGAAGGATGGAAAAGAAAACGTGAGCGAGAGACAGCCGACACAGGAACAGACCAGAGCCATCGAGACGCTCGACCGGCACATCTTCGTTTCGGCGGGGGCGGGCACCGGCAAGACCTACGTCCTCGCCGAGCACTATATGCACATCCTCCGGAGCCGGAAGGCGTCCGTGTCCGAAATCCTCGCGATAACCTTCACCGAGAAGGCCGCGTCGGAAATGCGCAACAGGATACGCGACAGTTGCGAAGAGGCCGCCGGAACCGCCGACGACGACGCCGGTTTCTGGCGCAAAATAAAACACGACCTTGACGGCGCGCGTATCGGCACAATCCACGGAATGTGTTCGTCCATCCTGAAGGAACATCCTTTGCAGGCCGGATGCGACCCCGGCTTTCACGTAATCGACGAAGGCGGCAACACGATACTGACAAAGGAAGCCGTCGGCTCGGCAATCGAGTCGATGCTCACGAACGAAGACGCCGACCTGCGCCTGCTGATTGCCGAATACGGCCTGGGCGGCGTTGCGCGCATCCTTTCGCATCTGCTGAGCGACGAAGAAAAATTCAACCGCGCGTCGGCCTTCTTCGATTCCAGAAAAGACGACGAA
>JBDRIB010000200.1:0-13863 GCA_043816375.1 Planctomycetota bacterium | reverse complement strand
AGCGCATACCCGAACTCATCCACAACCTCGACCCCCTTATCCCGCCTCCCCCCGAAGACGTCGAATAAGACGGGAAAAACACCGACCGCAAATGAGGAACATCCAGTTATCAAGTTGTCAAGTTATCCAGTTTAACAGGGACCTGGAGCGGACTTGAATCGGAATAACTTCTACACCCCTACACTTCTATACTTCTACACTCCGCTATGCCTCGTTGCGGGCCGGGGCTTTCTCGCGGAACCAGCGGATGAAGCGGGCGATGCCGTCTTCGATGGAAACCTTCGGGGAGTAGCCGAGCGCGCGTTGCGCTTTTGAGATGTCGGCATACGTGCGCTCGACGTCGCCGGGCTGCATCGGCATCCGTTCGATTTCCGCTTTTTTGCCGAGCGCGTTTTCGATGAGGCGCAGGAGTTCGCGCAATTCGACGGGATTCGAATCGCCGAGGTTGTAGATTTCGTACCCGTGCTCCCGGTCGATGACGGCGGTCAGGCCGTCGATGATGTCGTCGATGAAGGTGTAATCGCGCGAGGTCGTGCCGTCGCCGAAAAGCGGAACCGGCTTCCCGGCGTCGATGAGCGCGGCGAACCTGTGTATGGCCATCTCCGACCTCTGGCGCGGGCCGTACACCGTGAACAGCCGCAGACAGGCGACGTCGATGCCGTAGAGATGGTGATACGTGTAACAGGCGAGTTCGCCCGCCTTCTTTGTCGCAGCGTATGGCGAGATGGGGTTATCGACGGGGTCCGATTCGCTGAAGGGAATTTTCTCGTTGTTGCCGTATACGGAGGATGAGGAAATGAAGACGAATTTCTTCACGCGCGCATCCGCGCAGGCCTGGAGGAGGTTCACCGTGCCGGCGACGTTGACGTCGTAATAGAGCGCCGGCGCTTCGAGCGAGGGCCGGACGCCGGCCCTTGCCGCGAGATGGACAACGCAGTCGAACGCGGTTTCCGAAAAAAGTTTCGCCGCAAGGTCCCCGTCGCGGATGTCGCCTTCGACGAGGGTGAAGCCGCGGTTGTTCAGATATTCGGCGATGTTGCGGCGTTTGACGGCGGGGTCGTAGTAGTCGTTGAAGTTATCCAGGCAGACGACGCGATTGCCTCGGCCGAGCAGCCTGTCGGTGAGATGGGAGCCGATGAAGCCCGCGCCGCCCGTTACGAGTATGGTTTTGGTGTTTGACATATTTTTGTATTCCAGGAACAGTTCTCTATGCTGCGAAAGGGTGACAGTCACTAATCTACGAATCGCGCCACAGGGGACTGTCCCCGAAGCATCCCAGGACCTGTTCTATTCTACGAATGCAAAAGGATGACAGTCACCGATGTCGTTAAAATGCGAAAGGGTGACAGTCACTAATCTACGAATCGCGCTCGCGCTGCTCTCGCGATTCCGTAATTAGTGACAGTCACCTTTCGCTTCACCTTTCGCTTGTCACTTTTCGCTTCTCTATCGGGGTTTTCTGGTGAACAGGCCGAATCTGATAATGTGCCAGATTGCGGCGATGCCGTCGCGCCAGCCTATCTTTTTTCCTTCCGTATAGTCGCGTCCGTAGTACGAGATGGGCACCTCGTATATTTTGCAGCGCATTTTTGCGACCTTGGCCGTTATTTCCGGTTCCACGCCGAAACGTTTGGAGCGGATGTTGAGTCTCTTTGCGGTTTCGGTGCGCATTACTTTATAACAGGTTTCCATATCCGTGAGGTTCAGGTTGGTGAGCATATTGGAGAGCAGCGTGAGTAATTTGTTGCCGAGATAGTGCCAGAAGAAGAGAACCCTGTGCGTGCCGCCGGAAAAGCGCGTGCCGTAAACGACGTCGGCCTTTCCCGAGAGGATGGGCTTGATGAGTGCGGGATATTCCGCCGGGTCGTATTCCAAATCGGCGTCCTGTATGATTACGATGTCGCCGGCTGCCTGCGCGAATCCGGTGCTGAGCGCCGAGCCTTTGCCGCTGTTCCGTTCGTGGAAGAACACCCGCACCTCCGGGAACTCGAGTCCCCTGAGGATATCGCGCGTGCCGTCGGTCGAGCCGTCGTCAACGACGATAATTTCTTTGGGAATATCGACGGCGCGGACTTTTTCGATTAGTTTGACGACGGTGCTTTCTTCGTTGTAAACGGGGATAACGACCGAGAGTTGCGGTTTACCGGCACTATCGGGCGGGGATGTTTCGTTCATTGTCATTTACCCGTTGGAAGATGAATTCAGTTATCGACGAAAGCGTGCGGCCTGAACGCCGGTATTTGCAAAAGGATGACAGTCACCCTTTTGCGTTGTAAATTGAACCGTTCCGCCGTAATTGGTGACAGTCGTCTCGCTTTCACCTTTGACCTATTCCGAGAGGGTGCCGGCTTCGGCACAGGCCTGCCGCTTTTTTTCGTTCTGCAATTGCGAAAGCAGCGCACGCCTGCGGAGCAGACGCACCGTAGCGACCTTGTTGTCAACCAGGTAACTCGATGCTATCAGAATCGCACCCAGCATCCAGAAGAAGTAACTCACGAATATCGCACGGAAGAGAAACTCGAAGTAACTCTGCATAAGGATGTGCAACATTCCGCACATCACGCCTATGGAGACGATTTTCAGCGAGATACTGTAGTTCTGCTTGTATACCTTACGCCAGCCGATGTAAAAGAGCCTGAAGAAAAGCAGCAACATCGCGCCAAGCCCCAGCACTCCGGTCTCCGCAAGCGTAAGGAGGTAAAGATTGTGTTCTTCTGCCCGGCTGGCGAAGTACTTCGGGTCCATATAGATTTCTATCGGGAAGTTATTGAGGCCTACGCCGGTGACCATATTTTTCTGGGCGATGTCCCATCCCGCCTCCAGAAGCCTTACGCGGCTTTCGGTCGAGACCTGGGCCTCTTCGGCCACCTGCCCGAAACGCAGCATCAGGCGGTCCCAGTACCGGGTAACTACGAAACTCGCCCCTATAAGAAAGACCAGCGCGATACCGGCAAGCCGGGACCAGTTGAGCCGCCGCGCATTGCGCAGGACCAGGAACCCGGCAATGGAAGACGTCACCAACGTCGCGCCAATCCCGGCGCGAGCGCCGCTCTTGACTATCATCGTGAATCCGCCCAGCAGCGCCAGGACCATCATCAGGGTCACCAGCCCTTTCCCCCGGTAGGTCATTGCCATCACCAGCGCCAGCGGCACGAACATCCCGGCGTACATCGCCAGACCGTTGGAATGGCCGAGGCTGCCGGCGGCACGGCCCCACTGGTGAAGAACGAAGTGAGCGTAAACGACGTAGAGCGTCTCGACAAGAACCAGTCCGATAAACGTGTACAGGAGGAACTTGATTTCACTTTCCGACCTGATGAAGTTTATCATCACCCACATTAATATCAACCCTTTAAAGATATTGAACAATTCAAACAGGCCGTATGCGTAACCCGGATTCACGAACTCGCCGGGAGCGTAGTCGCGCGCGTTCACCAGCGACAGGGCGCAGAAAAGCATAAACAATATGTAGACGGGAACACCGCGCGGAAAGAAGCGCAACCTGTGCCTCGACGCCCCGACCAGGGTACCGATGAACAGACTGAGCAGAAACAAATCCGAAAGGGTGATGTACAGCCCGCGGGTTACACCGATGTATTTGAGGTCAACGAAGAAATGAATATCCGTGGTGGGGAATATCAGAAAAAGCGCAAACCCGACGACAAAAACCCTCTTGATGACGTCGAACATTCCGACGAACAGTCCGCTGAGCGCGAACAGCGCAAGAGCGGAAAAAAACAATCCCTCCCTGTATTCCGTCAGGAAGGACTTGCCGGTCTGCGCAAGAAATTGAAGGTCGGGAACAACGGCGTTCATTGCTTCTTCTCTGCGATTTCGGCCAGATGCGTTGCCAGCGGAGCGACGTCGACTCCCGTCGCGGTGTCTATCTTCACATCGGCATAAGCGGCCGAGGGGCGGACGAATTTTTCGTGCATCGGGCGAACCGTCTCGAGGTACTGCGAGACGACGGATTCGACCGTGCGGCCGCGTTCTCTGACATCCCTTTCCAGCCGCCTGACAAGCCTGATGTCGTCGGGCGCCGCGAGGTATATCGAGTAGTCAAGCAGGTTTCGCACCGACTCGGAGTTCAGGATAAGCAATCCCTCGACTATGAGAAATCTCCCGGTCTCCAGCCTCTCGCCGTTCCCCGAGCGGGTATGAGCGGCGAAGTCGTACACGGGCACCGTGGCCGCCCGGCCGGATTTCAACCGCCCGATGTCGCCGGCCAGCGCCTCAAAGTCCACGGCGTCTGGATGGTCGAAGTTGATTTTACTCCTCTCATCCGCCGCCAGGTGCGACAGGTCGCGATAATAACGGTCCTGCGACAGGACAAGCGAGACGTCCGCTCCCAGGCGCTCGCGAAGTGCGCGGGCGACGGTTGTCTTGCCCGAGCCCGTGCCGCCGCAAATTCCCACCACTGTAACGGTCATTGTCGGGCTCACGCGGAATAGTTCGGCACGTAGTATTTGCTGATGCCGGCTCTCACGTCGTTCATCACGACGCCCAGTATCTTGTCCGGGTTCAGTTGCGACAGGATGTCTTCGACTATCTCGCGCGGCGTCATCCCGGCCCGAACCACAAGCACGATACCGTCCACCTGCTCCGCCAGGACGTCCGGCTCGGAGGTGGACAGCAGCGGCGGCGAGTCGATGATTATGTAGCGGTCGGAGTAGCGCGACTTGAGTTCCTTGATGAGGTTGCGCATCTTGTCGCTGTGCAGCAACTCCGTGCTGTTTGCGGCCACCTTGCCTGCCTGGAGCAGGGTAAGTTTTTCGAACTCGGTCTTGACCAGCAGGTCCGCCAAATCCAGTTCCTCGGCGAGGTATTCGGCCAGGCCGGGTTTCGGCTGCATACCGAAGAAGTTGTGCAGGTCGGGCCGCCTCAGGTCGCTGTCAATGAGCAGGACGTGCTCGCCTATCATCTGGCTGATGGCCACGGCGAGGTTGGCCGAGACGGTGGATTTGCCTTCGCCTGCAAGCGCGCTGGAAACCAGGATTGTCCTGGGGTGGTTGTTTCCTGCGATGCCGCCTTCGAGCATCGCTATGCGCAGTTTTCGCATCTGCTCGGTGGCAATTGTGCGGAAGCGAATGTCGCGCAGATAGTCCTTTTCGAACAGCGCCCCCCGCTCGATGTCCTGTTCCACCTCGCGTTTCGTCCGGTAGAAGAGAGACTGCGGCGTGCCGCGGTCGCCCGCCGGCAGTCCGAGCGAAGGAATGGCGGCAAGGACTGGCTGCTTGATGATGTTCTTCAGGTCTTTGGGTTTCTTCAGCGTATGGTCGGTGAATTCGGCGATGACCGCCAGTACCGAACCGATGACGAGGCCCGCAAGTGCGGAGACTATGAGCACGACACGGACATTGGGCGACTTTGGATGGAGCGGGGTCTGCGGCGGGACAAGCACGCTCATTCTTTCGCCGTATTCATCAATGGATGCCTTCCATTCGTCCTCGGCAATCTGGTACTCTTTTTCGGCCGCCTCCACTTTTTTGACCCATTTCGTCCGCTGTTCTTCCAGTATTCTTATTTCCTGCTCAGCGATCTGGGCTTTTTGCGTCTCTTTCTCAAGTTCGTCTTCGTCTTTTCTCAGTTGCTCAGCCTCATCCTTGGTGCTCTCAATGTTACGATTAAGGCTGATAACTTCCGAGAGGTTCCTTATCCAGTCGGGGTTGACCCCGGCGGTTTTCATTGCCTTGTCCAATTCTTCCTCGAGGCCCTTGATGTCCACTTTCTCTGCTGTGGCTGCGCCGCCCCCCTCTCCTCCGGCAAGTTGCATTTTGCTCTCTCCGGCGGATACTGCGGCTCTCCCGGCGGCATCAAGGCCTTGCAGGCGGGTGTACTCGCGCAGTTCCTTGGCGACTTCCCTCACGTCATTATTCTGTTTGGCATACTTCTCCTGTTGTTCCAGCAGTTCCCTGTCCAGGCTTGTTACCTCGTCGGATTTTTCGTCCGTGCCGTCGTCGATTAAATCCTGGCGTGCTTCGAAGGTCCTGGCCATATTGTCATTGAGGACCTGCAACTCGGCGGAGAGTTTCTCGTGCTGTTTCTGCAACTGCGGCAGTTTGTAACTCATCTCGGATATTTTCCGCTTTTCAATCTGAGCCTTGATTTTCAGTTCCTTTATTATTCTCCTGGCATCCAGGATATACTGGTGGCCGGGAGGGTAATCTCTTTCGAGATTTTTGAGGGCATTTTCCACCTGCACCAGCTGGTCGGCGGCCAGAATTTCCTTGTCGGCGCCCTGTTCCCCAACCTCTTCGACAACTACCGGCATTTCTTTGCTGGTGGTCATCCACTCGACCCGCGCAACGCTGAGTCTCGTCCTTAAATCGGTTTCCCGGTTGACGAGTACCCGTATGTCGAACCGGAGATTGCGCCGCTTCTCGCGCAACTCGGGCATATACTCGGGGAGAAGATGAATGAGCGCCTTGGTTCTGTACGCCCTTAATTTGCCCTCGGCATCTCCCAGATTCCACTCGGCCGTCGCAAGGCGCCCCTGTCTGGCGTCTCGTTCCTTGACCAGTGACTCGCGCCTCGCGCTGTCTTCCATCCCGAATCTGTCAATAAGCATCTGGCATACTCTCTCGGCCTGGGAACGGGAGGTACCCTCGAAGGAGATTTGGACAAACGGCCGGCGTTCGTCAATCTCTATGCGGATTCTTGAGACAATGCTGTCGATTTGTTCGGCCACACCCGGGTCCGTTTCTTCATCCTTCAGTCTGAAGAAGAAAACTTTGAGCCGGTAACCGAGACTCGGGCCTTTATCGGGATCGATAAGGTTCGGGATTTCCCGAAGATGCGTTTCAAGTTTCTTCGGGTTGATAACCTTCAACTGGAGCTCCATCGCGCGCTCTCTGAACCTCGTCTGGTGCGAGCGAAAGTCTTCTGCATAACTCATTCCCGTTCCACCCGGGAGCGGCCGACGGGGGAACTCCAGCCACGCATCCGACTCATAGTACTTCGTCCAGAAGACGCAAATCAGCAGACCGCCGATGAAGCAGGCGATGAAAGGAATAATCAGGAGCCACTTCCGACGCCAGCCTATGCTCAGGACGTCACGAAACTCGAAACTTTTCTTCTGACCGCCCGTCAATTGCGGCAGTCCCATATCCAACATATCCATCGGGAATCCTCACAAAAGTTGCATCGCTCCGCCTCAAACGGGCGGATTCACTTCCCGCAAACAAAGCCCGCGAGAAGCGCAGTCACAGACTGTATCATCGGTTAGAAAGACGCGATTCTTTCGGAATCCTCTCTCCCACTATATATTTAACGATTGACGGCATATCTCAGGTTTAACGAAATAAAAATAGTATTTCGCTTCACATTACCCGCTTCCTCGCCCTTCGACACCTGGTCAACATGAGAATACTGCACGGAAACGTCCGCATCATCACTGATGGTCCATATCAGGCCGGACGAAAAAACCGATGTATCAGTGTCAATGCCGCCCGCCCGGTCGCTTTCGTTCTTCGAAACTGACAGAGTGGCCGTCCATCTAAGGTGCGGAGTGATGTCGCGGATGTAATCGACGGCGAAGAACTTTGTGCCGAATCCATAACGCACACCGGGATTATAAGAACGCGAGGCCCTGAACGTAAGAACGCTCCGGTACGTTGTCCTGGTCAATTCGAATCTGTATTGGGTGCCCCTCTCTTGCGGTTTCTCATCCACCGACAGGTCGCCGCTTCGGCGGGAGGACATAATGCCGACGCTGAAGTCAAACGTCCACCGCCGATTAATCTGGTGGAGCACCCCGCCTTCAAACGTAACCGTGCGGCTCTTGAAAATCTGGTCATCCACGGGGCGCGCGTCATTAACGCGCTCAAACTGGAATAAAAGGTTATACTCCGTCCGGTCGTTCTGCCGGTGCAGATATTGCACAGTCGCCCGCGCCCGGCCGGAGTCCACCTCGTCTTCGCCGAAGCGATGCCGGCTGGTAAAGAACCGGAAGGAAAAGCGGTCCCGTCCGTTTGCCTCGTGTGTGAGGTTGGTCTGGAACGACGTGGTGTCCGAGTCCTTGAATGCATCGTTGTCAAAAACGTTGTCCCGGCGGCGTATCCAGGTGTTGAGGCGGGTCCTTGACGAAAAGTCGTGGAGCAGGGTTACCTGTATGGTGTTGTCTAACTGGTTGGCAACGGCTTCTCGCTGCGTCGGTGCCGTCACAATGCCCGCCTCTGTCAAAAAATCCTCAAACTGCACCGTCTGCGTCGTAACGTCTTGCGTATATGTAAACGAATTGGTGAAGGAGATGCTTGTCCGCCTGGAAAGACGATACATCCCGCCGATGTTTGAAATGAAGGAATCACGGTCCAGCTCTATGAGCCGCCTGTAGCGGCTGCGCGAAACCGACAGCGAGACATTCAAATTGCCCCTGGGGGCAACGTACTCCAGCAGGATATTAGGAGTGACGGTGTAACTGATGTCTTCCTCTTCATTTTCGGAAGCGCTGTATACGTTGTCCGACCACTGAGAGGAAGTCGTAAGTCCGACACGGAAGGAAAAACGCGCCCGGGCGGGAACCGCTGCCAGCGCAAGGAGGAAAATCGTCAGTGCCAAAGAGCAAATCGCCCTGCCGCACTCACTGCTCTCCGGCACACCGTCGGCCGCCGTCCGGCCGCTACCCGCAGCAGGTTTTTTTTTCACCTTCGGATACCCTTTTGAACGATACTCCCACGATAACTCACACTGCTAGTCTTCAGGTACAATTATCATATCTCCGGGCCGAAGTTGCATATCCACATACTTGCCGCTTCTGGGATACTTCAGCCAGTAATCGTAGTTGAACCTCCAGCGGGTCTCCTTGCTTCCCTCGCGTCTCACCAACTGCACATTTTTCCTGTCGGCGAACTCGGTGAACCCCCCTGCGGCCGCAACGGCCTGTACCACAGTCAACGGCTGGGCGACGCTCAGCGATCCGGGTATGCGCACCTCTCCCATCACGTAAACCAACTGGCTTCGAACCGCCGTCACAAGGACCGATATCCGGGCGCCCGGCTGAACCCTCTTTTTCACTATCAGTTCATTGTACATCATCTTGGCGACATCATCGGGCGTCTTGCCCTCGACATAGAGTTTCCCGGTGATGTCGTTCCACAAATAATTTATCGTCCCGTCGGGCAGCACTACCAGAGACTTTGTGTAAGTGTCAGCCAGTTCGGGGTCGCCCTGTATCGACACCTCAATATAGTCTCCGACGCCGAGACGATAATCCTCGAGGCTCACGGGCTCGAACGGAGGCACAGGAGCTTCCGTCTTCTGCCAGCCGAAATCAATCATCGTGCACGAAGTAAACGCGGCCGCCGCGCACATCGCAAGCGCCGTTGCAATAACTCTGACTTTCATATCAGCCTCCTCGGAACGAACCCTTCTCCCATAACAATACGCACAGGACGCTCTTCCGGCGCAAAAAATACGAAATAATATTCTAGCAGACCGACGAACCGTCTTCAAACCATTTTCCGCCCTGCGGATACATATATCTTCGGTGACTGTCACCAATTACAGCCCCGACAGGCGGAGCACGTCAAATCGCAGATTGGTAACCGTCGCTGAGTTTCCACAAGGCAGGAACTGCACACAAGCACCCTTCCCCCGGCCTTTCGCGCTCCAATACCGCTAATATCGGCTTATGCGAGGATATTCTGGCGGGAATGCAACACAAAAGGATCCCGGATATCTGATGTCGGATATCGGACAGGTATAGAAGCATAGAAGTGTAGAAGTGTAGGAGTTCCGTGGAGCCGTAGAGCCGTGGTTAAATAGTACAATCCTGTCCATCCTGCCTGCCTGTATGGGTGTATCCCTGTTTATTCTTCTCTGCGCTGCTCCGTCCCTACAGACGGCCCGTAGGGGCCGCGCCTCTGCGGTAGACATAAATGGGCGAGGGGGGATTCGAAGGGCCGCAGGCCCCCTGTCAGCGGGTTCGAATCCCTGACATTTCTTGTGGGCGCAGATTTAGAGGCGCACCCATACGCATCCCCTCTGCGGCAGAATTGAAAATCCGAAGTCTTCTCTGCGCCTCCGCGTCTCTGCGGCAATTTTGAATGGGCGAGGGGGGATTCGAACCCCCACGAGCAATAAGCCCAAGGGATTTTAAGTCCCTAGCGTCTGCCATTCCGCCACTCGCCCGGGCAGGGCCTGAGCCGTAGGTAAATACTGTCGGGACCGGCCACGTACTTGTGCTTTCACACCACACGCCGCCGGTCCCGTTCATCTCTCTGGAGGCGGCGGCCGGATTCGAACCGGCGAATAAAGGATTTGCAATCCTCCGCCTTGCCACTTGGCTACGCCGCCGTGTTTGCTCACTCTATTTCGAGCACTGCCGACTGATTTTACCACATCGCCGCATACCGTCAAGTATGTGTAGCAAGTCGGCAGTCAGGTCATCGGTCCGCCACACATCCCGGCGGATAAATCTTCGGTCTTCGGTCATCGGTCTGAAAAGATTGACACCCCCCGATAGTTCTGATATATTTTCCGAACCTGAACGCCCTCTTATCTGTTTAATGCAACCCCCTTTTCGAGTCATTCCGTGCACGGCGCGGGAGATGGGTAAAATACAACCATGCGCATTCTCGTTACAAATGACGACGGCATCGACGCGGACGGACTTGCCGTGCTCTGCAAAATAATGAAGAAATTCGGCCAGGTCTTCGTCGTCGCGCCGGACAACGAGCAGAGCGCCGTCGGCCACTCGATAACGCTGGCCTCTCCGCTGCGCGTCCGGGAGGTCAGGCGGAACGGCGAACTGTTCGGTTACGCGGTCAACGGCACGCCCGCCGACTGCGTTAAACTCGCGCTGTACAATCTCACCGCCCGCTTCTTCGGCGAAGGCGCGGGCCCCACGGCCTTCGACCTGCTGGTGAGCGGGCTTAACCGCGGGGCGAACGTCGGCATCAATATCTTCTATTCCGGAACCGTCGCCGCCGCGCTGGAGGGCATAATCGCCGGAGTGCCTTCCGTCGCTATTTCCGTTGAAGGCTACGAGAAGGTCGATTTCGAGCAGGCCGGCGGAATCGCCGCACGCGTCCTGGGCAGCCTGCTGGATGCCCGCCCGCAGTCGCCGTGGCATTTCCTCAACATCAACATACCCTCGGCCCCGCAGGACCGGATTCGCGGCGTGCGCATCGCCAAACAGAACATCCGAGGCTTCAGGGAGAGTTTCGAGGAACGCCGGGACCCGCGCGGGGAAAACACCTACTGGATGTCCGGCGGTATCGAACCGCTGCGCGAAGCGCCGGACGACGACACGCGTCTGATGGCCGACAAATACGTCACCGTCACGCCCCTCTGCTATGATATGACCAACTACCGGTTCAAGGAGATGCTGGAAAAGGCGGATATCTCACTCGAAGTAAAGGAGGAACGGCAATGAAAATCCGCTGGCTGGGACACGCCTCTTTCGAGATAACCACAAAGGCCGGAACGGTCCTCGTAACCGACCCCTACGACCCTTCGCTCGGCATTAAACTGCCGAAGGTCTCCGCCGACGTCGTCACGGTCAGCCACGAACACTTCGACCACGCCGCGGTGAACGAGGTGGGCGGCAAGCCCGCCGTCATAAACTCGCTTGCAGGCGGCGAGGTAAAAGACGTCAGGATATCCGGCGTCGGCACGTTTCACGACGAGAGCGGCGGCTCCCGGCGCGGGAAAAATATCGCTTTCATCATCGAGGTAAACGAAAACGGCGACACCATACGGCTGTGCCACGCCGGCGACCTGGGCCACACCCTTGACGAGGCAACGGCGGGGAAACTGAAGGACATCGACATCCTGATGCTCCCGGTCGGCGGGACGTTTACACTCGACGCCGCAGGCGCAACAAGAGTCGTCGAACAGATAAAGCCCGGCATCGTAATACCGATGCACTACAAAATAAAGGGCCTCGATTTGGACATCGCGGGAGCGGACGGATTCCTCGCCGGAAAAAAGGACACCGCGCGCCTTGGGGAACTCGACATCGCCGCGAAGGACATCCCGACCGAAACGCGCGTCGTCGTCCTTGAATCGCAAAACGAATGAAATGCCGTAGGGCACGGTCTGAATTTATCCCGAGGTTGATTAGAGGGAGACCGTGCCGACCATACGGACGGCACGTATGGGCCGAAACCGGAAGGGTCTAAAGACCCTTCCCTACAAAACGCGAAAGGTGACTGTCACCAATTACGGAGCGCAGCCCCCCGATTTATCGGGGGCCAGCTCGTAGATTGGTGACTGTCACCTTTCCGAGTGAAGAATATGGACTTTTTCGAATACAAACAAGGCGAACTGTTCTGCGAAGAGGCGCCGGTCTCCCGGATAGCGGATGAGGTCGGCACGCCCGCCTACATCTACAGCACGCACACAATCACGGAACACTATCGCCGCATCAAAACGGCGTTCAGCGCCGTACCCCTGCTCATCTGTTACTCCATCAAGGCCAACGGGAACCTGGCAATCCTCAAACTTCTCAACGAACTTGGCTCGGGCTTCGACACCGTTTCGGGCGGCGAGATAATGCGCGCCCTGGCCGCCGGCGCCGACCCGCGCCGGATAGTCTTTGCCGGAGTCGGCAAGACCGACGAAGAAATCGAACTCGGACTGGACAAAGACATCTTACTGTTCAATGTCGAATCCGAACAGGAACTGGAAAACATAAACAGGATTGCGGCCCGAAAAGCCGTGAAGGCCCGCATCGCGCTCCGCGTCAACCCCGACATCGACCCCGCGACGCACAAATACATGACCACCGGCAAGCGCGAAAACAAATTCGGCATAGACATCAAAAAGGCCGAGGACGTCATCGCCCGGATGCCATCCCTGCCCAACGTCGAACTGCTCGGCCTCCACTGCCATATCGGCTCGCAAATAACCACCGTGGACCCTTACGAGGCGGCGGTGCAAAAAATTGTCGAACTCTTCTCCCGCTGCCAGCAGTCCTGTCCGCTGAAATATCTCAACATCGGCGGCGGCTTCGGAATATTCTACCAGGAAGAAGAAGCGCGTCCCGTCGCCGAGTTCGCCGAGAAAATCGTCCCGCTGGTCAGCGCGACGCACTGCAAACTTCTGCTCGAGCCGGGACGGTTCATCGTCGGCAACGCGGGCATACTGATTACCCGCGTGCTTTACACCAAACAGTCCGGCGAGCACACCTTCGTGATATGCGACGCCGGAATGAACGACCTGATACGCCCCAGCCTCTACCAGGCATACCACCGCATCTGGCCCGTCAAAAGCGACATACTGCCCGGACACGTCATCCCCGCCGAAAGGCGCGTCCTCACGGATGTGGTCGGCCCGGTATGCGAGTCGGGCGACTTTTTCGCAAAGGAGCGGGAACTGCCGCGCCCCACGCGCGGAGATTTGCTCGCGATTTTCAGCGCGGGCGCATATGGCTTTTCAATGAGTTCCAACTACAACTCGCGCCCACGCGCCGCCGAGGTGCTGGTGGACGGCGCGGGCTGGCGGGTGGTTCGCAGGCGCGAATCCCGCGAAAGCCTCTACGCAGAGGAAACAGGGTGACCGTCACGCAATTACAACGGACCTGTTCTATTTGCAACGCAAAAGGTGACAACGCAAACGGTGACTGTCACCAATTACGGAGCGCAGACCCCCTGATCTATCAGGGGGCCATCTCGTAGATTGGTGACTGTCATCCTTTTGCACTCGTAGAGCAAAACCGGTCCTGGGGTCCTCGGGGGACAGTCCGCGGCGCCCCGAGGTCGGCCTTCGCCTCATCGGGGATTGCCCGCCCGAGCCGTAAAGGCTCGGTCTTTACGGCCAGGGGGACAGTCCCCCTGCGAGATTCGTAGATTGGTGACTGTCACCGTATGTTAAGGAGGAAAGTTATGTCTAAGAGGATATTCGCAGTCGCTATGCTTGCGG
>JBDRIB010000199.1:0-17484 GCA_043816375.1 Planctomycetota bacterium | reverse complement strand
ATCAAAAGCAGGGCGGGCATAGTCTGGAAGTTTCGCAATAATCTGCAGGAAGAGGCGGAGGAACTGCGGGTGCTTTACGTCGGCGCGACGCGGGCAAAAGATTTGCTCGTCCTGACGGCAACCGTCAAGGAAGGAGAGATGTCCGGCGATTCGTGGCTCGGCAAAATATTTGCCGCGTTGAACCTTTCGCTTGAGC
Organism: Planctomycetota bacterium; assembly: GCA_043816375.1. GTDB lineage: Bacteria > Planctomycetota > B129-G9 > B129-G9 > B129-G9 > JBDRIB01. Next base: position 17,288 of record JBDRIB010000199.1, on the reverse strand, counting down.
CGGGCGACAGGGAATTGCAACTGCCGCCCGACGAAAACGGCGTTTCGCCGGGGATGCGCGTGCGCATAACAGACGCCGCGCAGACATCGCCCGCGCCCGCGCAGGACTCGCACGGGGAAGACCGCGCGCGCGTCCCGGTCTCGCAGGTACTCTCCGCCCTTTCAAAGGAAAAGCCCGCGAACATACCGCCGATGCTGGCCGGACTGGACGCGGATACATCCGGGAAAAAAGGATTCTCGGCGACGGAACTTGCGATTTATGACTACTGTCCGCGAAAATATTATTACCAGACCATATGCGGATATCCCGAGCAGTACGGGGAACGGAAATTCACCTCGAAAGAGCGGGCGCTGTCCCCCGCGATGTTCGGAACCATCGCACACGAGGTTTTCGAGGAACTCGATTTTCGCAATCCCCCTCCGCGCGAAAAGATAATAGAGACTATCAGGAAATATTCATTTCCGGACGAAAAAACAGAAGAGAAGGCGGCCGATGATATCGAGAATATCGTCGGGATATTCCTCGAAACGCCGTTCTGCAAAGAACTCAGGGGTGCAAAAGGCGTCGAGCGGGAAATACCGTTCCTTATGCGCTTGAACGGCGCGGGAATAGAAGGCATAATAGACCTCCTGTACGAGCGGGACGACGGCGCGGTCTGCGTCGTCGATTACAAGAGCAACAATGTCCCGGACGGGAATTTTGCCGGCGAGGCGCGCGGATACGAGGCGCAACTGGCCGCTTACGCGCTTGCCGCGAAAAGGATTCTGAAAAAGCCCGCCGCCCCTCCGCGAATCTATTTCATGCGATACGGACGGCTGGAAGAGGTCGTGACAGACGGGGGGCCGGAACAGTGTTTGGAACGGATTATAGAAAATATCCGCAACGGCCGATTTGACAGAATAGGCGAGAGCGCGGACTGCCGGTGCGGATTCACCTGGCTGTGTAAAACAGATGGCGCCTGTCACTAATGTTGATTGTCTTGCCAATGGAGCACGAAAGGTGACTGTCACCATTACGGAGCACAGACCCCCCGATTTGTCGGGGGGGCCAGCTCGTAGATGGTGACTGTCATCCTTTCGGAATAAAAAGAACAATACAATTACGCCCCCATAAAATAAAATGAAAGACGAGGCCGAACGCGCAGGGGACAGTCCACAGCGCCCCGATTTCGGTCTTCACCTCATCGGGGCTTGGGACAGTCCCCTGCGCCGAAATTCGTAGATTAGTGACTGTCACCATTTGATGAGTGACCGTCGCCATCTGATGACAACCACAAAAATGCCAAACGACAAACCACAAAAGAAACTGCTCATCCTCAGCGCCGCCGTCGGCGCTGGCCACACGATCGCCGCGCGCGCGGTGCTCGAAGCCTGCCAGAGCGAGCATCCGGAACTCAACGCGGAGTGGCTGGACTCGTTCGATTTTTGCCCCAGATTCTACGGCGGATTCTACAAGAAACTTTACGCCACGCTCGCCAACCGCTACCCGCACTTCTACGGCTACTGCTACGACCGCCTCGACGGCAAGACAAACAAAAAGAAGAACTCGCCCTTCGTCGAATTCCTCGACCGGCGGCTCTTTAAAAAATTCCTGCGGCGCATCGAAGAGGAACAGCCCACGCACATCCTCAGCACGCACTTCCAGCCGGGCGACGTGGTTTCGCTTCTCAAGAAGGACGGCAGGATAAACGCGAAAGTCGGAATCATAGGCTGCGACTTCTACCTGCACTCGCTCTGGGAAACGAAACTGGCCGACTTCTACGTCGTCGCAACTCCGGAGATAAAGTCCATCTTCGTAGAGAGAGGTCATCCGCCGGAGTCGATTCACGTCATCGGCATCCCCGTCAACCCGGCATTCAGCGAACCCTTCGACAGGCGGGAACTTCTCGGGAAACTTGACTGCCACGACCGTTCGCCCATCGTCCTGACCATTGCCAGCGGCTGGCAGAAAATCGGGGCCGAAGTCATTGTCGAGGCGCTGGTCTCTTGCGGCATCAATATGCAGATACTCGCGGTCGCGGGAAAGAACAAGGAGTCGGAAGAGAAAATGCGCGCCGTCAAGCCGCCCGAGGGCGTTGATTTGCACGTGTTCGGCTTCGTTAAGAACGTTCACGAGATGATGAAGGTCTCCGACGTGTTCGTCGCAAAGCCCGGCGGGCTGGCGACCGTCGAGGCGCTGTCCGTCGGCCTTCCGATAATCGCGATGAACCCCGTGCCCGGACAGGAAGAGCACAACTGTCACTATGTGATGGAGCAGGGCGCGGGAATGCTGGTCACGCAGACGGGGAGTCTGAAGTACAAACTCAGGAAATTCCTGGAGGACAAGGAACTCGCCGCGCGTATGCGCGAACGCGCAAAGGCCATCGGCCGTCCCAGGGCGGCCTTCGACATCGCCGACCTGATTGCAAGTATGTGAAAAGGTGACTGTCACTAATTACGGCAGACCGGTTCTATTTACAACGCAAAAGGTGACTGTCACCAATTACGGAGTCGAGGGAGCGCTGCGACCGAGACTCGTAGATTGGTGACTGTCATCCTTTTGCAATGCGAAAGTCAGGGCGTAGAATAGAACCGGTCCCGGGATGCTCCGGGGACAGTCCACGTCGCCCCGATAAATCGGGGCTTGGGACAGTCCCCTGCGCCGAAATTCGTAGATTAGTGACTGTCACCTTTTTGAATAACGGTGACAGTCACCTTTTCAATTTGTCACCAAAAAAAACGCGGCCCGCCTATACAAGCGGACCGCGTTGCTCTCTCGTTGTTGTGGAACGGTTACCCGGATGCGGATGACGCGGGTGACCGCAGCGCCTTCTTAATCTTCCCCGCTGCCATACAACTGGTGCATACCTTCATCCTGCGCACGCCGCCGTTGACGACAACGCGTACATTCTGGATATTCGGCTTGAACTTGCGCCTGCTTACGCCGGTCGTTTTCAGCCCGATGCCGCCCTTTTTCTTGGGCAGGCCGCGTCTGGCGACCTTGTTGCCGAACTGCGTCTTTTTGCCGCAGATTTCACAAACTCTTGCCACTGCTCGAACCTCAAAATCGTAATCGGTGACAGTCACCCTGCCACCCTGAAAGGGCCGCGAATTATAACAAATCCCGCCGCAAATGCAACCGAAATCCGGCAATTCCTGGCCCGGAATTATCACCGCAGAGTCGCAGAGACCGCAGAGGAAACAAAAACAAAAAGGCAGCAGGAAATCAGGAAAAGGACGCGACCTCTGCCTCGCCGCCCGGGGTTTCCGTTCATAGCCGCAAACCCGGCATACACCCGGTCAGCGGCCAGGATTCTGCTATGCGAATGTCCTTGACCCAAACCTGCTTCGGGGTATGATATTAGCTTGGCATTTGATTTTGCAATCATGCGTGCGGGAGAGCGAGAATGAAATATACAATCATAATTGAAAAAGGCCGGGAATCAGGATTCGTCGCGAGATGCCCGGTGCTGTCCGGATGCGTCTCACAGGGCAGGACGCGGCGCCAGGCCTTGAAGAATCTCAAGGAGGCTATGACGGCGTACATTGAGTGTCTTGTCGAAGATGGGCTTCCCGTCCCGACCGAAGTGCAAAGGGAATTCGTGAATGTGGAGATAATCGCAAAATGAGCAAACTGCTTCACAAATCGCCAAGTTTATGTCCAAAAGTTTTCAACCGTGTTGAAACAAAGAGTGACAGTTGCCATCAAGGAATGCCGTTTCAGGTTTCAGGTATCAAGTTTCAGTTCCGGGGAGTAGTCTACCTGAAACCTGCAACTTGAAACCTGTAACGGGTAGATTCCACAGCATGATTTGTTCTTCTAAAGCGAAGTCACTCTCACAAACCGTCCACTTATTATGGCCTGTTCGGCACGCTCAGCGCCATCCTTGAAGGAGCAGGCATCTCACCGGAACAATTCCTCACCCTTCTGAAGAAACGCCGCTGACAAGCGTTGAAAATCGCAGAAGGTCAAACCACAGATTTCTGCTGTCTTTGTGACGTTTCTTCGGAACTCCATTTCGCTGCGCAGTCAGCAATATTAGTGTTCATTCGTGTTTATCCGCCACCCACATTGGCGGACAAGTTCGTGGTTCCAGTGTTTTGCTTTGTCCCTCTGTCCCTTTGTCCCTTTGCCCCTGTTTTTCCCCTTTCCTGCTCGCCTGCTTGCCTACTTGCCTACTATTGCAAAAGGATGACAGTCACCTTTTGCGTTGTAAACAGAACCGGCCCACTGTAATTAGTGACAGTTACCTCGATTGTTCCTGCGCTATTGCGCATCAGGAATTGTGCGGGTAGAATTGCCTTTTTGTGGGTCGTTTTCATTTGTTTTACCGGAGTGCGGCTTTATGCTTACTTTTGAAGAAGGGCTTGAAAAGTGCCTGCGGACGATGCCGGTGATGTCAACCGAGGAGGTCGAACTGGATGACGCCGTCGGGCGTTACAACGCCGAGAGCGTTACCTCCGACATCGATATGCCGCCGTTCGACAGGTCTGCGATGGACGGTTTTGCGGTGCGCGCGGCGGACATCGAGTTTTCGCCGGTCACACTCAAAGTAGTCGCGACGATACGCGCCGGAATCCCGCCGGATATCGAAATCGGCCCGGGCCAGGCCGCGCACATAATGACCGGAGCGCCCGTGCCGGCGGGCGCCGATACGGTCGTGATGATTGAGGACACGAGTTACGATGAAGCGCAAAAGGCGGTCGAGATAAGGAAACCCATCCGCAAGGGAAAGAACATTTGTCTCTGCGGTGAAGACGTCAGGAAGGAATCAATAGTCCTTAAGTCCGGGGAGCGCATCACGCAACAGGCGGTCCCGCTGCTGGCGTCCGTCGGCGCGGCGCGCCTGCGGGTATTCCAAAGGCCAAAGGTGGCAATCGTTACCACGGGCTCCGAACTGGTAAGCATTTCCGAAAAACCCGCCGCGGGGAAGATAAGAAACAGCAACCTGCACACCCTGACGACGCAATTGAGAAATCTGGGCATTGAAGCCGAAAATCTCGGCGCTGTTTCCGACGATGAGGAAAAGGCACGAGAGGTGTTTCAAAAGGGCTTCGGGCACGACGTGCTGATAATCTCCGGCGGCGTGTCGATGGGCAAGTACGATATTGTGGCGGACGTTTTGACCGCCCTGGGCGCGGAGACGGTCTTTCACAAGGTCGCGGTGAAGCCGGGCAAGCCGCTGCTTCTTGCGGTGAAGGATGGCTGCATGATATTCGGCCTGCCGGGGAATCCGGTGTCGGTCTTTGTTGCGTTCAGGATGTTTGTGAGGCCGAGCATATTGAAGATGATGGCGGCGCGCGACCCGCGGCCGGAGTTCCTGCCGGCAAGACTGGCCGCAAATGTGAAAATGGGCGAACGCCTGCAACTCCTTCCCGGCACAATGCGTGTCGAAGGCGAGGAACTGGCCGCCGAGCCGGTTGAATACCACGGCTCGGGTGATATGGCGGGCCTGGGACGGAGCGACTGCCTGATTGCAGTTCCCATCGGAAAGGGCGAGATAAAGGCGGGAAAGATGGTGAGGATTTATTTGTTTGAATCCTGAGCGATGTGTGAGCAGTTTTTCATACGGTGACATTCACCAATCTACGCCCCGACTTCCACATAACCTTAACCGATTGTCGGGGCCGTAATTAGTGACAGTCACCTTTTGCGTTGTAAATAGAACCGGTCCGCCGTAATTGGTGACAGTCACCGATGACCTGTCACCGATGGCCTCTTCTTAATACCGGAGGAACAGTTGCCAGAGGGAAAAACAAGGACGCGAAAGACATATACGGGTCCGCACTGGCTGACAATATTGATACTGCTTTCGTTCAGTTGCCTCCTGCAGGCGCTGGCGTTTCACCCGGCGGAGGCGTGGCCGCTTGCGTGGGTGGCACTGGTGCCGTGGGTCGTCGTGATTGCGCGTCTGCGGTGGCTGAAGGCGACCCTGTGGTCGCTGCTGCTCGGCTACGTGTTTTTCTTTTCCGGGGCAAACTGGCTTACCGAGGTGCACATCGGGGCCCTGCTCCTTCTGGCCGCGCCGCTGGCGGCATTCTATGCGTTTTTCGGGCTGCTGCTAAACATCATGGGCAGGAGAGGGAGGCTGCCGCTGACACTCGCCGTACCGGTCGCGTGGGTGACGGTCGAGTTTTTGCGGAGTTTCGTCCTGACCGGATTTCCCTGGTTGTACCTGGCACACACGCAGTACCGGCTGCTCGCCCTGATACAGATATCGGACATCACGGGCGCATACGGGGTATCGCTGATAGTCGCAATGTTCAACGGCCTGCTGGCGGACATTCTGTTGTCCCGCTTCGGGAAGTCGCCGTTTCGCCTGTCAAAGGCGCGGCTCGCCGTCCAGGGCGCGATTACCGTTGCGTTAATCGCGGGCGCGGCGGTTTACGGGACGTTCCGGCTGGCACAGGTGCGGGCGGAGATGCGGCCCGGACCCCGACTGCTCATTATCCAGCCGAATATCCCGCAGGAGTTGAAAAGCGACAGGGAATTGAATCGCGATGTCTTCAAAGACTGTCTCGATATGACAGTAACCGCCTTCGCAAAGGCAAAGGATGAGGGCGAGCCCCCCGACCTCGTGGTGTGGCCTGAGACTATTCTCCCGCCCAGATGGGACACCAACAACGACGGGGAAGAGGAATTCGTCAACGAGGAAGTGAAAAAGAAAGTCAAGGGCCTGATAGATTACGTGAAATGCCCTTTGTTCTCAGGCGGTGTTCACGTGAATGATGAGCCGCGTGTTATCCACTGGTGGCATCCGACCAAGAAAAAGTACGTGGAAGACAGCCTGCCTTACACCGAAGTTCACAACAGCGTTTACTACTTCGACACGAAAGCCGGGCAGATGGCGCGATATGACAAGATGCACCTTGTGCCTTACGGGGAGTACATCGCCCTGCAGGACGTCTTCCCGTTTATTCGCGGAGGCATAAGGCACTTCGCCGGTTTTGTGAGGGAACTCGAGGCGGGCGCGCCGGACCAGCAGACAGTTTTTACTCTGCCCTCGCGCGACGGGTCGAACCGGTACACGTTCTGCGCGCCGATATGCTACGAGATAATTTTCCCGGACCTCGTTGCGAAAATGGTCAGCGAGGACGGCTCGAAGAAAGATGCGCAGTTTATCATCAACGTCTCGAACGACGGCTGGTTCAAGGAGAGCGCGGAACTGGAGCAGACGACGGTGATTGCGGCCTTCCGCGCGGTGGAAAACCGCGTCGGCGTGGTGCGCGCGACCAACACGGGCATATCGGGTTTCATAAGGCCCGACGGATTGCTTGTGTGGGAGAAGGATTTCCTGCGCGACGCGATTACGGGCGAGATGAAATCGGTGGGGGGCACCATTCAGCGCCCGGTTTACGTAAGCGGAATTCTCACGGTATATTCTCGCGTGAAAGATGTCTTTGCCATAGTTACAAGCGCAGTATGCGGCCTGTTATTTGTCGTATCGTTGACGGGTATGGTGCGGGCTGGGAAGTCCGCGAGTTGACGGTCCGGCAGCGTTCGGAAGGTTTCTTCAGCGTCGCTCTGAACGGCGGCGCTTTTTTGTTTTGCGGCTTTTGCCTTCGAAGTCGGCATCGGACCGGTAGTAGTCGGCATACAAGTCGCGGAAATAATGGTACCTGTGCAGGTATTTGGGGAGGTAGTTTTTCATCTGGGTAAGCACCACGCCCAGGATGCGGACATTCGCCTGACGAAGCAGGCCTATGGCGTGTTCCACGGTGTCGCGCTGTGTGGTGCCGGCCTGGACGGTGAGTATAACGCCGTCGACCTTTGCGCCGATTACCAGCGGGTCCGTCGTGGAGAGCACGGGGGATGTGTCGATAAACACGTGGTCGAACGCCGCGCGAACGTCCTGAAGAACCTTGTCCATCAGGGTGCTTTCGAGCAACTCCGTTGCGTCGGAACATCCTGAAAGCGTCGGGAGCACCGTAAGATTCTCGCGTTCAAAGTGGACGAGGGCGTCTTCGAGCCGGCATCGTTCCGAAAGCACGTCCTCAAGCCCGTGCTTGAAGTCAAAGTCGATTTTGTCCTTGATTGTCGGCCGCCTCATATCGCAATCTACGAGCAGTATTTTTCTGCCCTCATACTGGGCCATAAACCGCGCGGTGTTTATCGTGGTGTGGGTCTTGCCCTCGTGGTGATGGCAGCTGCTGAAGACGAAGGTTTTGACTTTACCCAGGGAACTGAGCGTCTGGATGTTCGTGCGGAGTTCGCGGAATTTCTCGCCTATTTCGCTGGACTGGGAGAACACGCACTCCTCGGAGAATTGCACCTTGTCCACACGCTGTACCGAACTCAGGAGCGTGGCGGCGGAACTGTCGTCCCGCGGCGCAGGCCCGGAGGCCGGGGGTTCATCCCGGGAGAGCAGTCCCACGGCGTCCTTTACAATGCCTGTAAGTTTGTCAAGGTTGTCGTTGTGCATTACTTTTGTCATTGCTGTTTTTCGATTCTGTATTGCTGCGTGTGTCCGTGCCCTCATCGGCGGCGAAGACGCCGGGCACGATTTCAAGCGCGGGCGCGCCCCCGGACAGGACGCCTGTCGGTCTTTCGTCCCGGGATGCCTGCGGCGACGGGTCGAACGCCATATGGCTTTCGCCGGGAAAGACCTCGTGTGGAAGGCGTGAATCGCTGCGGGCGGTTCTGCCGACGGCCGCGTTGACATAGCCGCTGACCTCCCCGTCAAATGCAAATGCCGCAACCAGTGCGACGGCTATTGTAACGGTGGCCAGGGAAACGAGCGCCGCACGGGGGGTCAATCCTTCTCTGACGTGTGCCGCGCCGTTGCGTTTGAAGAAGAAGGGAATCGTGCCAAGCAGAGGCAGTCCCAGATGACGCTTTACATCATTGATGCCTCGTATCGAGCGGTCCGCGTATTCGACGAAGAACAGCGTGACCGCGGCGCCTGCCATGCCGAGTATCAGACCGAGCAGCATTAGAATACGCCTGTTGGGTTTGTGCGGTGCAAGCGGCACCAGCGTCGGGTCGCGTTTTTCAAAGCGGGTTCCGCGCTGGCTGTCTACTTCGAGCGCCTTGGTGATTGAAGCGCCTTTCTTGCGATTGCGGAGGTTTTTGAGCATTGTGCTGTCTTCGTGGAGTTCCCCCAGCAATTTCGAGTGTCTGATAACGATTTCCGGTACCTGTTTGGCCTCTTCATAGTAATAATCGAACATATTGACGATGGAGTCATGCCGCCGCTGTTCTCCGGACAGTTCCACCCGCACACGGCTGAGCCTTGACTGGAGGTCCTCGTGCAGAGGGTTGCGTACGCGTTCAATGTGGCTTGTTTCGAGTTTTGACGAGTTGCGCAGCATCCCTTTCAGGTTCTGTATGTGCTTGTCGATGGCCGCAACGTGCGGATGCTTTTCGGTCATCGTCTCAAGCATTTTCGCGCGCTCGATTTCCAGGTTCCCCATTTTTTCCCTTATCGCATCGATGCGCTCGGGCTGGTCTTGCAGCACAGTGTTTTCCACAAACTCAGGAGCCTGCTCCAACTGCAAGGCAAGATCGTCGCGCTCGGCGCGCAGTTTGTCCAGATTTTGCTCTGTCTCGGCTTTTTGCTCATACAACGTCTTGACGCGGGCAAGAACCGCGGAAGGGGGTGTGCCGGCGGGGATAATCGTCCCGGCCCTTACCAGTTCTTCGTAGAACGCTTCCGAGTTGATTACGCCGGGCGATATGTTCAAGAGGTGGAGACGCTGGTATTGCTTCAGGTCCAGTTCCTTCTCGGCCACGCGCTGTTCGTATTCTTTTATTTTTTCATCCAGGATTTCTTCCGTCGTAAGGATTTCCTGGCGTTTCAGGTGTATATTCTCCAACTCCACCCTGAACAGGGTCTCGTCCACGACGTCCTTGCAGAGTTGAGAGTCGGTGGATTCGAACGAGGCGGTAACGCTGTTGCCGACTATCTTCAGTGCCAGGCTGCTCTGGAAATCCCGGATAAAGGAAGCAAGGCGCCGCTCCGCGGCATCGCGTTGCGATTTTTGCCCTTCGTATTCCGCGCGCAGTGTCTCGTTTGAGGGGTCGGTCTTGTATGAAGCAGCCAGTATGGCGTATTTCTCTTTAATCAGCGCGATTCTCTTGACGGTTGCGCTGGTGGCGCGAATCCTTTCCTCAAGTACACCGCACTGTGAGTCAAGCACGGAGCGGGTGCTGATAAGTTGCCGCGTATGCGAGGTAATGTTGCGCCGCTCGTAGGGGTCTTCCTCTTCGGTCAGCCGGTCGCTCAGATTACGCAGTTTTTTGCTTATCTCGGCCATCCGGAACTGGAGGATGGTCTGCTTTTCCTGCAGGACCTTCAGCCGCCTGCTCTGGATATCCTCGGAATTGGGAAAATTCGAGGCCAGGTAGTCGATGCCCGCAATGATATCGAAGGTTCCGCTTCGACTCATCACGTGCGATACGCTGCGGGCGACGCGCTTGCCGAGGTCCGACGTCGTGGTCAGATTCTCGATGATGGGTTTGTTCGTCTTGCTGTCGAGCACGACAATGTAGTTGCTCGTCGTGTAAACCTCATCGGCGACGAAGAACGCATATATGGCGAAACACGCCGTTATGCCGATTGCGGGCACAAGGATATACTTCTTGCGCTGAAAGATTATCCTTATGTAATCGCGAAACGTAGATTTTATCGATGAGCCCTGCACTGCAAACGTTACCTCTTGCCCCGGCGGAAACTCCTCCGCCGTCGGGCGGAAAATCGCCTGCTCAGTCTTCTGAAGGCAGACTGCCGTAACCTTCACGGCCAACCGAGCGCCCGTATTTTAATGTGTCGGTTTCGACATCCTGTACCCTGCCGGCCTGCCAGAGTATTTCGTCGATGACCCGGTTTATCTTGAAGTAGAGGGTCGTCGGAACATAGACTATGTCCCCCGGCCTGAGCACGATATTCTCGCTCAGGTTGCCCATTACTATTTCGCCTCCGTTGACCACGACGTACGTCGGTTTCCCCTCCGTATCCGGAGTAATGACATAAACCGTGTCCTGCTTTGCGCCGCGTTTCCAGAGGTTGACCGCGAGCAGCGCGTCGCGTACCGTGACGTCCTCCAGCCCCATAAAGTATCTGCCCGTGTAGCGGACCGCCCCGAGCGCAATGAAGAACCTGCTGCGGGAACGTTTCACGCAGACTTTCAAGGGGGGCTTGCCGACAACGTACGGCGAGATGACGTCCCAGATTCGAGCCTCCGCCTGCGACATATTCAGGCCCGCGATGTGAACTCTTTCTTCCAGCGTCGGCAGGACGATGGTCCCGTCGCTGTTAACCTGCAACAGACCGTAAAATTCCGGATGCTCCGCGACCGCGAGTTCAATCGTATCAAGACTGCCTATCCTGTATGATATCTCGATGTATGGTTTGTGAGATGGAGTGAAGTCGGCCGCGACTGCACCGGGTTCGATGGGTGTACAGCGGGTGTCCAGCGGCAGCCGCTCGCCCTTTATCTTGCAGCCCGCTCCGGCAAGTGACAGGACAATACCCGCCATAAGCAACAAAGTCAGGATTTTCCCGCGTCCAGGCAAGACGACCTCCCGTTTTTCCCCGTGCGGCTTCAACAAGCCCGAGGATTGTCCAGCCGGGGACTCGCCCCGAAACAGATATACTGTCTTTGCGCGCTTATTTCTCAGAAAAGTTGCGCAAGCGATGGACAAAGCATAACCCGCCTAACTTAAAATCAATCAATCAATAATCGATTATTCGATAATCGATGGAATCGATAGATTTATCGGAAGGCGGGATGAGTTTCTTTAGCGAAACAGGTTACGTTGATTCCGGGGGCGGGGAGGGTTGGAATTATGAGAGAAATGCATCCAGAAAAAAATTTTCGCGCAGGCGCATTTTTCTCCTGCGTTCGGGCGTATCGTCATCGTATCCGCACAGGTGCAGCAGACCGTGCACGACATACAGCAACAGTTCGCGGCGCACGGGGAGATTGCGCCTTTTCGCCTCCTGCTGCGCTTTTTGCGCGGAGACGACAATCTCTCCAGCCGTTTTGTCGTATGGATTAACCTCGTCCCCGAGCGGAAAACTTATCACATCGGTTACGCGGTCACGGTCGAGGTGCCGCCGGTTCAGACGACGTATCGTCCTGTTATCGACAAAGACAATACTTATGTCTCCGCGCAAGCGTTGCTCGCGCGCGACCCGCTTCGCGGCGCGGGTGAGAAATTTCGCCGGAATGCGGACGAGATTCTGCAGGTTTGTCAGATATATCACGGCTTCGGACACTCCCAATAAGCCCGGGACGGACAAGATCGTCAACTAAAGGGGTCAGACCCCTTACCTGACGATCTTGAATTGTGTGCGACTACGCCTCCGGACGGCGGCGCGTGTAGAAGACCGTCTCCTGCTTCAGGATTCCCGTCTGTCCTTCCTTGCCTGCGGGAGAAGGCCCGGGATATTTGACGCGGGTGTGAAATCGCGAACTGAGCACCCTGACAAAACTTTCCTTGCAGCGGGCGAGGTCCGTCAGCGTAAGTCCCGTTTCGTTTAACTGGCCGTCGGCTATTTTTTTCGATATCAGGCCGTCGACCAGCTCTTCAAGTTTCGAGACGCTCGGATTCACAAGCGCGCGCGAAGCCGCCTCGCAGGCGTCCGCCAGAAGGACCACGCCGGATTCTTTCGTGTCGGGCCTTGGGCCGGGGTATCTGAAAGAAGCCTCGTCCACCTGTCCCTTGCCGCCGAACTCGCGCAGCGCCTCGTTGTAGAAATACTCCAGTATCGAGGTTCCGTGGTGGCGCTGGACTATGGATTTAATCTTGTTGGGCAGGTTGTACTGTCTGGCAAGTTCCACTCCGTCGCGCGTGTGCGCCAGGATTATCGCCGTGCTCATCGGCGTGGTAAGGCGCGAGTGTTTCGTTCCGGGCACCGCCTCGTTCTCTATGAAATACTCGGGGCGGCGCAGTTTGCCTATATCGTGGAAATAACTTCCCACGCGGGCCAGCAGCGCGTTGGCCCCTATTGAGGCGGCGGCCTCTTCGGCAAGATTGCCGACCACCAGGCTGTGGTGATATGTGCCCGGGGCGTCGAAGATAAGCCTCTTGAGGAGCGGATGGTTCTGGTCTGAAAGTTCCAGCAGGCTTATGTCGGTTACGATATTGAACCAGTAGTCGATGAAAGGCAATATGCCCGATATCAGGAATCCCACGGTAAGCCCGTTGCCCAGACCCAGCAGAGAGTTAACCACCATCGCGTCGAGGCTCGCACCCCCCACAAGCCCGGTACTCCATACCACAAGACCGTAAGCGATGCCGACATACAGCCCGACCTTGATAAGTCTGGACCTTCTCCGTATGCGAGAAGAGCCGAACGCGCCCACGGCCGCGCCCGCCATCAGGTATATCAACAGGTCGATGCCTCCCGTCGCGCCCGACCACAGGTCGCTGTGTCCGCCGACCATAAACGCGATAACTATGGCGAGCATCCAGGTCACCCCTATGGAGGTCCGCGGATTGTATGCTATGGCCAGCACCATCGAGGCGAACGAAATCGGTATCAGGTACAACTGCCAGCCCCTGAGCGCGATGATTTTGGCCGCGCCCAGCACGACAATAAGCAGTACTCCCAGGATAAAAAACCGCATCTCGGATTTGAGCACGCGCGGCTCATACTTTGCCAGATATACCCCCCCGAGCGCGAAAACGACCAGCAGCACGAGCGCGGTGCCGACCAGGTTACGCGCCTTCACCTCAACCGGCACGCTCTTCCGGTAGGCGCTGATTTCCTTTTGCAGAATATAGATATGGGAATCGTCGGCTTCCTGGCCGCGGCGCAGTATTATCTGGCCGGCCGATATGGAGCGCACCTTCCAGGGAACCGCTTCTGCGGCGTCCCGGCGGTCCCGCTTCGTCTCGCCTTCCGAAAAACTAAGGGTGGGAGAGGCCTTTTCTTTCGGCTTCAGAATTCCTGCAAGCAGCCCGGCGGCGGTTTCGCCGTCGGCGGTCCCTTCAAGCGCACCTGCGATTCGCCCGCGCGCAAACTCGTGCAGGTGCGATATGTTCACAATATCATTCAGAGCCGGCGGGTCGGCCCTTCCCGGAATAGTAATTTCCCCCGGACCTTCCTCAAGCCTCTTGTAATCCCCGCTGTCAAGCAACTCCGTTCCGGACAGCGGCAGCATCCGGGCGGCGAGGTCGGAAGCCCAATCCTCGTTCGAAGCGTCCAACCGACGTACAAAACCCGCGAGGAACTTCCTGTCGCCCTCGCTGAGGGAAGAGAGGACCCGGGCGTTCTCGCCCTCCTTGTAAATGTCGCGGAGAATTCCGGCCAGTTCTCCCGGCAGGGCGTCGAGGCGCTGGCGGCCGGCTTCGACGGGGTGATAAACTTCGGGAGTGCTCTCGTATGCCTTCTGGCGCAGGTAATCGGTTCGGTCGTGGTCAATCACTTCGAAATCCACACGGGCTACGTAGTCCTGCATCGCCAGGTCTCCCGGTCTCAGGCCGAGACCGGGCCGCCCCAGGACGATGATTGCCACAAAGGAGATGTAAAGTCCCGCGGCGATGGCGCATATAAGGAAGGTGCGCCTCCTGTGAGGTCTTCCGCCCGCCTTGTCCGGCAGTTTGGCCGGAGGGGCGGCGGGTCTGGCGGGTTTTTTTTGTGACTTTCCGGTCATCAGGGTTTTTTCGGCTTATCTTTATCGGACAGTCGAACATTCCAGCGTTCGTAGGCATCTACGATATCCTGAACCAGGCGATGCCTGACGATGTCTTTGCCGGTTAGGTAGAAGAATTCTATCCCCTTGACCCCATCGAGCACTTTCTGTATCAACACGAGACCCGACCTGTGCGGATTGGGCAAATCAATCTGAGTGATGTCGCCCGTTATAACGAATTTGGAATGTACGCCCATCCGCGTGAGAAACATCTTCATCTGGTCAACGGACGTGTTCTGTGCCTCGTCGAGGATTACAAACGAGTCGTTCAGCGTGCGTCCGCGCATATAGGCGAGGGGGGCTATCTCTATGAGGTCGCGCTCGACATACTTTCTTATCTGGTTGAACTCTATCGTTTCGCTCAGGGCATCGTAGAGCGGCCTCATATACGGGTTGACCTTGGCCAGCACGTCGCCCGGCAGGAAGCCAAGACTCTCTCCGGCCTCAACAACGGGGCGGACGAGGACTATCTTGCGCACGCTGCCCTTGCGTAGCGCCTCCACCGCCATTGCCACCGCGAGGAAAGTCTTGCCGGTTCCGGCGGGGCCGATGCTGAAGACTATGTCGTGGCTTCTTATCGCTTCGATGTAGCGGGCCTGGCCCTCGGTTCGGGGAGTGACGCCCCGGGGCGCGCCGGCGGCGGGAGTCTTTCCCTCCCCGCCGGGCTGGCCGTAAACCACGTCAATGACCTCGGATTTGTACAGTTTCCCGGTACGCCTTATCACTTCGAGCAGACGGTTAAATATCTCGCCGGCGCGCGCGGCGTTTCCCTCGTTCCCTTCAATCTTGACCAGCCCGTTGCGCGCGACTATGCTTACGCTGCAGGCGTCTCTTATCATCTTCAGAAACACATCGCGCGCGCCAAAAAGAACGCGCGCCTCTTCAGGATCGCCCAGTTGTATAATGTGTTCCAAAAAAATCAGCCCCGGACAGTCAAATCAAAAACGATGCAGAGGCGACCGTCGCCGTCTGTCCGCCCGCGCCTCTCATATCGCCCTGTACCGCAGCGTGTCAATCAGAACCCACGCATAATAGACGGCGGGCGCCGCAAACAGGGGCGCGTCTATCAAGTCGAGCACCCCGCCGAAGGTAGGAATATAATTTGCCGCGTCTTTGACCGCCAGTTTGCGCTTGGTCAGCGACTCGGCAAGGTCTCCGGCAAGGCCCGCCCCCGCCAGAACCACTCCAAAAATCATACCATAAAACCACTTGAAGTGCAACCAGGGCGCGAAGATAACGCCCCAGACAAGCCCCAGCAACACACCGAAGGCCAGGGCCGCCAGCCCGCCCTCGACCGTCTTTTTCGGACTGATTTCCGGAATCAGCGGGTGCCTGCCGAACTTCCGGCCTACAAGGTATGCGGCAACGTCCGCTCCCTTGCAGGCGAACAGGACAAGGAGTATGAAAAGGAAGTTGCCCAACTCGTAATGGAAATCGGCGAAGGGCCGTCCGTCGTAAAGGTGCCTTATCTTGACGAAGAAACTTCCCAGAAACCCTATGTATATCACGCCGAAGAAAGTGGCCGCAATGTCGGTGAAGGCGTCGTTGTTGCTTCGTTTCAGAATCTGCTGTATGAAAACGCTCACAATTACCGCGCTGACCGCCAGCAACGACACGATGTTCGCAATCCTGTGCGCGCTGATGAGAGGCAGTCCGAGCAATGCCCTCCACAACTCCTTGCTTGATACGGCGAGCACCGTCCCGCAGACAACGCCCAGATACTTGTGCGGCCGGATGCCGCGCCTCTCTACCAGGCCGTAAAACTCCACCAGGCCCGCGCCTATCAGGAAGGCCGTCATCACGTAATAGAGATAAAACGTCTTGAAGACATAGTCCAGACAGAACAGCGTAAAGCATATCGTCAGGAGTATGCCGCCTACCAGGAGTCTCTTGGTCAGGTGAAGCATTACTTTTTCGCTTTTCCCCCGCGGTTTTCGGTTTCAGACAGCGCGCCGAAGCGCCTTTCGCGTCGCGCGTATTCCCTCAGCGCCTTCGCCAGTTCTTCCCTGCGAAAGTCGGGCCACAATACCTGCGTGCTGTATATCTCCGAGTACGAGATTTGCCACAAAAGAAAGTTGCTCACGCGCATCTCGCCGGATGTACGAATCACCAAATCCGGCTCCGGCATATCGGGGTCGTAAAGATACGAGGCAAATATATTCTCATCGACCGCGCCTGCCGTCAGCCTGCCGTCGGCCACGTCCTTTGCGAGACGTTGCGCGGCGTCCGCAATCTCCTGCCTGCCGCCGTAATTCAGCGCCAGGCAGAGCGTCATACCCGTGTTCTCCCTGCTCATCTCGGCGGTGCGTTTCAACTCCTTCCGCACTCCGGCCGGCAATTCGCCCAGGCGGCCTATCGCGGCAAACCGGATATTATTGTCCATAATCTCCTTGCGCTCTTTGACCAGAAAGCGCTTGAGCAGGCTCATCAGGAAGTTTACCTCGATCTTCGGACGGCGCCAGTTTTCCGTGGAAAAGGCGTACAGCGTCAGCCGCCCGACTCCCAGTTTCGAGCATTCGCGGGTGATTTCGCGCACCGACTCCGCGCCGGCCCTGTGGCCGCGATTGCGCGACAGTCCGCGCTCCCGCGCCCAGCGGCCGTTGCCGTCCATAATGATGGCAATGTGCCCGGGTAACTGGTCATTCTTCATCGTGTGATGCTCTTTTT
>JBDRIB010000198.1:0-3838 GCA_043816375.1 Planctomycetota bacterium | reverse complement strand
GGAGGATTCAAAAGGAAATCACAATCGAAGAAAAGCCTGAAACCATACACGCTCGCAAGTCAGTGGTGGATAGGAGCAAGTTGGAAACATATAGAAGTTTTGTGACGGACTCGCGATTCACGGGTGAAAATATAAGAGAAGCGTTTTTGACACTGGGAGATCCTACTTGTACCAAACGGTACGACGCGGCAACCGATGACAGGGCGGTGCCGCAAGGCTCGGAAGAGTTCGAGAAGACGTATTCCGAGATGAAAAAGGCTGCCATTGTAAAATTTGTATTTGAAAGCGCCAGAGAGGGACACGGTCTGGCGCTCTACACGGACAGCAACGGAACAATTGTTTTCACAAGGCAGGAGCAATACAAGCAAGGAGACTGGCGCTAATCTCGTCCGCTGCGAACACGAGGCGCAGGACATTTCCCTGATACAAGTCCGATTCAAGTCCCTCAGTTTTCAGGTATTTTCCCCTCCGCTGGATAAATAGGGACTGTCCCTATTTGCGAAATGTAACTCTATATATATCAACAAATCTATATAGGGACTGTATCTATATAGGGACTGTCCCTATTGGGGCCTTATTTAGGGGTATCAGTTTTGAGGAGATGCAAATGCCCGGCTTGAGGGTCATTCCTTATGCGTAAATCCGCCCAAATCCTCCGCACAAACCAGTGGCTTTGAATAGGGACTGTCCCTATTCGCGAAATGTAAGTCTATATATATCAACAAATCTATATAGGGACTGTCCCTATTGAGGCGATTTTCGGTTTATGTGCAATATGCTCATCTGAGAAACGGTTCTAATCTACGCACCAACTTTCGCATTGCAAAAGGTGACAGTCACCTTTTGCGTCGTAATTAGAACCGTTCCCGTTGCCTTTGTTCCGCCCCCCGGTGTTCGTCTCTTATCTGCTTGCCGGAAATTGCAGTAACGGTTACAATAGAAATTTGCTTTTTTGCCAATATCAGGCGGAGCCTGCGTTGATACACAGGATTAAAGATACATTGCAAAGGGGAATGCTGCGCGTCTTCGGTTCGCATAACCAGCGCGTGCTGGATGCGCTTATGCCCATAGTCGGGCAGGTGAATGAACTGGAGCCGGAAATCAGGAAACTTTCCGACGCGCAACTCCTGAAAAAGACGGAAGAATTCCGCAACCGAATCGCCGACGGGGAGGGCCTGGAGGACATCCTTGTCGATGCCTTCGCGTGTGTGCGCGAGAGCGCGCGCCGCAACACGCCTGAACATATGCGCGCTTTCGACGTGCAGGTCCTCGGCGCCATCGTGCTGCACCAGGGCAAAACCACTGAAATGGCGACGGGCGAAGGCAAGACCCTGGTCGCCACGATGCCGCTGTATCTTAACGCGCTCGCCGGAAGGTCGCACCTTGTCACGGTGAACGACTACCTGGCCCGGCGCGACAGGCTATGGATGGGACCCACCTACGAGGCGCTCGGATTGAGCGTCGGCGTGATTCAGGCGCATATGGACCCGCCCGAAAGGAAAGAGGCATACGCCTGCGACATCACATACGGCACCAATACCGAGTTCGGCTTCGATTACCTGCGCGACAATATGAAGGTCCGCAAGGAAAACCAGGCGCAGGGACCGCTCGATTACGCGATAGTTGACGAGGTTGACAGCGTCCTCATCGACGAGGCCCGCACGCCGCTCATCATCTCCGGACCCAGTTTCGAGACGACCGACAAATACTACACCGCCGACAAGGTCGCACGAAGGCTCAAGCAAGGCAAGCACTTCGAGGTGAAGGAGAAGGAACACCAGGTCGTCCTGACCGAAGAAGGAATCACAAAGGCGGAGGAAATTGTCGGCGTCGATTCGTTTTACACGGGCACCAATATGGACTGGCCGCATTTCATCGACAACGCGCTCAGGGCTCACAACCTCTACAAAAGGGAAGTCGAATACATCCAGAAGGACGGCAAGGTAATCATCGTCGATGAATTCACCGGACGCCTTATGCCCGGCCGCCGCTGGTCCGACGGCCTGCACCAGGCGGTCGAGGCAAAGGAAGGAATCAAGATAGAGGGCGAGAACCAGACGCTTGCGACGATCACAATCCAGAATTTCTTCCGGATGTACAAGAAACTCTCCGGAATGACCGGTACTGCAATGACCGAGGCGGAGGAGTTCGACCGCATCTACCATATGGAATCCATCGCCATTCCCACGAACGAGCCGTGCATCCGGGACGACTCGGCCGACGTCGTTTACTGCACCGATAAGGAGAAGTTCGGCGCTATCGTTGATGAAATAGAGCGTATCAACGAAACCGGCAGGCCCATCCTCGTCGGTACGACCTCCATAGAAAACAACGAACGCATAGACAAGATGCTCACCAACCGCGGCATCGACCACGAAGTGCTCAACGCCAAGAATCACGAGCGCGAGGCGGCCATCATCGCACAGGCCGGCCAGCGCGGCGCGGTAACCGTGGCGACGAATATGGCCGGACGCGGCACCGACATAAAACTGGGCGAGGGTCTTGCGGAGGCGGGCGGCCTTGCAGTCATCGGCACCGAGAGGCACGACGCCCGCCGCATAGACAACCAGTTGCGCGGGCGTTGCGCCAGGCAGGGCGACCCCGGCTCGTCGAAATTCTTTGTCGCGCTCGAAGACCCGCTGATGCGGCGTTTCGGCGGCGAATGGGTCAAGAGCTGGATGCAGCGGCTCGGAATGCGCGACGGCCAGGACATCACCTCGCCGATGGTCACGCGCCAGATAGCGCGGGCGCAAAAACGCGTGGAAACCCACAACTTTGCCATACGCAAAAACCTGCTCGAATATGACGAGGTGATGGACAAGCAGCGCAAGACCATCTACGCAATCCGCCGCCAGATACTCGAAGGTGAAGACCTGAAAAAGACCGTGCTCGACATGATTCGCGAGCGCATCTACTACACCATCGACTTCCTGTTCCTGCCGGAAGGGACGGACAAGAACGCGTGGGACTATGAGGGCCTGGCCGAGTGGTTCTACACGACGTTCAGGGTCAGACTGGATACGGATGAACTGCGGCGGATGCCCGTTGAGAAGATTGAGAAGTACCTGGTCGAGAGGATGGAGCGCGCCTACGAGGAGCGCGAGGCCGCCGAGGGCGATGAGAGGATGCGCAAGATAGAGCGGTTTGTCCTGCTCGACACGATAGACTCGAAATGGAAAGACCACCTCTACGCGATGGACTACCTGCGCGGCGCCGTTTCGTGGGAAGGCTACGCGCAGAAGGACCCGAAGGTGGTTTACAAGATAGAAGGTTCGAAGATGTTCGAAGATATGATGGACTCGATAAAGGAGAACGTCACGACTCTGATGTTCCGGATGACAATCTCCGAGCAGGAAAGCGTGCGCAGCCACTTCGCAGGCGGCATGGGGGAACACGCGGCATTCGATATGGACTCGGCCGTGCACCAGCAGATGGCCGCGGGCATCGCCGCCAGTCAGGCCACGGTAAAGGCGAAACCTATCGTCGCGAAGAAGAAAGTCGGCCGCAACGAGCCCTGCCCCTGCGGCAGCGGCAAAAAATACAAGAAATGCTGCGGGAAAACGTCCTGAAGCCTTCAGACCGCGGAGACGCAGAGAACGCAGAGGCAGGAATTATTCTTATAAATAAAGACTCCAAAATCAAAATCGCCATTGTTGTCGAATTTGCTGTGAACGCTTACGTACTTCCAGTTCTTCTCGCGCTCTCTGCGCCTTAGCGGTTTATTTGCATGCCGTCACCTGAAGGAGAATCTCCGGATTGTCGATTGCTCTGAACATAGCGTATGGACTTGGCCTCGCGGCCGCCTCGCCGTATGTCGGCTTCAAAATGCTGACAGACC
>JBDRIB010000197.1:0-4526 GCA_043816375.1 Planctomycetota bacterium | reverse complement strand
GAATGCGACCGGACATTCTGCCGCGACGCGCACGCTTACGACGAGGCAAACTGTTTCGCCTTCCGCATTGAGGCGCTTGAGAATGGCCTGCGCGGAGCGCGGCTTTTCAAGAAGTCCCTTCCGGAAGGACGGGCCGCCGGGAAGGCGTTTCTCGGCATATGCCGCAACAATACCGCCGCGGCGTTCAAGTCCCGCTTCAGCGACAGCGCGGCGACGGCGCGTATCGAGGAGCAGCGCATGGCCGCGGTGCGCCTGCTTGCGCGGGTCGATTTCTTCCTTTGTTCCAATTCGGTCGTTTACCTGAAACTGCAGGAATACGGAATCGACGATATGACAATACGCCTGGATACGAATTTCCTGCCCCTGGAAGGCGATAAGCCGGACGAAAGCCGGCTCGAAATGCGCGCGCAGATGCTGCGCCGCACATACGACTACCTGCTTGCGATACAACACCCGGAAGATATTGTGACGGACCAGCCCTGGTATATCTGGCCGACCGAAGCGCACCTGCTCGTGCAAGAGCGCCTTAAAAAGTGGGAGATGGAGCGCGAAAACCACATACTGCAGATTCAGGATATCAGCGAACAAAGACTGGTATGGGAAAGCAGGCCCTGGCACATAGAATTCAGCACAAACACCAGATGCAACCTGCATTGCAAGATGTGCTCTCCGGGCTCCAGGCCGAAGGAGTTGGAAATCGGCGAAAAAGAAACCCGCGCAATATGCGAGCAGGTCTTCCCCCATGCCAGCGTGCTTTTTCCTTCGAGCGACAGCGAACCTCTGCTGGGAAATATCGAACTCCTCGCAGAACTGTGCGACGAATACGACGTACAGTTCTGCTTCATCACGAACGGAACGCTGTTGAAACCGGAAAAATACAAGATAGTGCGGAAAAACCTGGGCCGCCTGCAGGTGTCCTTCGACTCGCACGAAAAGGAAACGTACGAAGAGATTCGCGCAGGGGCAAAATTCGAAACCGTCGTCGAGAACATCCGCGAGGCCTGCAAACTGGCCGCGGCGGACAATATCGAGGTAACGGCCAATATGGTCGTGATGACGCCGAACTACGAAACCCTGGCCGAATACATCGACTTCGTGGCAGACCTCGGCGTAAACTCGGTTCTGATGCTGCTGCTTAATCAGTCCTGTCCCGGAATCGAGAAATGGGACGTAATCACCAACGCGCCGAAAGAAAAATTCGAACGGGAAATCAACCGCGCAATTGAGGCCGCAAAACGCCGGGAGTTGAACCTGCACCTGCAGGTGGGCAAGCCGAGAGCCTTTCTGTTTGCCAGTAAAAAATTCAGGATATGCAAACTGGACTACCTGATGGGTCCCGACCTCGCTCGATACCCGGAGTTCTGCCACCCGCTGAGAACCTACCTGAAAATCAAGCCGGACGGCTCTGTCTATCCCTGCTGTCGGGGACTGACGGAAACATATATGGGCAACCTGAACGAGAAATCGCTGGATTCGATATGGAACGGAGAGAGATACCAGCAACTGCGCAAGGAATTCTTCACCGGCAAACTGAGAAAATGCTGCCGCGAATGCCAGATGCTGGGGCTCTTTTCCGAAGGCATCCTTATCGCAAACCGGCACAACTATCAACTATAAGCGGGGCTGGCTATTGTTGATTGTCTTGCCAATGGAACACGAAAGGTGACTGTCACTAATTACGGCGGACCGGTTCTATTTACAACGCAAAAGGTGACTGTCACCAATTACGGAGTCGAGGGAGCGCTGCGACCGAGACTCGTAGATTGGTGACTGTCATCCTTTTGCATTCGTAGAATAGAACCGGTCCTGGGATGCTCCGGTAACAGTCCGCGGCGCCGAGATTCATAGATTGGTGACTCCGCCTGAGGCGGACAAATGTCACCGCAAGATGAACACGGGCATCATTAACAATGCAAAGAGCAATAATATGAGCGGCCCACTGGTTCACATCATAATAGTCAACTGGAACAACGCGCCCGATACGATCGCCTGCCTTGAATCTCTTGAGAAATCGACCTGCTCCGACGCGATTCCCGTCGTTGTCGATAACGGTTCAACCGACGGTTCCGCGGCGAAAATATCCGGGCGCTTTCCCGGAACGCGAATGCTGAAACTCCCCGAAAATATGGGTTTTGCGGGGGGCGTTAACGCAGCGGCGGAAGCGGCGATAAAGGAAGGCGCGAAATACATCTTCCTCCTGAACAACGATGCGACCGTCCGGCCGGATACCGTTGCGAATCTTGTCTCGTGCGCCGAGAAAACGGACAGGGCGGGCATCGTGGGCGCGAAGGTGCTTCGCGCGGACGATACCTCGCGCATCGAGTCCGAAGGCGTCAGCGTCTGTATGTGCACGGGGCGCATCAAACAGACAGGCTTCGGCGCGAAGGACAGAAACGAAGCGGCCTCCGCAGTCAGGCGCGACGCAGTGCACGGCGCGGCGATGCTCGTAAGAACCGAAACGCTCGAAGACACGGGTCTGCTGGACGAAGATTATTTCTGCTACTTCGAGGAGATAGACCTCTGCCTGCGCGCACGCGAGGTGGGCTGGCGCGTAATCTACTGTCCCTCGGCGGCGGTTCTGCACAAAGGCGCCGCGACATTCGGCGGGGCGTGGAGCGCGCGGCGGATTTATTACGCGGCGCGCAACCAGTTGCTCCTCGTCGGGAGGCACAGCGGGACGCTGCTTTTGCCGATAAGATTATGGTGGGTGCGGATGCTTTCGCGCGCTATGCTCCTGAAAGCACCCGCAGAAAAGCGAAAGAGGCTTAAACACTGGCTTAAGCAGGCCTGGAGAGACTACGAAAATGCGAAATTCGGCAGGGCAGACTACGAATTCAACGAAGAATAACGCCGAATCGGCGTCCGAGCGTCGCGAGGCGAATGACCGCCGGAAGCGCCCCACTCCTATGTTCAGCCGGTTCCTTTTCATCGGCAGACGGCGCTGGAACCGCCGCACCGAAGACCCGAAAAGGCGCTACTACGTTGACAGATTCGGCAGGAAGGCCTGGGTCGCGGTCGCGGTTATTTTGGTGCTTTGCGGGGCGGACGCGGCGTTCACGGCGTATCATCTTTCACAGGGCGCGACGGAGGCAAATCCGGCGGTTGCCTGGATGATGGATAACCTGGGAATACTGTGGCCGGTTGCGAAATACCTGATAACCGCGGCGGGGCTGTTCTTCCTTATCATCCACAAGAACTTCACGCTTGCGCGCATCGCGACGATATTCATCGTCGTGATGTACGGCTCGCTGATGATATACCACCTCTCCCCCTTCTTCATTTAGGCAACACAGGGGGTCAGAAGTAATACCAGACGCTTTCGTACTCGCGGGGGTCTTCGCCGCAGGCTTCGAGTTTCTCAAGGTAGGGCAATATCGGAACGTCGGGAATGACAAAAGTCTCCTGGAGCATCATCTTCTTTTCCCACGGGTGGAATTCGTACATCCTGCTGCCGTCCGGCATAATTCCTATCAGGTCCCGGTGCTGCGCGGCCCGGAGATAATTCTTGCCGAGCCTCGGCACGTTATAGACCGCCTCGTCGGTGCGGTCGAGCCCTGAAAGAAGCCGCGCTTCCTCTTTCTGCTCCTGCAGCAGACGCGCCATAGGCACGCGGAATCTTTCGGTCTCTTCCTTCCCCTTCATATTAAATGTATAGTAGGGGTCCACGCCCGCAAGCCTGAGCAGCCTTCGCAGCATCGCCGCCTCGAAGCGGCGGGAGTTCTCGAACGTGAACACCATCTGGTTGTACACGCTTATGCCCCGCCTTTTGAACTGCTCCACCGCCCCCACCAGTTCCGGCGTCAACTCGTAGGGGTGCTCTACGTGCGTCACCACGGCGATTTCCCTTCGCCCGGGAATGCGGAAAGCGGCCAGGGAGTTGGCAAGGTGGTCGTTGATTCGCATCGGCAGGGTCACGGGCGTTCGACTGCCGATTCTTATGCGCTGGATGTGGTCGATAGCCGCGATTCTTTCGAGCATTTCGTTGAGTTTGTGGGTACTTAACACCAGGGGGTCGCCGCCCGTCACCAGGACCTCGGTTATCGCCGGATGCCGCTCGAGCCACTCGATGGCGCGATCTATCTTCTCGGAAGAGGCCAGGGCGCGGTGGTCGAGCACGTCATCGATTTCCCAGTTGCGCTGACAGTAAACGCAAATCTGCGGGCAGGTATTATACGGCTTGAATATGACTATGGACGCATACCGGCGCGTTATCAGTTCGATCGGCGAGGTATCGCGCTCCAGCATAAAGTCGAAGGCGCGTTCGCGTTCGCCGCGGTGCACCGACATAATCTCGACATAGTTGCGGTCGGGCAGTACCTGGGCGCGGACGGCGTGGTCCGCCGAGCGGTCGGGGCCGTTGTCCATCAGGGCAAGGTAGTACGGGGTAACGCCGAACGGTATTCGCGCGCGACAAGCCATACTTATGCTTTCCCGTTCTTCTTTGCTCAAGTAAACAAGTTGCTCAACCTGGTCGGGTCCCTTCGCGACGTGCCGCAACTGCCAGTGCCAGTCGTTCCATTGCTCGG
>JBDRIB010000196.1:0-22028 GCA_043816375.1 Planctomycetota bacterium | reverse complement strand
ATATTTGTCCTGTTTGATGAAAAATACCGGCACATTGGAGTCGGGCAGACGGCCGGAGAGGATTTCCGCGGATACGATTGCGTTGCGGACGTTCACCGTTACCGTCCTGCCGGTAGGTATGATATCGAAGCGTTTCTTTGCGACTTCCCTGTAGAACGGAGTTATGACGGAAATTTCGCAGCCTGCTTTCTGCAGATGTTTCGGCAGAGCGCCCGCCACATCGGCCAGGCCGCCTGTTTTGGAAAAGGGCGCAACTTCACTTGACAAAAAAGCGACTTTCATTGTTTCTCCTTAACTAGAATGGAGAGATACCATATACGACGTGGACCGTCGAGCAAGCGACGAGTTGACGCTCAATCGGAGGGGCCATTCTCAGCTTTTTATCTCCCGCAGGAACTGCGCGGCGTTTTCGGGAGACACGGGTTGATGTAGAAATCCGTTCCCCATTCGAAACCTGCGACTTTTGTAAGTCGCGGGATTATCTCAATGTGCCAGTGATAGTAAGTCAGATTCGTTCTGTCGAAGGGCCCTGTATGCAGCACGTAGTTGTATGGCGGATAGTCCAGCGCCTTCTCCAGTTTCAACAGCAGGCCCTTGAGTATGGTGGCCAGTTCCCTGATGTCGGGTTCCTGCAGGTGCTCAAAGTTCGAGTCGTGTTTCTTCGGCAGTATCCAGGTCTCGAACGGGAACCTCGGCGCAAAGGGCTGAAAGGCGACGAATCTGTTGAAATTGAATATCATTCTGTCTTCGGTTTCTATTTCCTGCTGTATCATATCGCAGAATATGCATCGTCCCCGGTAATTATAGAACGCCTCGCTGCCGCGCATTTCTTCCAGCACGGCCTTCGGGATTGTGGGCGTAACTATCAATTGCGAATGCGTGTGCTCAAGCGAAGCCCCGGCGGCCACGCCGACGTTTTTGAACAGCATTCCGTAACTGAACCGCGAGTCCTTTCTCAAATCGAGCAGCCTGTCACGATAGGTCCTGATGATTTCCTGCACGTGGTCGTCGTCGATGGCGGTTAGCGATATCTCGTGGCGGGGTGTCTCGATAATAACCTCGTGGGCGCCGATGCCGTTCATCTTGTCATAGATGCCCTCGCCGCGCTTGTCCAGCCCGCCTTCGATGCGGAGCGCGGGGAACTTGTTGGGCACGACGCGCACCCGCCAGCCCTTGGTGTTCGGACGCGTGTTCTTTTCGCGGGTGGAAAATATCTCGGGCGGGGTTTTGTCTTCATTGCCCTCGCAAAACGGGCAGAAAGATGCCTTGACCGGCTGGTCCTCGGTGATGAAATCGGTGGGACGTTTTGCCCGTTCGGTAGCGATTATAATCCATCGTCCGGTTATAGGGTCTTTACGAAGTTCCGGCATTTGCTGAAATGCTCCCTTCTTTTAATTGGGTTATGGGCGCATTTGGTCTATAGACTGCGCCTTGTTACCAGATAGTGGCGTCGAACTCTTCCGTGGGCACGCACACATTCACGGGCGCGCCGGAGGGGGCCTTCTCCGACACCTTGCCGTCTTTTACGAGTTCCACGAAGAAGTTGACTGCCTTGTCATCTTTCAGTTTGAACATTTCGAACGGCACTGCAATCTCCAGCACCGTGTCAATCACCGCCTCGGGAGTGACCCCGGTGGAGGCAAAACCTTCGGAAACGGTAATATCGCAGGGTCCCTCGCCTCCGTCGGCGACTTCTATCCAGCCTTCTTCAGGATAGATGAAGTTCAGCCGAATGTGATGTCCTTCGGCGAGCAGGTCAGACAGGGGCGAGGCCGCATCTATCCTGATGAAGAGCCTCGATTCATCGAACCCGTAGTAAATGTTCGTAAGTATGTTGCTCGATGATTTATCCATCGCCCCGTGCTCGGATTCGCAGGCGTAGTGCCCCGCGCCGAGCCATTCGAAGAAGCTGGACACGCGTCCGTCCATCTTTACGCTCAGCATCGTGCGCGGCTGCGTGAGTATCTCGCGGGAAACCGACTGTTTTATCGGCAGGTCCAGTCTGCCGGGCGGTTCTTCGTCCAGCAGCCTGTAAACATTCTTCAGGTGCGTCCTGAACAGCAGGTCGAATTCCCTGTCGTTGGCCGAGGAATGGTCGGCCCCGAACCACCAGTACCAGTCGCTGCCCTGTGCAATAAGCAGTTCCTCCTCCGCCTTTTCAATAGTCTCTTTATCGTATTTTCCATCTGTTTTCTTTGAGTCAAGATAGTCTTTTGTCTGGTTTAACTGTTCCCAGCCCTCCACGTCCTCCGGGTGCCCTATCCAGATATAAAAGTCATGGTTTATCCAGGAGCCGGGAAAGAGGCTCTTTATCTCGCCCGTAAGCGGCTTCCTGTCAAGGTATTCGGCGAACGTGACGGGCATAACGCCGTCCATCTCGCACACGCGCCTGTAAAGCATAGATAGAAAGTCGATTGCCTGATTGGGATAGTATTCCCAGGCGTTTTCCCCGTCGAGAATCACGCTGACAATGAGCGGATTCCCTTTGTGCGAGGAAACAATATTGCGGAGTCGCGACTCGAAATCCGCCACCGCGGCGTTCGCTTCGGTCGCACCATAGTGAAAGCCGATGAGGTCGGACAGATAGTGGTCGCGGAAGAAGATGTGCATCCGCTTGCCGGATGCCTCGGCAACATACGGCTTGTAAAGCATCTCGGGGTTCCGCACGTGGCCGCGACCGTCCCGGCGGACGTATTCCTTTATCGAGTGGGCGAGTATTTCTTCGTCGGTTGCTATCCATTCGATGCCCGCATCGGCGAGCATCGGGATTATCTCCGCGCTTACCGACCCTTCCGCCGGCCACATTCCGCGCGGTTTGCGTCCGAAGAGTTTTTCGTGATATTCCACGGCGCGCTTCACGTGTATCCCGGCATACTGCCGGTTGTCGGTCATTGTAAGCGGCAGGCGCACGCCGGGCATACATTGCTTCGCGGATTCCATATCGGCCATAAGCGGCAGTATCGGGTGGTAAAACGGCGTTGTGGTCAGTTCAACCCGGCCCTCTTCCATCAGCCGTTTGTGCACCGGAATGATTTCGGCGAGTAATTGGATATGCTTGTCCAGAACGTATTTCTTCTCTTCTTCGGTGAAGTCGCGGCCCTTTTTGGTTATATCCAGGAGGGCGGGGTCCTTTTTCGTCTCGGTCGGGTGTATCCAGGTCAGGTTTGCGAGGAGTTGCAAATCGAGAATGTCCTGCGGGCGGAAATGCTTCAGCGGTTTGTGTCCTTTGAAAGCCGAATCGCGCTTGAGCAGCAGTTCCCGGTAGCGAGGCAGCGTGTCTATCATATGCTGACGGTTGGCCTGGAAGAAGTGCCTGAGGATGAACTCCTTCTCCTCGTCGTCCACCGCGTCGGCGGGTTTGCGCGAGAGGCGCATATGGTTGTCCTCGTGGCCGCCTTCGGTCTGGGCGAGGATTTGCTTCAGCAGCGAGGGAACCAGGTTTATCGTCAACTTCATCTCCGGACAGCGCTCGACTATGTTGGCCATCCCGATGTAGTCCTTTACGCCGTGCAGGCGCACCCACGGCAGACTCGTCTCTCCGGCGATATCGTCGGTGTAGTAGGGCTGGTGCTGGTGCCACAGGAATGCAACGTACACTTTTGCCGTGTCCGACATATCCGGGGTTCTCAAACAGGAGATATCATTTAAAAGAAAGCGACAGGGTTACGGGACACGCCGTGTTATTATATCTTCGCCCCCGTCATCTGTAAAGCGGCACCCGCCGCGGGCGCTTGCCCGAGCGCGAGCGTTTCCACAAGTTCATATACTCTTCTCGTCGAATTTCCGTCTATTCTGTGAAGATAATCCGCAATAAAGCGAGGCCGGTTTTCGGCCTGGCTCCTGATTATTTCGTCATTGTTGAAAAAATGCTGAAGCATCGGCGCGATTTTCTTCTCGTCATACACTCCCGCCGCCACACCCGAAGGGACATAGGGCACGATATCCGGGCGTCGCGTGAGGTTTACTATCATTATCGGCACATCCCACAGCACGGCCTCCATCGCTGCCGTGCTGCTTTCGGTGATGAACAGTTCGCAGTTGCACAGGAGCCTGCCCAGTTCTACCCTGCGCAGAATCTCGAAGTTCTTCAGCCCGTGTCGCTCGGCGTACGCCCGGTACATCGATTCGTGTTCGCCCTGGTTGGGGTGGAGTTTTATCACAAGGCGCCTGTCGGGGAAGTGCGACATCGCGCGCGTTATCGCGTCCGCCAGCACCTCCTCCTCGTCATCGGTGTCGTATGAAGAATGCTTCGGCGCGGGCTGGGTCGCAAAGACCACGGCCTTCGGACAGTGCTCGACCCGCCAGTCCGCGGGCGGCCGGGCCAGGCGCTGCGCCACGATGTCGAACTTCGGGTTTCCGGTTACGATAATTTTTTCCCCGGCATTGCCCGCGTTAACGTACCAGAGTTTGTCTTTTTCGCCCCACACGGCCATCAAATCGGTGCTGATGATGTTCTCACCGTTCGGCTCGCCGCAGACGCCGTGCTGAACATGCAGAGAACGGGCTCCGATTCCCCGCGCGGCCTCAATGTCAATTCGCTTGGACAACTGCACGTCGTCGTTCACGATAATCGCCCCGACTCCGAGGAGGCGGTAAACGACCCGGCGGCGGTTCGTCCGGCGGACTATTTCCGGCAGGCGCTGTTCGAAGAGGTCGTCGAAATGCGGCTTAATCTCCGGCCAGAAGTCCTTCCCCTGTAATTGAACAGCGCCGCGAAATCCTTTTGCAACGACAGGCCCGACCAGAGGCCCAGGTATTTTGCCTTCCAGCCGCGGAGTCCGCACGAGGGGGAGAGATAGTTGCGCGCAAGCGGGACAAGCATCCGGAGCATCTGCCGCCATCTCTTCATCCTTCCCGGCAGAGCGGACCGGTATTCCCGATAGTCGGCCACGTCGATGCCGGCGCGTGCAAAAATATCCCTGAACCGCGAACCGTCATGTATCGCGCACCAGCCGTCCCCGGCTTCCGGGACCGTGTGCGGGCGGATGAAGGCAATCCTCTCCAAAAGGTCCGGGATGCTGCTTAATATTCCGTTCCATTCGCGTTCGCCGTATATGCCCTTTTCCTGCTCACTCCCTGTTTTGCCGCACTCGATAATGTGAAGCGTCGCGCCTTTTTCGCGATAGAAGCCGCGCGCGACCCGCCGGAACGCAGCCGAGCCGGAATACAGCACCACACTCCGCGCCGCCGTCTCCGCGTGTATCCGCGTGAGAATCAGTTTGTCCTTCACAATCTGGAGAATCTTCTCGGCCATTTTGAATTCGACGCACCTTCCGGCGCTCAACAGACGCCCCCTGCCTGTCCCTTTGAAACGATGCCACCGCTCGGCCAGGCCGAAGGAAAAGGCGTCGATATCCCCGTAATCCCCGTTCTCAAGATATTCTTCGGAAAGCCTGAGGTTATGCAATCGCGGGGAGATGTTGTATGGCGGATGCGAGCGGAAGAGAACTATCCTTGCGGTTGGGTCGGCGTGCGATTCAAGTTTCTCGATGATTTTCGGGAGGGTCTCCGCCGGCAGGGCGTAGTCAATCAGCACAAGGTCCGCCCCTCGACTCCGCTCGGGATCTTCGGCGTCCGAAGGTTGCTCTATTCCGGGTTCCTCCTGTACCCCGCGTCCGAGCAGTTCTTTGACGAACTCGCCTTTGAGTTTGCGCGGATTCCACAGCGACACAAATACCGCTATGTCGTCGCGGTGGAATTGCCCCAGAGAAGCCAGCAGCAGACAATACACCGGCAGGGCGCCCACCCCCATCGCTATGGCCTTCAGCAGCATTTCCCAGCGCCCGCCCGTGAGAAGCGCCGGTTTCAGGAGAAAGCACAATCCCCCTGTCAGGGTCGCCGCGAAGACGTGCTTCAATATCCCTCGGTATGTTGCCAGCCCCGCCAGACGCTTCGCAATGACACGCGTCCAGGCGAACCCCGCCGTGGTTACAATAACGGTGCCGAGCGCGCAACCCATCGCGCCCAGGCCGAGCGTTCTTACCCCCAGTACCCTCGAAGGCATAAAGAAAAGATTCAGCGCGAGGTTTGCGAGCATCAGCGTTGCGCTCACCTTCATCGTCACCCACGGCCGGTTGACCGCCAGAGGCACGGAGGAAAACGGGCGGTTTATTGCGGTGAAGAAAGTCACTATCCCGAAAAGCCTGACAATGGGCGGAGCGATGACCGAGAAATCGCCGCCGAATATCAGAACGATTTCCTCGGCGAAAACCACCATTCCCATAGCGGCGAATGTGGTAAACATGCTGATGTATCGCTCCGATTTCGCCAGAAGCGCTTTCATCGCAGACACATCGCGGTCCGCGAAATATCGCGACGTCGTGGGAAGCACCAGCGTCATAATCGCCGCCGATACGGCCAGCACCGCCATCATCACGCGCGTCGCCACGTGATAGTTGCCCAGTGCGGCGTTGCCTATGAACTCGCGCACCATAACCATATCCAGATTCACGGCCAGAGTCGCCATACCGAGCGTTAAAAGCAGCGGAATCGAAAAAGAAATGTACCCGCGCACCAGCCTGAGCGACGGTCGCCTGATGACGTATCCGTCATGCCGTGCCGCCCGAGCAAACAAAATCATGGAAGCCGCGGCCCACACGCATTTGCTTGCCAGATGTGCCCACGCAAGACCTACGACATTTTTGCCGCCCGCCAGGAAGAATATCGCAAGGATGAGCGGCAGTTCGATAAGATTCTCAACGGTGTCAAGCGTGACGCGGCGGGCGATTTCCTTGCGCGCCGTGAACGTGTCGAGTGAGAAGCGGAAGAGATGGCCGATTACGACCGACGCGAGAATCAGAACAAAGATCTGCGATTCGATGCCACCCGTCGAATCAACCAGTCGCTCTCGAAAGCCGAACGCTCCGAAAACGAGCAGCGTCGTGACCGCAACGAGGAGGAACTTCACAACAATGTACGCGCCGACGCACCTGCCCGGGTCTTCGCCGTCGGCAAGCCGCCGTATGTGGGCCTTGCCCAGGCCGAACTGATACAGGAACTGAAAGAATCCGATGAACGCATACGCGAAGGCAATCATTCCCAGCGGCCCGGAACCGAGCACGTTTGCCACGACCGCGAGCGTTACAAGGCGTATGCCGCTGTTTACCGCGCTGGAGGCATAGAGCATAAAGGATTTTCTGGCGATTACGCCTTTTTCGCCTGTGTTTTTGTTATGCTGTTCCATTAATTAATCAGTCGCTTTGGCTATCTGCCGGTTTTCCGCAACCACCCGCAATATCGTCCCCGCCCCGTTTGAATAGACGGGGCGGAGTATTCCGCCGTGGGGGAAGTTAAGGTTCTCGCCGTTTCTCAGGACGATGAAATCTATTCCGAGTTTCTGGAGGATTTCTCCGGCCTCCACGGGGTCTTTCGTTTCGAACAGCCTGACCATCTGCCGTCCCTTCGGGTGCTTTGCGAGTTGTTCCGCGAGGATTTCGGCTTCCTTCCTTCCGAAAATCTTCTCCTGAATCGTCGCAAGCCGTCTGCGCGCGAAAGCGCAAAAGAACGTATCGCCCGCCGTCGTGGCCGCCGGTTCTTCCCGGCCTTCGCGGTACAGCGCGAACGTGCTTTCGAATTTCCGCGCAAAGATTTCGTCCGGCCCTGCCAGCCTTGCCGCGGCATCGTACAAGTCGGACTGTTCCGGTGTAACGCGCGCGTACAGATTGTTGTGCGGCAACTCGGAAACCATCTTCATAATCGGCACCGGCAGCACAAGCGCGAGAAGCACCGCCGTCGGCGCCAGTTTCAGGAAGAGCGGCTTCCTGCGCGACCACAGCCACGCCACGCCCATCGCCGCGAAGACACACACCGCGCCGGTCGCCGTGACGAAGTGGCTGCTGTACGACGGCTCGCCGAGGAGGAATGCGAAATGCCCAATCAACAGCCCCGAAAGCGCAAAGAGGGCGAGGAAGAATAACAGCGTCTCTTTGCGCGGCGCGAAAAGGCTTTTCAGAAACGCCGGCAGGCCGATTGCCTTGCCGCCGAGCATCAGCGCGATGAACAGCAGCCAGCCCAGCGCCATCACGGGTGCGGTGGAATTTTGTATGTTCCGCAAAGCGGTCGTTCCCGGCAAAACCGCGACGCTGCGCAGTATTTGCGAGCGGAAGTACTCGTCCGTAAGCGTTATCATCGGGCGGCTTATGGTCCTGCCGCCATCCAGATGCGCCGGGTCTTCGTGCGCGAATGCCGCCAGCCACGGCACGACACACACCGCTGCGACGAGCGCGGCCAGCGCCCAGGCCTTCAGGTAAATCGCGCGCCTTGCGAATACAATTGCGAGGACGGCGCACACCCCGAGCACGCCCAGCGCCAGGACGCCCAGTTGTATTTTCGCCTGAACCATCGCGCCGATGCATATCGCCGCCGGTATGAGAGAGCGCCAGCGAGTCGAGCCCGCTGCGGCGCGGCTTATGAAGTAGATGCCCGTGAACAGAAGTATCCACGCCGTGAGCGTCGTCTCGCTCCAGAAGAGGTAAGCAAAGTGGTTTCCCTGAAAGACGCTTATCCCGAGGTACATCTCGCTGCGCGAGCGGACGGAGGCGATTTCGCCGAGCCACCTGTTCGCGCCCGCGACGGCGCCTTCCGCGTCTCCGTGTGCCAGGGGTTGCGTAAAGGCGGCCACGTCGCTCTTGTGCGCGTATAGCAGGAAGCCCATATCGCCCGCGAGAAAGAAAAAGAGTATCGCCCACAGCGCCACGGCGGGTTTTTTCGTAATTTGCTTTATCGAAATATACAGGACCGACGCGAAAAGCAGCGACATAAACCACGGCATCAGTCTGAAGTAAAGGTCGAGCGTTCCTGTGCCCGAGACATATTCGATGCACTGGAAGGCCGTGTGATAGAGCACATGGTAGCGCATCGGGCTGCCCGCCTCGAAAGGCTCGCGCGGCGGAACGGTGTGGGATATCTCGCCGATGCGCGACAGGTGCCAGATGCTGTCCATCGAATGATAGCCGTAGAAGCGCAACCCGTCAGCGTGATGCCGCCCCGAAGTGAATATGGCCGGTATGAGGCAGAGCGTGATTAGCGCGCACAGTGCGAAGAAAATGACGCGATGGCGGGTGAGTCTTATCGAAAGTTTCTTTCCGCTCGCGCGCCACTCGCCTATCAGTATCCGGATTGACGCGACCGCGGCAGCGCCAATCAGCGGGAAGATGACCCACCGAACGCCCAGTGCGGCGAGGATGTAATAAGCCGCCGCGGTGGCAGCCATTCCTACGGGAATTGCAGCGATGAATGTCTTCGCGCCGCCTGTTTTGAAACCGCACGCGCGCAACAAAACGATTCCCGGGGCGAGACAACAGGCGGCAATGACGACGGCGAACCATAGTATGGCGAAGGGCGTGCCATTGCTGAACGCGCCGTAGAGTACGACTGCTCCCGCAGCAAGAGTGAACAACAAGGCAATCGTTACAGGAGTAGAGAGTATTTTCGTTTTAGCCATTGCGTACTTCGCCTGTCCCGGGCGGAATGTAAACAGAACAATCCCGTCCGCTGCCTGACAATTAAAGTCATTGCTTAATTTTAGAATCGGCTTTTGGCGGCATCGTCTTGAGGCTTCAGACACCGGAGAACGCCGGCATTTTCCCTGTCAGAAAGGGCGCTCCGCTCGTATGATAATGTATATGATGTGTGCAGGGATGTAGCCGTTGTGGACAATTGCGCGCAAGAGTGATATGCTGGCGGAAACAGGCGGAAATGCCGCGCCGAAACACATTGCGGGAATTAGGGTTACGGCAATACGATTTCCTTCCCGAAATCTCGCTTATCGGTATCTCTTTTGCATACTGATGAAAGGGGAAAGTCTATGTCTATCCGCAGGACTGAAACTATGAAGATTTGCGCTCTCTTTGCCTTATCAATCCTTGTATTGTCGGCCATATTCATTGCGTCTCCACGCATAGAGGCCGAAGAGGGACAACCCGGTCCGGCTGCCGCCGATGCGACGCCGAAGATTGAAGACATCGAACGCGAAGTTTACGGTCCTCAAAAAGGCGAGCCGGTGAAACTGGGCGACGAGGCCGGAGCCTTCGGCAAGGCGAAGTATGATGTGAAAGAGAAGACCGTCATCATCGAGGGAGAAGTAAAAATACGCGACTCGCAGGGCGACCCGATTGAACTGCTCGCAGCAGCCGTGGGCAGCGACAAGATGCACGAGACCGTCTTCGCCTGCGACGTCAAGCCTTCGGATTTGCACAAGGCACTTGTCTCGGTAGGTCTCATTCCGTCATCCTACGGCGTGCAGGAGAGGGACGAGATTAAGGACATCATCGGCGACAAGGTTGCAGTGTGGGTCGAGTGGACGCAAGATAACGTCACCCGCCGCGTGCGTTCTGAAGATTTGTTTCTGGACGCGCGTTTCGACCGCCCGTGGGAGCGATGGGGCTGGGTCTTTGTCGGCTCGCTCGGACCGGTGCAGGACCCGAAAACCGGCCAGGTGACACAGGTTTACAGGCCGGACATCGAGAAATCCCTCATCGTCAACTATCACAGCCCCAACACGGTTCTGGACAATCCGCGCGCCGTGGGGGCCTTCGATGAGGTCTTCCTGACTAACAGTGAATTCATCCCGCCCGTCGGCACGAAGGTGCGCCTGGTCTTCAAACCCGTCACCGAGACCGAAATCATCAGCGGCCTTATCAGCGACGCGGATGCAATAGTCAGGAAGATAACCGCCTGCCGGACTGAACCGGCGGCCGGCAACGGGAAACTGCCCGGGCAATTCAAGGAAACGCTCGAATACTACGAAGCGAAGAAGAAATGGCTCGAGGAAAAAGCGCTTCCGATTGCGAAGGAACTGGACGGAGAGAAACGGAAGATAATCGACGAAATTCTGCCCCGGCTGAAGGCGCTTGGAGCCGAACTGAAAGGAATGATTAGCGCCGGGGACAAGGACGGGATGGAAGCGACTATGAGGGAAATAGATGTTGTTATGGCGGCCAAAGACGAGGCGGAACGGATGATGGATGTCCTGCACCATCAGTTGTGGTCGCTTGTGGCGCAGAGGGAA
This sequence comes from Planctomycetota bacterium, assembly GCA_043816375.1. Classification (GTDB taxonomy): domain Bacteria; phylum Planctomycetota; class B129-G9; order B129-G9; family B129-G9; genus JBDRIB01. Next base: position 11,020 of record JBDRIB010000196.1, on the reverse strand, counting down.
CTCGCCGAAGGCAGGGAGCGCAAGGTCGATGAGAATGCAATGGCCCTGCTTGACCGCATGATTACGCACTACAAGGACCGCGAGGAGATGGTGAAGTTCGCCCACGAGTTGAGCAAAACCCATGTTGAGATAATCCGATTGAAGAGAGAAATAGAAGCAATCACAGAACCGGAAAAGAAGAAGGAGGCAGCAATGCAACTGGCCCGTTACGAGGCCGAACTCCAGGTTCTGGAGAACAAGATCCTTCGTGAAACTCTGGAGCCGCTGCTTCGGCAAAGAGATCAGAATCTGGCGCGCATAAACAAAGAGATGGAGGACGACGAAGTCCGCGATGACCCCGAGCTGCTCGAGTCCTACCAGGAAGAATTCGCGAAGGAACAGGCGGAAAAGGAACAGATTGAGAGACAAATCGGACTTGCAAAAACTCGCATCGGCATCGCCGAACTGCGCCGCAAGGTGCGCCTTGCCGAAATGGCCGGCGAGGCACCCGACGCGAAGGAAAAAGAAGCGCTTGCAACGCTTGAAAAGCAGGAGAGAAAACTGAACGCCGGGATAGAACTCCATATCCTGAAGAAGCAACTTGCCGAGGTCGAATGGCAGTTGCGCCTGGCCGTCCAGGCCGGGGACGAGGGGAAAATCGCCGCGCTCAGGGCAGAGCGCACTAACTTGCAAAGCAGAATTGAAATGCTGGAGAAGGAATCCGGTGACTGAATATCTGCACGATTTTTTCGGGAGAATCAGCAAGGTAACTGGTCACACTTGCGGAGCCGTTTAATTGTTTTCCGAGGAGGGCATATCAATGAAAAGACCGTTAGTTTTATCGCTGGCTATTGTATTTGCATTAATAATCGCCCTGCCGTCGGCTTTTTCCGCCGACGAGGCCGTTGCGACCGGGGCGAAGGCGGTATTGCCGTCGTATCAGAAACTCACAAAAGATATTGATGCGTCCATTCTAAGAGGCATCCGTTACTTCGAAAAGACCATACACAAGGACGGTCATTTCGGGGTAGAAGTGGAAAGTCCTTCGGGCGAAGAGGGCAAATTTCTATACGTCGATGATGTCGGCGTCACCGGCCTTGTCGTTCTATCCATTCTCGAAAGCCCTTACGCGGGCGAAGAGAGCAAGAAAGAATATTTCAAAAAGGCCGTGAAATACCTGGAAAAGAACGTCCTCGAGGACGGCGCAATCGCCAACAGGGAAATGGGCTACTACACGTATAAGACCGCAATCTGTCTGCGTGTGTTTACCATCCTGGACAAAGAGAAGTATGCGAAGGTCATCAAGAACGGCCAGAACTTCCTGTGCAAAATCCAGTACGACGAAGACGACGAGATGAATGAAGAAGACGAGTACTTCGGCGGCTGGGGCTATGGCCAGAAGTTCGGCCGCGCATCGGTTCCCCCCGCCGAATGGGCGATTGAGGGCCTGCGGGAGTCGGGCCTGAGCCCCGACGACCCGGTGTTCAAAAAGGCCCTCACCTATATGAGCAAATGCCAGAATCTGACCCAAACCAACAAGTTCGACCAGAAACACCCCGAAGTCATCCCGATAAACGACGGCGGCGCGCGCCACAGCGTTACCGGCAGCAAAGTTGAAATCGACGCGCCGGACGACAAACTGCTTATGCCCAGTTACGGCAGTATGACCGCCGCGTTCATCAAGTCGCTGCTTCATGCCGGAGTGCCGAAGGACGACGTGCGCCTGCAGGCCGCGTTCAACTGGATACTCAAAAACTACTCGTTCGAGAAGAACCCCGGTTTCCCCACGAAAACCAAAAAGAACGCGGACAAACAGGGCCTTTACTACTACTATCATACGATAAGCAAGGCGCTATTGCTTTACGGCGCGCACACCGTCGAGACGCCCGACGGCAGGACACACAACTGGGCGGTAGAACTCGCCACAAAGGTGCTCTCGCTGCAGCGCAAGGATGATTCCTGGATAAACGAGTTCGAGGAACGCTGGTTCGAGGGCAACCCTTCGCTCGTTACCGCATACTCTCTGCTGGCGCTGGCGAACTGTCGGAAGGACCTGGAAAGCCAGAAGGTTTTCGTCGAGAAGGCGAAGGACGAAATTGCCGGATGCCAGGAACGCCTCACGGAAATACCTCTGCTGAAGACACAGGGAGAAATCGACAAGGAAGAAGCGGACAAACTCACCAGAAAGTTGAGCGAAAGAATAGTCATACTCACGCAATCCCTGAACCAGATTAAATCGACCATACGCTTCGAAGAATAATAACGCACGGGACGTTGGACCTGTTCTATTTACAACGCAAAAGGTGACTCCGCCACACACATTGGCGGACAAGTGTCACTAATTACGGTGGACCTGTTCTATTTACGGAATCGCGCGAGCCTGCGAGCGCGATTCGTAGAATAGAACAGGTCCTGGAATGCTTCGGGCACAGTCCCATGTGACCGAGATTCGTAGATTAGTGACTGTCATCCTTTTGCACTCGTAGAATAGAACAGGTCCCGAAATGCAGGAACGGTTCCCGTTGTCGTCAGAAAAAATCGGTCAACCCCGGCAAAGACAACAAAACTATCCTTTGTGTCCGTCGAGGGAACACCGCTTCGATTTTACAGGAGAATCCTATGTTGACGCCCAGAATCTCTTTGGCAATCGCCGTGGTTGTGCTGTGCTGTCTGGTAGTCTCTTGTCGCACTACTGACTCAAGGGAAGAGAACGCCTTATCCGCACGCCCGGCATTTTCCGACGACCCGGCCCTGGGGCCGATAGACGCCGCAATCGCAAAAGGGCTTGATTATTTTGCCGCAAACGCGAGCAGAAAGGATGGCTCCTTCGGCCTGATGATGCCCGACAAGGAGGGAAAAGAACAATACATCCCCGACGTCGGCATTACAGGTCTTATCGTCGAGGCCGTCGTCAAATCTCCCTTTGCCGGATATGAAAAGCAGCAGCCATATCTGAAACAAGCCGTCGGATATCTGCTCGCAAACGTCCGCAAGGACGGTTCGATTGCCGAAGCGGACCAGGGATACTCAAACTACAAAACGTCCATCGTTCTGATGGCATTGCATTCGATTGATGAACCGGAGAAGTATTCCGGAATCATAAAGGGTGCGCAGGATTACATCCGTTCGCAACAGTTCGCCGAGAACCAGAAGGTGGAAGAAGAGGACTGGAGGTACGGCGGTATCGGTTACGGCAGCAAGATAGGAAGGCCCGACCTTTCCAACACGCAATGGGCCGTCGAGGCGCTTCGGGAAACGGGCGTCAGCGAAAAAGACCCGCTGTTCAAAAAAGTCACGGTTTATGTCAGCCGCTGTCAAAACAAAACGGACAGCAACGACTATGACCGCAGACAGACGGACATTGTTTCGATAAACGACGGCGGCGCAAGGTACAAGCCGACCGAAAGCAAGATTGAGGTGGAAGTCTCCGGCAAACGGATGCTGCTCAGTTACGGCAGTATGACCTACGCGTTTCTCAAGTCGATGATTTACGCGGGGGTGAGTCGCGACGACCCGCGTGTTCAGGCGGCATTTCAGTGGATACTGAACAACTACTCGCTCGACAAAAACCCCGGCTTCAGCACGAAGATAAACAAGGACGCCGACAAACAGGGACTTTACTATTACTACCACACGATGAGCAAGGCGCTCCTTGTTATGGAAAAGCACACCTTCCGCACCCCCGACGGGAACCTGCACAACTGGGCGCTGGAACTGTCGCAGAAGATTATCTCGCTACAGGATAAAGACGGCTCCTGGGTAAACGGGTACGCGGAACGCTGGTACGAGGGCAACCCCTATCTCGTAACCGCTTACGCCGTCCTCGTGCTTAACAACTGCCGGGAGGAGTTGCTCGCACAGGAAGAATTCCTCAGGGAAACCCCGAACCGCATCGAGGCACTCGAAGCAGAGAAGGGTGAAGCGAACGCAAAACGCGCGCGCGAAATTGATGAAGAAATCAAACTGCTCACAGAAACGCTGGAAGACCTGAAGGCAACCCGAAAGTAACATCGGCAACAGCGGTGACTGTCACCGGTGGCAACGCAACATCAGTCAGATTTAGTAAGTCAGGAAAGCAATTTATGATTAAAAAAAATGAAAAACAACGCAGAGTCGGCGTCTGGCTTATCGGCGCATACGGCGGAATATCCACCTGCCTGATAGCCGGCATCGAGGGCATCAAGCGGGGACTGTACACCACTGCGGGACTGGTCACGGAACTGCCGCAGTTCCGCAATGTCGAACTTGTCCCGCTTGAAAACATTGTCTTCGGAGGCTGCGACGTGCGCGAAGACACCGTCGTCGGCTCCGCACGACGCATCAACAAAACGTCCGGCCTTATCGGCGGCGAAATCATCGAAAAAACCGCACCCGCGTTGAGCGAGATTGACTCGCGCATCTCGAAGGGCGTGGCCCTGAACTGCGGCAAGGCCGTCGAGGAGTTTGCCGCTCATTCATCTTTGACCAACGGGATTCCGACGTCCGCAATCATCGAGGACATCCAGGCGCGCCTGCGCTCTTTCAGGCAGTCGGAAGCACTCGATGATGTCGTGGTCGTGAATGTTTCCTCAGCCGAGGCCTTCTCAAAGCGCCTGCCCGAGCACGCGAGCCTCGCCGCGCTGCGCTCATGCATCGAGAAGGACGAGAAAGAAAAACTCTCCTCGGGTATTCTTTACGCATACGCCGCGATAGACGCGGGTTTCCCTTACGTGAACTTCACTTCATCCATAAGCGAGGAGATACCGGCGATAGGCGAACTCGCCGAAAAACGCCGCGTGCCGCATATGGGCAAGGACGGCAAGACGGGAGAGACGCTGGTAAAGACGGTGCTGGCGCCGATGTTCAAGGCGCGCAACCTGAAAGTGCTTTCCTGGATAAGCCACAACATACTGGGCAACCGCGACGGCGCGGTTCTGTCCAACGGCGACAGCGCCCGAGAAAAACTGAGAAACAAGAGCGAGGTGCTGGAAAAAATTACCGGCGACCCGGAAGTCGATTCGCAGGTGCGCATCGATTTCGTCAAATCGCTCGACGACTGGAAGACGGCGTGGAATTTCATCCACTTTGCCGGCTTTCTCGACACGCGAATGATAATGCAGTTTATCTGGCAGGGCTGCGACAGCGCGCTTGCCGCGCCGCTGGTCGCGGATCTGGCGCGGCTGATCGAGTACGCGCACCGAAGCGGCCTTTCCGGTCCGCAGCGGCAACTGGCCTGTTTCTTCAAGTCTCCCACCGGAGTCGATGAACAATCATTCGAGAAGCAGTTCAACTATCTGATGGAATACGTTCGAAAGGTATCAGGAATGACTGCGCCCACTCTTCGGTAGACTGGTCGGGCATTCTCGTTACCGTATCGAGTTGGCCCGGGGCAAACCCTTTCTGTCGCCCGGACCAAGGGGGCTTTCCGGACCCACCGGAAAGGCGTTTTCCCCCCGGCGGACCTGACAAGAAAAGGACAGCGAAAGCATCCTCTTTATCCACACCGGCGGCATCCTCATCCTTTTTGCCATAACCAGACAGTTCGGCCCTTGATGCATACGCGAAGGCTAACTTCGTCACGTCCCGAAAAAGTGATTGACCTGACAGTTCCCTGCGATACAATACCTGTCCGATTATGTCTGATTGCGGTTATCAATGAGCGGTGCCATGCAATTCGGAGGCGAGTATGTCCGTCAAAAGCGCCAAATACGAGTTGTCGGTTGAGACTGAAGGCACCACTCTAATTATGTCGCTGCTGGACGGGACGACCAGGGTGAGCAGCATCGAGTTCCACCCACAGAGCGTGTTCATCGGCGGCACCCCCATTGAAGCCGCCCGCGCCGGAGGGATGCTGAGGCCCGACAACTGCGAAAACCAGTTCTTTGAGAAGGGCATCACCGAGCACTTCGACCATCTTATAAACCTGGCGGAGAAATACCTGGCGCAGGCGGACATAGCCTACGTCGTGGTTCACGGCAACCTGTTTCTCTATTCCCGGGCGGGCTACGTGCCGTGCTTCTATCATCCCATTGCGACCATACCGACGGTGCACGCGGCCGAGGCAAAAAAACACTTCACTGTGCGCAAGTTTACTGAAACCGACCGCGAGCCGATGCAGGCCTTTCACAAGCGATTCCTGCGATATATGCCGCGCGTGCTCAGTTACCAGGAGATTCCCGACGAGAATATCATCGTAGTCGAAGGACAGGGCGGGGAAATGCTGGGATACGGGCGCGCCCGTATTCAGACATCCGACTGGTGGGGCAAGGTGTATGTAACCGAACTTGCCGGCAGCAGCCCGGCCGTGATGGAAACCTTCCTTCGAGTGTTTGCAGATATGGCGAAGGAAGCCAACGCCGATATGTTGTATTTCCCGTTCTCCCCGTTCCATCCCTTCAGCCGCGTGTGCATGCAGTTCGGCGGACACGCCTCTTCCATAGGACCGACGCGGGATCTTACGAAGGACGAGGAGATGGTGAAAGTGCTCGACTTAAGCGGTTTTCTTTCGGCGCTTGCTCCGGAACTGGAAAACCGTCTGCAGAGGGCCGGCGCGACGCGCTGGCGGGGCAACATTTATTTCCGCACTGACAGAGACCTGGCCGCCGTCGAAATCGACGGCCCGGACGTGTCGGTAGGAGGGATACGCAGCGGCACGACAATGGCCTGCATGCTGGCTATGCCGGAGGACCTGCTTACGCAACTGCTCCTGGGGTTCCGAAGTTTCGAGGATTTGGAAGACGAACCAAGCGTGTCATACTCTATGCGCAGCAGGGAAATCCTGCGCGCCCTTTTCCCGGCTACCCTTCCGGCTTCACAGTGTGATTTCGACCTTTTTGTGGAGCAGTTCTCTTCTGAAGGAAAATTCTGTCCGGAGGCGTTACAAAAGATCACAGAAGCCCAACAATCCCAACAATAATGGGGTTTACTCACCCCGCAGGTGAATTTCGCCCCGATTATCAATAATCCCAACACACTCGCTTTAACACATATCGTCAAGTCGTGGTTGAGGTTAGCGGACGTAATAGATTTGGTATGCCATTTGCTCCTTCCCTGACAATTCCACGTGGAGAGTGTATCCTCACACCGGTGCGCTCCCCACGCGCGGGAATGAGTGTCTGTGTTATTTATGATGAGGGGCTGTGTCCAATTTGGTGGAGGGTATAATGGTTAAAAAAGTTTTCACTACCGGACAAGTAGCAAGAATCTGTAATGTCACGACCCAGACCGTGACGAAATGGATCGACTCGGGGCGTCTTAAGGGTTACAGAATCCCCGGCTCGCGCGCCAGGAGGGTAACTCGTGGGGATCTGAAGAAGTTCATCGAAGACCACAAGATTCCCGGCGACTACTTTGCTGCCAGCAATTACACCGTGCTGGCGGTAAGCCCGGGCAACGACCTTGCCGAGGACGTGGGCAAGGCCCTGGGCGACGATGCGCGTTTCGTGGTCGAATCCGCCCGCGATCCCCTTTACGCCGGCCTTGCGATCGCGACGTTAAGGCCCGATGTGGTGATCGTGGACACCGATGAGATTTCGGTGGATGTTCACGAAGTCGCCAGACTGCTCGCATCGCGTGAAGCATCGAGCGAACCGCGATTCGTCGCAGCGGCCCGCCTGCCGGAAGGACCGTCGGAAAAGCCGAGGCAAAGACAACTGTCCGCCGAGAAGAAGGCCCGTCTGACCGCGCTCGGATATGACGCGGTCGTTGTCAGACCGTTTGAAATATCCGACTTTTTGCGCGTGGTCCTTCGTATGGCAGGGCTTGACTGACCCGGTACCCGTACGGGTCCGCCTAAGGCGGATATGAGCAGGAACAGGACAACATTCGCTTCGAAGGCTCACCTGCCATCCGTCGGCGGGGGCGGCCGTTGCGCCGGCGAGAGAACCCGGTCAACCATAGAAGAGTAAGACGGCTACAGGATGACACCATTGGGAGATGCGAGCACTGACAGCAGAGCCCCTCTTGCCCCGGATGCGGAAGGCGGCGGTTACCGCGTTACCCGGAACCGCCCCGCGCCCAGGGAAAAGGGCGGGTGGCACATGTTCTCGTTTATGGGAATACCCGTCCTGATCAGGCCGGGAATGATCCTGATTATGGCGGCTATCGGCCTGTCTCTGGGCCTCGACTTCTTCCCTTCGAAATATGCCTCCCACAATTACAACCCCACCGTGTTCGTTGCAATGGGAGCGGCGGGGGCTTTTCTGTTTTTCCTGTCCATTCTGATACACGAGATAGCCCATTGCGTCTTTGCGCGTTTCAACCAAGTACCCATCAGACGGATATCGATGTTCTTCCTGGGAGGGGTATCGGAACTGGCGCACGAGCCGCGAACCGCCAGGAGCGAGTTTGCCATATCGCTGGCAGGCCCCGCGGCCAGCCTGATCCTGGGCGGAACACTGTGGGCGGTTTTTTTCGGGCTTGATGCAATCAATGTTCCGCTCTACGTCTCGGGCGTGTTCAGTTTCGTCGGAATGATGAACATAATACTGGGCGTGACGAACCTGTTGCCCGGCTTCCCGCTCGACGGCGGCAGGATACTGCGCGCACTCATCTGGCTCAAGACGCGCAACTTCCTGCGCGCAACGCACGTGGCAAGCATTACGGGCCGCGTGCTGGGTTTTGCAAGCATCGGGACGGGCCTGATGTTCCTGTTTTCTGTGGCGTTCGGCGGCGGCCTGATACAGGGGATGCTCCTGATAATGGTGGGGATGTTTGTGGAGCGCGGTGCGCGCGAATCGTACGAGCAGGCCCTCCTGCGCAAGGCGCTTGAAAAGGTGCGCGTGGCCGACGTTATGCACACGAACCTGCCCGCCGTGTGGGAGGGGCTGAGTCTTCACGACGTGGTGCAGGGCTATTTTATGCGATACTCCGTCGAGGCATTCCCGGTAGTGGACCACCTCGGCCGGCTGAGGGGAATGCTGAACACCTCGATGGTGCAGCGCACGCCGAGGGAGCAACGACTGCACCTGACGGTCGGACAGATACTGCCGCCTGACGTGCTGCCTCCGGTGTGCAAACCCGAGGAAACCGTTGACGACCTGCTCACTTCGATGATGCGGTATCGCACGCCGGCGCTGGCCGTGGTGGATGAGAAAGGAGAACTCCTGGGCGCGATAATGCTCAGAGACATCCTCCAGACGGCTCACCTCAGAAAGCACTTCGTAAAATAAACCGGGCGGTTTGATGTCCAGCCAATCCAGCCTTCCAGTTATCCAGCATTGCGTCAAATTGTCAAAGAACTCAAGATGCGGGTTGGTAGTTCGCAAGTTCGCAGGTAGTTCGCACCCGAAAAATCGCTTTAACAACTTTCGCAGCATAAGGTTATCCTTGGAAGTTCGCAAAAAACGCCTTCTCAATCTGCACAAATCAAAAATAAGGTCTGACCCTGTTTTCTTTACGCAATCAATCAAACGCAGAAGGCGCAGAAAAGCGCGGAATAACGCAGAAGGAAACAAATTGTGAATCATTTCTGCGAATTCTGCGGCATTCTGCGAATCCTGCGTTGAATTGACGCAGTTCGCAAAAACGGCCTCCTGCATCTGCACAAATCCGCCTTTATGTTTGGTTTTGCGGCTCTATGAGCGAGTATATTCGCGCAGGCCTTGTGGAACGACCTGTCTTGATGCCGGACACTTTGACCAGTTGCGATTCAACGAGGGCGGCAATCGTGCTGTTGAACTGAGCGGAAGACAGGTGGGTGTTTCGCAGCAACTTTGCATGCGAGGAGGGGCCGTGCCTGAGCAGCCACTTCAGTATTCTGTTCTGGCTGCGATGTTCGCGGGTAAAGGCGAACCGGGGTTCGAGGAACTGAAGGCATGCCGTCAGGAAGTCCACCCTCCGGCAGGCATCCCGGGTGGAGTCCGCGGTTATGTTGAGCGACAGGTTATCCGCCGCGTTTTGCAGGATGGCGAACTTGATGGCGCAGGTTTCGAGCGTGGTAACCAGGCTCGAGAGCAGGGGGTTGGACACCGTCTGCCGGTGTGAGCGCACCCAGTGCGAGTATATCTCTTTCGCCTGAGGCTCGAAGACGGCCTCTCCGCAGAGATCGCCTGTTTCCTGCAGCCGCTCGGACAGCCGGTGGAACCGCTTCTTATCTTCCGGCGGGGGGAATTCGATGAAGTGTGTCTTTTCATATGCGGGCACGAAGACAAAACGCGACAGGAATCCTCCTGCAAGGTCGTCCTCCGTTACGTGCGAAACAAACCGGTCCAGCCTCGCCGCCGAGAATATGCTTACACACGGCTCTCTTATCTTGATTGGTCTCAGCCTTACTCTCCTGGTATAGAGAGATTCGCAATCGTAAAGGCTGGCGAGGAAGTCCCTGCTGTTGGTAATCTTGCCCGAACGAAGCGCCCCGAGCGAGGCAAACTCGCCCAGGTAGAATGTTCCCCACGGCTGCTCGACCACCTGCTGGTAGAGGCATTCCGTCCTGAAGTCATTTGCATAGATATGAGCGCCGGAGTGCTCTGCCAGTCTTTGCGAGATTGAAAGGGCTGTGCTCTTGCGAAAGGTGTTTGACGGACCCATGAACAGCATATAGAGGTTGGGCTTTATCCTCTTGTGTCCCCAGGCGCAATAGACCCTGCCGCCCATCACCGCCGCAAGCGTGCCCAGCGCCATAAACTCGTGATAGACAGGCGGCGCATCCGTTATTTCCTTACAGTAGTCAACATATTCCTTTATGAAGCCGGCCATAACCGCACCTCTTTCCGAAAAACAGAACGGGCCTGTTTTCCTGGATTGTGAGATTCCTCCATAGTTGAGGCGCGGATATGCGCGTATTGGGCGGAAATATTGAAGAAGTTCAAAAAAAGCATTATTCGCTTAAGTCGGGTTGGCGACGGGTCGCATCCGAATTGCCGGGCAAAGCGCTTGACTTTTCGTGCAAATGTGGTATAATTCCGGTGAGGATTGGAACAAGTTAAAAAGTCTATAAAAATGGAGCAAAATTATGACCTCAAAAGGAAGTTGCGTATTTACGGCAATAGTCGCTACCTTTTTTGGTTTCTGCTTAGCCGCACATGCCTCGCAGGCAGTCCCTGCCGAAGCCGCCCGGGATACA
>JBDRIB010000195.1:0-4641 GCA_043816375.1 Planctomycetota bacterium | reverse complement strand
AGCCTGTATTTGCTGTATTCGCTTCAGCAGCCGGGCCGCAGGGTCATATTGCAGATATTCCTCAATGAACCCTGGCTCAAGGTCGGTCTGGGCCTGGTCTGTATTGCCCTCTCTCTTCTTATGCGCGCCGCAATCGCCTGGTTCGCGTCAAGAAGCGGCACGCCCAAACCGCCTCCCGGCCGCGGAACACGAGGCCGGATGTGAGGTCCCGCAATGATCGCTAAGGGCAGAATACTAATCGCGCTGTGCCTTTTGGGCGCGCTGACGCTGTCGTCGACTTTTGGCTGCCAGCCCGGGACGGTCACACCGGCTGAACCACCCGAAAGGGCCGAGCCTGACGAGCCTGTCGACGGGAACGTCACAGCCGGACACGGTACGCCGGCCGACCTTCAAATCGAGTTGTATGCGCCCGAACACTACAAGATAGACGAGCCTTACTACCTCGTCGTTATTCTGCGAAACGCGACCAGACAGCCGATAATCTGCGAGGAAACCTTCGACTTCGCATCCGGAATAAACGCAAAAAAACCGCCGCTCGAATTCAAAAGGGAACCGCGAGAAGTCGCCAGGCGCGACAAACCGCTTGTCATTGAACCCGGGGCGTTCGTGGGGAAAAGACTCGACCTTGCCGCCCACTTCCCCGCGTTGCGCACGCCCGGCAGGTACGAGATATACTGGCAGGACCCGACAGTTGGAGAATCGGAAACGATAGCGATAGAAATCGTCGAATATGTCCTGCTGGTAACCGACTACGGCAATATAACGATGCGTCTTCTGCCGGGCATCGCGCCAAAAACCGTCGAGGAATTCAAACGCCGGGTTAGAAGAAAATACTATGACCGCGGGTTTGTCGAGGACTTCCAGCCCGACGGCCTGGTCGTTTTCCACCCCAAAGTCAATCTCCCTCCGCTCGAGAACCTTCCTCTGGAGAAGAAATTAGAGCAGGACCTCGTCGCCGGTAGCGTTGCCGTCCTGCGAGAGATTGACCGGCAGAGCCTGGCCTCCGGCAGAGAAGAGAGGCCGGAGTTCCTGGCTGCGGGCGGCCCTTCGTTTTTTATTCAGATAGCACCCGTGGCCGGGAAGGGCGGAGAGCCGCACACCGTTTTCGCGAAGGTCATCGATGGCTGGGATATTATCTATGCAATCAGCAACGCCCGACGCCGGAGAAACGCCCAGGGCTTGTCGTTGCGCGGCCCTGATACGAACATCAGCATCGAGCGGGCAGTCGTGGTCGACTCTCCTCCGGATTTCGTCACGAGAAAACGCATTGAATCCGCGAAAGGCGGGGAACCTGCCGTAAGTTTCAGACTGCATCCTCCGCTGCCGGTTTATCCCTATGGGCTCCCGATAGGACTGGAACTGAAAATCTTCAACGACACCGACACCCCCCTCGCCGTGCCGGGCAATCTTGCCCTCACATCCGGCCTGCGCGTCGAGATGGTGGCTGCGGAAAAGAATGACGGCGATTCGTCTCCTGAAGGCGGGAAAAAAACGCTGCTCGAACCGGTTCGCGGCGCGCCGGGCTACGCCCTGCCCCAGGCTTCGGCCAGAATGGAACCCGGCGACATCTTCGGCATTAGCGTCGATATAACCGACCTCTACCGCGAGTTCGCCGACGGCGGACATTTCAGCATTCACTGGGAAAGCGGCAACCTGAAGGCCCCGACACTGCCGCTCAACGTACTCAAGACTATGTTCGCCGTCATCGACACGAACAGGGGGGAAATGCAGGTAACGCTGTTCCGGCAGGATGCGCCGCAAAACGTCGCGCGTTTCGTGGAACTCGCACGCAGCGGCTTCTACGACGGGAAACCGTTCCATCACGCCATTGAAACAGGGGACCTCTCCCTCGTGCAGACCGGAAGCCGTACCGGAACCGGTACGGGACGCCTCGAAAAAACGGTTCCCCTGGAAGCGGGCGGGAGAGAACTCAAACCCGGCAGCATCGTAATGGCGCGCACCAGCGACCCCGACAGCGCCAGCAGCCAGTTCTTTATCATAAAAAAAATCACGGAACCGTTTGCGGAAAACTGGCAGGGCAAATACACGATAATCGGCCAGATAATTTCCGAACGGGCCTCGTCGCCCGGGAATGGCGAGCCGCCGCAGAAACAAGAACCCGGCGGAATGGACGTCCTGCAAAGCATCCAGAAAAATGACACCGTCAACAAGATTACGATATACGACAAACCACTTCTAAGGGAGTAGCAAGGAGAAACCCTATGGCATATGAAAACCTGCTCTACGAAGTAAATGACCGCCTTGCGACGGTCACCGTCAACAGGCCCAAAGTTCTCAACGCCCTGAACGACAAAACCATAGGCGAACTTATCGACGTCTTCTGCAAAATCGAATCCGACGATGCGGTCGGCGCGGTCATCCTGACGGGCAGCGGCGAGAAAGGCTTTATCGCAGGCGCCGACATCAATGAGATTTCGCAAAAGGACGCCGCGACCGGCAAAAAGATGGCGCTCAAGGGCCAGATGTGCCTTAACATCATCGAAAACCTCGGCAAGCCGGTCATCGCGGCAATCAACGGTTTTGCGCTCGGAGGCGGCTGCGAAATCGCAATGGCCTGCACAATACGCATTGCGGCGGAGACGGCCAGACTCGGCCAGCCGGAAATCAACCTCGGCGTCATACCCGGCTACGGCGGCACCCAGAGACTGCCGCGGCTTGTCGGCAAGGGCCGCGCACACGAACTGATACTCACCGGCGATATGATTGACGCAAACGAGGCGTACCGGCTGGGCCTTGTAAACAGGGTCGTGCCCGCAGCGTCGCTTCTGGAAGAGGCCGGGAAACTGGCCCGCAAAATCCTTTCAAAAAGCGCGCCGGTTGTTAAAATCGCGCTTGAGGCGGTCAACCGCGGCATCGAGGTGGACCTTCTGGAAGGGCTAAACCTCGAAGCCAGCCTGTTCGGACTGGCGTGCGCCACCGAAGATATGAAAGAAGGCACCAAAGCGTTTCTTGAAAAACGCAAACCGGATTTCAAACACCGGTAGTTCCGGTGACCGTCCCGGTGTTCCGGTGACAGTCACTAATCTACGAATCGCGCTCGCGATGCTCTCGCGATTCCGCCCGTTCCGGGTCCTCGCCCTGAGGACCCGTCAGGGTCCGAATGGGTAATTAGTGACAGTCACCGTAAGCATTTGCCAGATTTATTCAACACCTCTATTAGGAGAAACCCTGTGGAGTTTGCACTTACCGAAGAACAAATTATGATGCGTGACACTGCGCGGGAATTTGCAGAGGAGAAAATCAAGCCCGTCGAGATGGAAATCGACGAATCCGACGAATGGCCCCACGACCTCATTCTTGAAATGGGCAAACTCGGCTTCCTCGGGATGATTATCCCGGAAGAATACGGCGGTTCCGGGCTCGACTTCGTCACGATGTGCATTGTGGCCGAAGAAATCACCAAGGCCAGCGCGGCGGTCTCAATGACGATGGGACTGCACAACTCTCTCGTCAGCCTGCCTATCATCGACTACGGCACCGAAGAGCAGAAGAAGAAATACCTGCCCAAACTTGCATCCGGCGAGATGATTGGCTGCTTCGGCCTGACCGAGCCGAACGCTGGCTCCGACGCGGGCAACCAGCAGACAACCGCCGTCCTCGACGGCGAGGAATGGGTGCTGAACGGCACCAAGCAGTTCATAAGCAACGGCCCGGTTGCGGATATGGCTATCATCTTCGCCAGCACCATTCCCGGGAAGGGCGCGCGCGGAATGTCTGTTTTCATTGTGGACACGAAGACGCCGGGCTTCCAGGCCGGCGCCCTGGAAAAGAAGATGGGCCTGCACGGCTCGCCGACCTCGGGACTTATGCTCGAAGATGTGCGCGTGCCGAAGGACGCGCTGCTGGGCAAAGTCAATCGCGGCTTCCGTATCGCCATCACGACCATCGATGCCGCAAGGGCCGGCGTGGCGGCGCAGTGCGTCGGCCTCGCGCAGAGAGCGCTTGAAGAGGCGATTGCCTATTCCAAAGAACGCAAGCAGTTCGGCCAGCACATCAGCGGCTTCCAGATGGTCCAGAAGCACATCGCCGATATGACCGTGATGGTCGAGGCGGCGCGGCTGCTCACCCTGAAGGCGGCGTGGCTCAAGGACCAGGGCAAGCCCTGTGGCCTGGCAGGCGCAATGGCAAAACTCCATGCGAGCGAAATTGCCACAAAAGTGGCCCACAGCGCAATCCAGATACACGGCGGCTACGGCTTTATCCGCGAGTATCCGGTCGAGAGGCTCTACCGCGACGCGCGGGTGATGGAACTGTACGAGGGCACCAGCGAAATACAGAGAGTCGCCATCGCACTCGATATGATAAAGCACTGACGCATCGGCGACTGTCACCAATTACGGTGGACCGGTTCTATTTACAACGCAAAAGGTGACTGTCACCAATTACAGAATCGAGCGAGATTGGCGAGTGAGATTTGTAGATTGGTGACCGTCATCCTTTTGCAATGCGAAAGCCGGGGCGTAGAATGGTAACTGTCACCGACGAATACAAACAAACCCGGGCACAACTTCGTGCCCGGTTTTTCTTTTGCGTCGAGGCCGCTCGTCCGATAAACTTTGCGCGGCTTATCTCGCCGCGGGCCGTAAATTCCGGTCGGGAGAATTGGAGGGAGTTATGCAA
>JBDRIB010000194.1:0-13619 GCA_043816375.1 Planctomycetota bacterium | reverse complement strand
ATGCCGAGTACCTCGACGAAGTATCCGTGTCGTTTGACGAGGACTTCGCCGCAGTTGATGCACTTTGTGTCGTTGCCGACGCCGGCGGCGACGTTGCCCAGGTAAACGAAATGCAACTCCGCGCTGAAGATGTCGTACGCGTCTTCGAGCGTCTTTTCCGGGGTGGGCGCGGCCTTCAGTTGATAGCGCGGGAAGTAGGCCGACAGGTGGGTCGGCGTTTCCGGGCCCAGGTTTTCCGCAATCCACTTTGCCAGTTCCTTCAGTTCGGCCTCGCTGTCGTTGCGTCCGGGAATTATCAGGTTGGTCACCTCGACGTGCACGTATTTTTTTGCCTTTATCGCGGTGTCGAGCACGGGTTTCAGGCGGCCGCCGCACAGCGTCCCGTAGAATTCGTCGCGGATGCTTTTGATGTCAATATTCATCGCGTCGATGTACGGCAGCAGTTGCTCCAGCGGCTCCGGGTTTACGTAGCCGTTGGTCACCAGCACGTTGCGCAGGCCTTCTTCCTTCAGCGCACGGGCCGTGTCCATAACGTATTCGAACCAGATAAGCGGCTCGTTGTATGTATATGCGATGCCCATCGAGTTGCGTTCTTTGCACATCTTGACGGCGTCGGCGACTTTCAGTTCGTTCAGGGGCACGGTGTCCTGGCTGATTTGCCAGTTCTGGCAGAAACTGCACGAGAAATTGCAGCCGATGCTTCCAATGGACAGTATGTTGCTGCCCGGATAGAAGTGGTAGAGCGGCTTTTTCTCGATGGGGTCCATCGCGATGGAAGAGACCTGCTCGTACGTCGTGGCGTAGAGTTTCCCGTCCATATTCCGGCGTATGCGGCATTTGCCTGCATCGCCGTCCTTGATGCGGCAGCCGTGAGGACACAGTTGGCAGAGGACTGTCTGGTCCTCAAGCGGTTTGTACCAGAGTGCCTCTTTCATTGTAACCAGGTCAAAAAAAGTTGTCGAGTTGTCGAGTTGTCGAGTTATCAAGTCATCAAGACCTGAAACCTGAAACAGTTCCGTTTCCTCGGGAAACAGCCGTTTTAGCACAATCAAGAAATTTCAACCTCGGTCTTCTCCCCTCGGATGCGGCACTCGCGCACATACTTCGCGGCTTCTCTTGCGCATTTCTGCAACTGTTCGACAGGCACGGGCCCCACGGCGTTTACTTTTTCGTCGAGGCAGTTGCCGCCGCGGAAGTTTTGCAGCACATACCGCTTCGCGCCGCTTATCCAGCGGGCGATTCCGGCGATGTCCCCCTCGTCGAGCATCAGCGGACAGACGGTCGTGCGAAACTCGTAATCGATTTTTCCTCCGATTAACATATCAATGCTTCGCGCGATGATGTTCGAATCAATCGCGACGCCGGTGACGAGCGCGTATTTCTCGGGCGGCGCCTTGACGTCCATCGCGATGTATTCGACGAGTTCTTTTCCCAGAATCTCCTCGAGGACGTCCGGCATCGTTCCGTTCGTGTCGAGTTTCGCGGCGATGCCTTCCTGCCCGAGCATCACGAGGAAGTCGATGAGGCCAGGCTGGATCGTCGGCTCGCCGCCGGTTATGACCAGCCCGTCCACCCAGTTGCGATTGGAGCGAATAAAATTCACCACCGTCTCTGGCGGGATGGATTCCATCTCGTCGGGCGCATAGACCAGGTGCGGGGAATGGCAGTACGGGCAGCGGAAATTGCATCCGGGCGTGAACACGACCGATGCTATTTTGCCATCCCAGTCCAGAAGCGTGTTCTTGAGGAATCCCTTAATCGTTATCGACAAAGCCCATCTCCCTGAGACGGAGTTGCAGGTGTCGCGAGTCGGCGACGCCGCCGTCGTAACGGGCGACGCTTTCGCCGTCTTTCTCAAGTATGACGGTGGGCACCTCCAGGATGTCGTGAAACGCGCCTTCGGCCATTCCGTCGACGGTTTCCGTATCGATGTAGTTGACGGAGATTTTCCCGTTGAGTCCCCATTTCTCGACGCAGTGGACCACTTTGTCGTGCATCTGTTTACACGTGGAGCAGCCCTGCTTCCCGAATACGTTTATATTCATAGTTTTCTCCGCTGTATGATTCGTATCATAACGACGTATTACATCCGCCGCGAATTACGCGGATAGCATCTTACGGTGACAGTCACCAATCCCGACACGTCGGGACAAGTTCTACAAATCTCGGCGAAGGGGACTGTCCCCTGCGTATTCTATTGCGAAAGGATGACAGTCACCATCTACGAGCTGGCCCCGATAAATCGGGCCTGCGCTCCGCCCGTTCCCCGTACGGGTCAGGGTCCGAATGGGTAATGGTGACAGTCACCTTTCGCAATTATTCCTTCCAGCATCCAGTTCTTCCAGAGGTCCAGTCCTTCCAGCATCCAATCGCTATATCTCCGTGGCTGTCAGGGCGGAACGCAATATCATCCTTACCAGCGCCCAGAAAAGGACAGGCGTCATTACGGCGAGCGCCAAACCGACAATCGCCCTCGCCCTTGCAACCTCGCGAATGAAGAGCGCTGTGAGACCGAGCAGCAATGCGGTCAGCGTGCAAATCACGGCGACCCCGGCCATCGCCGTCGGCACCACGAGTCTGCCCGGACTGTTTCTGGCTTTTTTCAGCAGGGGCGTCAGGTCTCCGCCTTCCTCCCACTGGGTTAGTTCCAGGGCGGACTCCCTTATGAAAGGGGCAAACAGCAGCACCGAAAGAACTGCCAGCACCATGGCGAAGATTCCCGCGACAAGCGCCGCCGTTGCCGCGGGATTATTTATTTCCGTCTCCTGTTCCGTTTCCCCGGGCGGCCCGCCTTCGATTTCTCCGGCGCCGCCTTCAGAGGATGCCCGAAACAGCCCCTCGGGGAGCGCCCGTCCACAGGTGGAACACCTGCCGACGGCCATAGCGTCCCCGCTCAGCGTTTCGCCGCAGTTCGGACACCTTTTTTCCGTTGCCGTCATAAGAGCGGCCCCTGGAGTATGCCCTTCTTGCTGGAGGCCCGGGGAGTCGGATAATTTGCCGGGAAAACTCCGACAGCCAATGGTTACTCCCGACTGCCGGCCGTTTTGACCTTTCAGTCTTTATTTCCGACCTTGCTGTGTCTGTGTGCAATTTCGGCGAGCGTTGCGCGGTTCAGGTTTCCTGCGCGAATCAGGCTGGCATCAATCCGCGAGATGCCGGGCTCGTCCTCCGAGTTGCACCGCTCACACCTTTCCACCAGCCCCTTGTTGCTCTCCTTGCAGACGTTGCAGATGGTGAATTCGGGCGAGACGGTGAACTGTGCGGCCTGGGTTTTGTCGTAAATCTTTCTGACGAGGTTGAGGATGCTTGCGGGCGAGGGACGTTCTTCCCCGACGAAGCCGTGAATAATGGCGCCCGATTCTATCAACTGGTGGAACTTCGCCTGTGCGCGGATGCGGGTGATAAGGTCCACCGGCGCGTTTGCGCGCAGGTGGATGCTGTTGGTGTAGTAGTGCTCGTCGCGGTCCAGGTCGCCCCTGACAACTTCGCGCGCTTCGGGGTACTGCCGCATATCCACCTTTGCCAGCCTCCGGGATGCGCTCTCCGCCGGTGATTCCTCAAGCGAGATGAGCATACCGGTTTTTTCGCCGTATTTCTTGGCCCTGATGCGCATATGGGCGACGATTTTCAGCCCCAGTTTGAGAACGTCTTCGTCTTCGTGCAACTCCCTGCCGGTGAGGAACTGGACGCACTCGTTCAGCCCGATGAGTCCGATGATATACGTGCAGGTCTTCAAATCCACGTAAGGCCTGCCGTCAAGGGCGAGCTTGCCGATTTCCCACAGGGGCATCGCCGGGTTGCTCATCAGACGGGCGATGAACGCGCGTTTCTGCTGGTGCGCCCGGACCGCGAGGTCCATCGCGTGGTCAATGTGCTCGAACAGGCCTTCCAGGTTTCCGCGACCGGCGCGGTAGGCGCACTGGGGCAGGTTGACCGTCACGTTCTGGAAGCCGCAGAAGCGCATCGATTCCGGGTGCTTGAGCATATAGTTGTCGCGAATGGTCGTGCGCAGGCGGCAGCAGGCCGACAGCGTAACCTCGTCGCGGTCGAAGATGAAGTAAGGCACGCCGTTCTCGCTCGCTATCTCGCAGGCGTATTCAAGCAAATCAAGTTGCTCCGGGTCTTCGAAGGTGTCCTGATTTACGTGAAGGTCGCACTTCGGGAAGGCGAAGATGTGGCCGTGTCCGTCGCCTTCGCGCCAGACCTCGAGCATCGCCCGGCAATACTCTTTCGCAATGGCGTCGTACTGGCCGTAGGTTCTGCCGGTTTCCTTTCCGCCGGGACCGATGGCGGGGATGTCTTCCATATAGGATGGAATGCCGGTATGGACGTTGAAGTCGAGGAAAAGCGTCTGTCCCCCGCGCGAGAACGCCGACTGCGAACCGGAGAAGATGAGGTGCTGCGCCTCCTGCTTCATCTCGCGGTACGACATCCCTTCCAGGTACGGCGCGTAGAGTATATTGATGTATCCGACGCCGAGCGCGCCGGCGTAGTACGCCTGCATCGAGGCGAGAAACGTGTTGAGATGGCCGGTGAGCGTACGCGCATATTTCGCGGGAGCCGACGCGGTGTCGAGGTTGCTCAGTTGCAGGCCGAATTTTTTCAGGTATTCGAGCGAGTGCGACGAGCAGTAAACGCGCGTCGGATATCCCAGGTCGTGCAGGTGTATCAGTCCGTGCAGGTGCGCGTCGGCGATTTCCTTCGAGAAGACCTCCTGCAGGGCGTACTGCTTCAGGGTGTTTTCCGCGATGGTCAGGTTTATCGCCTCGGGGTTGTTGGCCGGGATGTTGCTGTTTTCCTTGCTCTTTGAGTAGATGAGTTCGTTCAAATCGAACTTGGGCATCCCGACGAGGGTCTGCTTTTGCAGCGTGGCGGAGCAGCCCCGCTCGAACAATTCGTTGTCGACCAGTTCGCGGATGAGCGCGGTGGAGATACGCGTGATTCCCGAGGCGAAGACTTTTTTCTCCACGGCCGACGCTATCTCTTCCGCGACGTCCACTTCCATGCCGGCTTCCTTGATGAGTGCCTCGACGATGCGGCCCTTGCTCCAGGGCAACAGCGCGTCCTTCGTGCTGGGGTCCACCAGGAGAGTAACGTCGGTTATGGAGCGGCGGGACGTGGTGCGTTTGCGCACCTTGAGCCTTTCGCGCAGGCGGCGCCTTTCGTCGCGGTAGAGTATGTACGCCTTTGCCGTTTTCGCGTGGCCGGTTTCAATGAGGACCTTCTCCACGACGTCCTGTATGTCCTCGATTTCGGGTATGCGTTCGTCGAATTCCCTTTCGAGGAAGAGCGTGACGACCTGTGCCAGTTCTTCGGCCAGGAACTTGTCTTCGCCGCCGACTGCAAGGACCGCCTTGAATACGGCATCGGCGATTTTCTTCTTCTGGAACGGCACAACGCGGCCGTCGCGTTTTCTGACCTGCGCTATTTGCGACATTCTCCCCCCTCCGGGATGTCCGAGTGACTTGTTGTAGAGTGACAGTGATGAACAGGCAACCTTACACTTCCTCCTGCCCGGTGTCAAAATTTTTCTTCCTATTTGCGGGACTTCTTCCTCTCCAGCATCGGCTTGAGTTCCTTGTAAAACTCGCCGACGTCCTTGAAGTCCCTGTAAACAGAAGCAAACCGCACGTATGCGACCTCGTCCAGCACGTGCAATTCCTTCATCACCAACTCGCCGATAAAATGCGAGGGCACTTCGCGGTCGAAAAACTTGTGAATCTCGGTCTCCACCTTGGCGATTATGCTTTCAATTGCCTCCGTCGAAACGGGCCTCTTGTAGCACGATTTCAGCAGGCCGCTTCTTATCTTCTCGCGTTCGAAGGGGACCCTGCTGCCGTCCTTTTTCATCACGCGAATAGAGGAACGCTCGATGCGTTCGTAGGTCGTGAACCTGCGACTGCACGAGAGGCACTCGCGCCGGCGCCTGATTACCTCGCCGTCCCCGGCGGAACGCGAGTCAACGACCTTGCTGTCGTTATGGTGACAAAAAGGACAACGCATCTGCCGTCTCCCGGCCTGTTGCTTTAGCGGCTGAAAGGACTATATATGGGCAGTCTTGAAGTATAACACCCAATCAGTAGTGTGTCAAGAACGCTTTCAAATTTGTCTTTTTTCGCCGGAACATCCTCTTTCCTGCACAAACGCCAATCCCGTTCCTCCACATATCACACTACCCCCACACCATTTACACAAACCGTGAACTAACGGGGTCAGACCCCTTTAGTTCACGGTTCGGGTTTTTCCTGTTTTTCCTGTTTGTGCAGGACTACCTCGACGCCGGCCTGGGCGAGAAGAATCTTTGACAGTTCGTCCGGATAGTCGTTCCCCACGATGATCTTCCTGATTCCCACGTTTATCAGCATCTTGGTGCACAGCGAACAGGGATGCGTCGTCACGTAGAGCGTCGCGCCTTCGACGCGTATCCCGTGATAGGCCGCCTGGAGCATCGCGTTCATCTCGGCGTGCAGGCCGCGGCACAACTCGTGCCTTTCGCCGGAGGGAACGCGCTCCTCATCGCGGATGCAGCCGACATCCTCGCAGTGCGGCAGCCCGCGCGGCGCGCCATTGTAGCCGGTGGTCAGGATATGCTTGTCGCGCACGAGCAGCGCGCCGACCTTTCTGCGCAGGCAGGTCGAACGACGCGCGACCTGGCGCGTGATGTCCATAAAATAGTCGTCCCAGCAGGGTCTGGTCATAGTACGAAGGTAAAAAGTGAAAGGTTAACGGTCAAAGCCAATCTCCGGTTTCTCCGAATTCTATCCCTTGCGCGAGGGACTATTCTATTTTGGCCGCTCAATTGTGCAAGGAAAATCCGGTTTCCGGCGGGTTATGGAGCGAGACCTCAGGTAAACAGCAGGGCTTCTGCCGGCAACCGCCCCCGTTTGGGCAAGGTGACCGTCACCAATTACCCATTCGGACCCTGACCCGTACGGGGAACGGGCGGAGCGCAGCCCCCCGATTTACCGGGTACGGGCCTGTATGGGTCGGGGGGCCAGCTCGTAGATTGGTGACCGTCACCTTTCGCTTTTCCTATGCAAATCAATTTTCAACAAAATGGGGAAATGGGGGGTCTTGGGGAAGCGAAGGTCTCCGCCGGGAACTGCTGCGATGATTTTTTTGTTTACCCGTGATAATATCGGGGTAAAATAATGTGCTCCATACTTCCAGGGGAAACAATGCGAATCAGATTTGCAAAATACGGGCGGCGCGAGATGGCGGTCGTGCTCGCGTTTTCGGCCGCGGCCGCCGCCGCCATGGTTCTGACTCTTCCGGCTATCCTGTGGTGGTTTCTCGTGCTGCCGGTTCTTCTGTCCGGCCTTGTGCTATACTTTTTCCGCGACCCCGAGCGGAACATCCCGACGGAGGGAGGCGTGCTGGTTGCGCCGGCGGACGGCTATGTGACGGATATAGAAACATGCCCGGAGGATGACTGGCTGGGCGAGGAGGCCGGACGTGTAAGCATTTTCCTCTCGGCCCTCGATGTGCATCTCAACCGCGCCCCCTGTGAGGGCACGGTGGAAAAGATACGGTACAGGAAGGGAAGGTTTTTTAACGCCATGCGAAAGAAGTCCGCGCGGGAAAACGAGCGCAATGACGTGTGCATCCGCATCAGTGAGAACGGCGAGAAGATGCTGGTGCGGCAGATAGCGGGCGTGATTGCGCGGCGCATCGTGTGCGACTGCAGCGAGGGCAAAGGGGTTGAACGCGGGCAGATTATTGGTATGATAAAACTCGGCTCGCGCACGGACCTTTTTGTACCCGCACGCCTGAACGTCGAGTTTCTGGTCGGCGTCGGGGACCACGTTAAGGCCGGCGAGACCATTCTCGGGAGATTCGTTTGAAAAAGATTGTAATACTTCCTACGCTTCTGACGCTGGGCAACGCGGCGTTCGGCTTTACGGCGATTGCGGTCGTCATCGACGCCGCTTTCAGGGGAGGTCCGGATGCCGCGCCGACAATCTCCCTGGAAAAAGTGGGGCTGGCCGGTCTGCTTATTTTCTGTGCGATGGTATGCGATGCGCTGGACGGCATCGTGGCGCGCCTGGTCGGCGGAACGAGCGATTTCGGCGGCCACCTGGATTCCCTCGCGGACATCGTCTCTTTCGGCGTGGCGCCGGCGCTTCTGATAAAAACGGTTGTGCAGTACGATTTCCATCTGTTCCTGGGCGTGCCCAACCCGGCGCTCTGGGCGAAGCTGGCCTGGATAATAACCGGCATATACTGCCTGTGCGCGATATTGAGGCTGGCCAGATTCGACGACGAGAAGGCGAAGACGGCTGAGGAATCGACGACCGAATACTTTGACGGGCTTCCCACGCCCGGAGCGGCGGGAGTGCTGGTGGGCCTGGCGATGCTTTACGCCTACGAACCCGCCCTGCGGGTTGTTCTCGCGTATATTATGACCGTGGCGGTGCCCCTGCTGGGAGCGCTGATGGTCAGCCGGCTGCCGTTTCCGCATTTCGTGAACAAGGTTCTGCTGAGCAGGCATTCTTTCAAATACGTTCTGGTATTCGCGGCAACGGTGGTGGTGGTCCTGGCGAGCGGTGTATATCTCTACGCGCTTGCCGGGGGGTTTGTGACGTACGCGCTGGCCGTCGGGCCCGTTCTTGCGGTCAGGCGCTGGATAAGCGGGCGCTCGACCCGGGCTACGTTTGCCAACCGCATCAAGGCCGACAGGAACTGATATGCCCCTGCACCGCGTTTACATCGGAATCGGGAGCAACCTCGGCGACAGGATTGCGCATCTGGACGAAGCGGTAGAGCGATTGAAGCGGCTGCAGGGCGTCCGCGTTCTCAAGAGGTCTTCGAATTATCTTACCAAACCGGAGTACGTGGCCGGGCAGCCGGATTTCTTCAACGGCGCGGTCGAGGTCGAAACTGCGCTGACGCCCGCGGATTTGCTCGCGGCGCTCAAGGCGATTGAGAAGGATATGGGCCGCGTGCCGACCGAACGCCGGGGACCGCGGGTAATCGACCTCGACATACTGCTGTACGACACGGAAGTGGTGGATGAGGAAGATTTGAAAATCCCTCATTCCGAGATGCATCGGAGAATGTTCGTGCTCGAGCCGCTCACGGAAATCGCGCCCGACGCGCGCCACCCGGTTCTCGGAAAGACGGTCAGGGATTTGATGCAGGACATTGCAAAGCGAAATGCACGGTAACGGTGACAGTCACCAATTACAGAATCGAGCGAGCCTGGCGAGCGAGATTTGTAGATTGGTGACTGTCACCGTGAAAAGAAAATTCCGACCACCGGCCACGAACCGGAAGAGCCGCCTCTTATGGAAATCGCGAAAAACATAGCCGAGGCGCAAAAGGCCGTCGATGCGCTGCGCCATCCGCGCAGGCTTGTCGGACTGGTGCCCACGATGGGCGCGCTGCACGAAGGGCACCTGAGTCTCGTGCGCGCGGCGCGGCTTGACTGCGACGTCGTAATCGCAACCATCTTCGTCAACCCCGCCCAGTTCGGCCCCGGCGAGGACCTCAACAAATATCCGCGCGACTTCGAAGGCGACGCGGCCCTGCTGGAAAAAGAGAAAGTTGACCTCCTGTTCACAACGACGCCGGAGGAAATGTATCCACCCGGTTACGTAACCTTCATCACGCAGGAGGAACTGGCCGGGAAACTTTGCGGCAAAACGAGACCGACACATTTCCACGGCGTATTGACCGTCGTGCTCAAATTGGTTAATATCTTCCGCCCGAATATCGCATACTTCGGCCAGAAGGACGCCCAGCAGATACTTATGATAAGGCAAATGGCGGCCGACCTGAACCTGCCGCTGGAGGTTCGCGCATTGCCGACCGTTCGCGAAGAGGACGGCCTTGCGATGAGTTCCAGGAACCGCTACCTCACGGCCGAAGAGCGCCGCCGGGCGGCCTGTCTTTACGAGGCGCTCTGCGCCGGCAGGAAGGCCCTTGCCGGAGGCGAACGCGACACGCAAAAATTAATCGCCGTTATGAAAGAGGTGATTTCGCGCACGCAGCCGTCCGGGGTTGATTATATCGAGGCGGTGGACCCCGAGACGCTTTGCCGCCCCGAAACGGTCGGCGAACGCGTACTGCTGGCGCTGGCGGTGCGTATGGGCAAGGCGCGACTTATCGACAACATATGTCTGACTTCTGACGGGACGGAAACACTATGCTGAGAGAAATGCTGAAATCCAAGATCCATCGTGCAACCGCAACCGGCTCACAAATCGACTACATGGGCAGCATCGAAATAGACGAAGACCTGATGGACGAAGCCGACATCCTGCACGGCGAAAAGGTGCTCCTGGTGAACATGAAAAACGGCAAGCGAATGGAAACTTACGCCATCCGCGGCAAGCGCGGCAGCGGCGCGATGTGCGTCAAGGGCGGCACGGCCATTTTCGTGGAGAAGGGCGACATCCTGCTCATCCTCAACTTCTGCCATGTTTACGAAGAAGAAGCGCGCAACTGGAAGACAAAAACCATCCTTGTTGACGAAAACAACAAGATAACGAAAATCGTCTGAAAATTGCCGCAGAGGATAAGGTGACTGTCACCTTATTCTCCCCTCGAAAAAACTCGGGATAAACGTCTCTGCGGTTAAGGGAAAGACGGGCGGCAAATCGCAATGCACCTATGACAAAGCCACGCAAAAAGAGAACACCGGCGACTTCGCTCGTCCTCCCCTCACACGCCAAGATAAATCTCTTCCTCGACGTTCTTCGACGCCGTCCCGACGGATACCACGACATCGCAACTCTGATGCATGAAATCTCGCTCGCCGACACGGTACGCCTGTGCGACGCGCCCTCCGGCGGAATCAGGGTCGAATGCGATATGCCGGGAATCCCGTCCGGCCGCGAAAACCTGGCATACAAGGCCGCCTCCGCGCTCCGTCGCAGGTGCAGCATCAGGCGCGGCGTGCGCATAGTCCTGCAAAAACAAATCCCCCCCGGCGCGGGCCTGGGCGGCGGCAGCAGCAACGCCGCCTCGGTATTGAAGGGCCTGAACCGTCTCTGGAAACTGCGGCTCGGACGGCCGGAACTCGTCGAACTGGCGGCGGGCATCGGCTCCGACGTGCCCTTCTTCATCGTCGGCGGCACGGCGCTGTGCACCGGGCGCGGCGAAAAGGTCCGCCGCCTGAGCGTTCGCGGCAGACTGAATTTCGTTCTTGCATTCCCGCCCTTCGGCATTTCGACCGCCGGGGTGTATCGGGGCCTGAAAGTCGCGCCTCCGGGGCCGGACGCCGGAGAAAAATCCGACACCAAATCAACTGCCGCCGGACTTCGCGCGCCCCCCATCAAGGGAATAAACTTGACACTTGCGAAGAGGCGGACTAAACTTTCAAATGGGAAAAAGGGGAGTTTGAGTTTTCGGAACGCCGCAGAAATTCTTTTTAACAGACTGGAGGAGCCTGCATTTGGATTATTTCCTGAAGTCAAAAAACTGAAGTCGGCCGTCGCGCGCGCCTGCTCCGGAGGAGCGCTTCTCTGCGGCAGCGGCTCTGCGGTTTTCGGGCTGTGCCGCTCTGCGCGCGAAGCCGCCTCCGCCGCCCGCGTGCTGCGCAAGGCGACCGGATGCGAAGTGGTGCCGGCAAAATCGCGCTGGTGAATGCCGAACCGATTTCTTGAGGAGAGATGCCGTGAATATCACCGAGGTACGCATCAAGTTAATGAACAACAGGCGGGACAAATTGCAGGCGTTTTGCAGTGTTACCATCGACGACGATTTCGTAATCAGAGACCTGAAGGTCATCGAGAGCTCCAGCGGCCCCTTTGTTGCAATGCCCAGCAGAAAACTGGCCGACAAATGCCCGAAATGCTCGGCAAAGAACCACCTCAGGGCGGGCTATTGCAACGAGTGCGGAGCCAAACTGCAACCCGACCGCACATCCATGGACAGCAAGGGCCGCGCCAAAATTCACGTGGACATCGCGCACCCCATCAACGGAAAATGCAGAGAAGAATTGCAGCGTGCGGTGCTGGACGCATACAAGGCTGAACTGGAGAAAGCAGGTTCGGCTGATTATGTCCCGCAGGAGTATGACGATGAGACAACCCCGCTTCTTGACGCGGAAGATGTGACAACCCCGCTCCTCGACGCGGAACTGGAAGCCCCGCTGAACGACGCCCATTACACACCGCCCGGCAAAAACAAAGACAACTCCTTCGGCGACGGAATCTTTACGTAAACGATACGCGTTCTCGCACAACTCGCCGGGAGAAATGCAGGAAAGGGACATTGGAACCCTCCCGAAGGGTTTCATCTGAACAAATTCAATCCACGAGGCACGGTTCCCGGGGACCGTGCCCCGCATTTTTTGCTCTCCTTGTAAACCGCAGACAATGAGCCGGAACGAATTCGACATAATCGTCGTCGGCGCGGGCCACGCCGGATGCGAGGCGGCGCTCGCGGCCGCGCGGATGGGCTGCCGCTGCGCGCTGGTTACGATGGACCCGGCGGCCGTCGCGCGAATGTCCTGCAATCCCGCCATAGGCGGACCGGCAAAGGGACAACTGGCGCGCGAGGTGGACGCGCTCGGCGGCGAAATGGGTAAAGCAATCGACGCCGCGCACATCCAGTTCCGAATGCTGAACACCGGAAAGGGCCCCGCAGTTCGCGCACCGCGCGCACAGGCCGACCGCGAATCGTACCACCTCTATATGAGAAACGTCGTCGAAAACCTGCCCGGCCTCCGGGTCATCACCGGTATGGTCGAGGCGATTGAAACCGACGGCAGGCGCGTGAAAGGCCTCACCCTCGCCGACGGCACGACCATCGCAGGCAAATGCGTCGTGGTGACCACCGGCACCTTTCTTCGAGGCGTAATACACACGGGAACCGAAACAACCGGGGCGGGCAGGGACGGCGAGCCGCCTTCCATCGGTCTGTCGGAGTCGCTCGAATCGCTCGGGCTCGAACTCGGCCGCCTGAAGACCGGCACGCCGCCGCGCCTGGCGGGCCGCACAATCGACTTCTCATCCCTGCAAACACAGAAAGGCGACGAACGACCGGGAAAATTTTCATACTTCGGCCCCTCGCACGACAGGCCGGATATCCCCTGCTACATCACATACACATCCGAACGCACGCACGAGATAATACGCTCCAACCTCGACCGCGCGCCGCTATACACCGGACAGATAACGGCGGTCGGCCCGCGTTATTGCCCGTCTCTGGAGACGAAGGTCGTGCGGTTTCCCGATGCGGAGCACCACCGCATCTTCCTCGAACCCGAGGGCGAAAACACGGACGAGTTCTATTGCAACGGCATCGCCACGAGCATCCCGCGCGACGTGCAGGTCGAGATGGTGCACAGCATCCCCGGCCTGGAGCACGCGACAATAACGAAATACGGCTACGCCATCGAATACGACTACGTTCCGCCAGTGCAACTGGGGCCCTGGCTCGAGACACGCGCCGTCGCGAACCTCTTCCTCGCCGGCCAGATTAACGGCACCTCCGGCTACGAGGAGGCCGCAGGCCAGGGAATCGTCGCCGGAATAAACGCCGCCCTGCGCGTGCGCGGCGAAGACCCCTTCATCCTCGACCGCTCGCAGGCGTACATCGGCGTCCTCATCGACGACCTCGTTACACGCGGCACGGAAGAGCCGTATCGAATGTTCACCTCGCTTGCCGAG
>JBDRIB010000193.1:0-4583 GCA_043816375.1 Planctomycetota bacterium | reverse complement strand
AAGGCCGCCGTCGAGCCGGACTACACGAGGTGGATTGACCCGTATGCGCCGTTCGTCAAGATTATTTCTCCGCGCAGGGGGGAAATCCTGAGGGGGGGCAGCAAGGTGCAAATCCGCTGGGTTGCCAGCGATGATAACCTGCTGGACAGGCCGATAAAGATTGAACTGATGCGTGACGGCGCCGGCGTGATGGTTGTCGCAAACGCCACGGAGAACGACGGCGAGTACGATTTTGAGTTTCCGTACAACAAGGGCGCTTACTCGGTACGAATCTCGGCGACCGACAGGGCGGGACACGTTACCAGCGCCGATACGGGCGAGTTTTTGATAGACACGGGCGTGCCGAGGGTGTCGATTGAGATAATGGACGACGAGGGCAACGCGCTTCCGGCCGTCGTGTATGCGCCGGAGCCCGCGCCGAGGGCGGGGGTTGAGAAGAAGGACGCGCCGGCCTCCGTGCCCGTTGAAGAGTCTGTTGAACGGGAACCTGATAAGCCCCAAAAAGTGGCTCTGCCGCAGAAGACCGTCGGCCCGAAAGCGGCGGATGCCAACGAGCATATGCTTCGCGGGAGGGAACTGCTCGAGATGGGACAGATTGAAAGCGCGATTACCGAACTCGCGAAGGCCTCGGAATATTTCCCGAACAATGACGCAATCATTAATGAATACGGCATTGCGCTGTTCAGAAAGCAGATGTACACGCAGGCGCTGCTGAACTTCCAGAGGGCGAAGGAACTTGCACCCGGCGAGACGCGTTACGTGTGGAACAACTTTCTGGCGTACTACGAACTGGGCAACGCCGAGGGGGCCGCGCAGAGCGCGCTGCTCGTGCTGAAATCAGACGGTGCGTGGACGGAAGGCGGGGATATGATTGACGCCGTGATGCTGCTGTATCAAAATAAGGGGGAGACGGGCAAGATAGCCGAGTTCCTCGAACAGGTTCTCAAGATTGAGCACCTGAGCGAAAAAATCAAGGAGCACATCCGCGCCAGGGTGGAGTAGCCGACTCGGAAAAATTTGTTTTGCGAAAATCCAAGATCGTCAAGTAAGGGGTCTGACCCCATAGTTGACGATCTTTTTTTGGGAAAGTGCTGGACAGGGGCGAAGGATGGTATATAATATAAAGTATAAAGTATAAATCCGGCCGGGCGGTGCGTCTGCGGCCGGATGCCCTGTGCTGGTATTGATTGTGAGAGGGGAGCACAGTGAAGCATAAATCGATTATCCGATTTGCAATGTTATTTCTGCCTCTTATGGCTGCTTCGTGCGGCATACTGCCGTCCCGCGGCGAACAAACCGAAGCCTCCAATGAGGCGTCTTTTCCTCCCGAGCCGAACCCCGGTGAAACCGCCCAACCCGAGGAAGTCCGCAGCGAGAAGCCCGTCGAGCAGTATCCGTGGAAAGAACGCTTCCCGACCGAAGAGTCCGCGGAAGGAGTTCAACCGGCGGTTGACATAAGCAGTGAGGGGAAGGATTTGCCGGTCGACATCGTAGAGCCTGAAATCACTCCGGATAAGTTGCGCGAACAGGAACTACTCGCGCTGCTCAGGGCGGCATCTGCAAGGGCCGGCGGCGCGCGGCTAATCGAGGCGGTCGCGCTGATTGCCGAAGGGCAACCGGACAGGGCATACGAGATGCTGAAAGAGAGCGGCGGCGGCGCCGACGTGTTGCTGGTTGAGTTCCTGACGGCTTACCTGGATTATAAACTGGGCAACAGCGCCGAATCGCTCGAAGGCGTCGAGGCGCTCGTGCGCAAAATGCGCGAAGAGATGCCCCTGCAAATATCAACCGTCAAATTGTGCAGGAAGGTACAAAGTTACGCCAAGTACGAGCCGTTTGCGCAACTTGTCTTCGAGCCGGGTGAAAAGGCGCTCATCTATTGCGAGCCTGCATACTTTCGTTGTGACAAGAAGGAGAAGGGGTATCTTGTTTCGCTGAACGTGCATTACCGCGTGGAGGACTCGTCCGGAAAGACCGTCTGGAAGAAAGAGTACCCGGTTGACCACGTGACGGAGAAGTCTCTCTACGATTTGTTTCTGGTGGAATTCCTGGCCGTGCCCGACGTGCCCGACGGGAACTATACGCTGAAGGTTGAACTGCAGGACAAGCAGAGCGACTACACGCACACGGCCGAAGAATCTCTCGTCTTCGAAGTCCGCCGCCGGTAGATGAACCTCAAAACGTCATCCAGAGGGTCAAACCCTTTGTATGGCGTTTTTTATTTGCTCTCTTCCGGCGGTGTGAGCGTGCCGAAAGCGGTGTGTATCTTGCTGCCCCAGTACCAGCGGCCGTTGACCTTGGTGAAGTATACTATGGTCTTTTTGCCGTTCTCGGACTGGTAGTAGATGACCGACGAGTCGAATTGCTCGGGAGTGGGGTCGGAGTAGAGAATCTTGCGCACGCGGTATCTCTTAGGCTGTGCGCGGTATGAGGTCTCCACCTGCTGCCAGTCGACGTAGTCTGAGTAGAGTGTGCATTGCTTTGCAGTGGCGGTATCTCCGCGCTCCAGTGAGTCGAGCACGATGTACAGAGCGGCGGCCGGCGAGGTCGGGCCGTTGGCCATATCGACCTTTTCAGGCGAGTTGATAAATCCCGCACATGAGGCGAGGGCGAGAGACGCCGCAAGAAGCATGGGAGTCAGAATGAGCCTTTTCATTTCGATTGCTCCGACGGTAGTGGAATAAATATACATCTGCCAACCTGTTCAACCTGTTGTGTATCGGCAGTGGAGCCGGGAATATTTACAGCAATCCCTTCCCCATTTGTTCAACAAAACCTTGCAGACAGCCATCCTGCGGAGTAACATCTCTTTTATTGTAAATTGTCTGGTTAAAGAAGCGTGAAAGGTGACTGAAAAGGTGACTGCCACCTTTCCAAGAGGCGGTTGCCCGGTCCGAAACAGTATCCGCACCTTGAGGAATCCGCGATTGAAAATCCTCTTCGTAATTCACGGCTTCCCGCCGCACTCGTCGTACGGCGCGGAAAACTACGTATACGGCCTTGCGCGCCATCTGAGCGCGGAACACGATGTCTTCGTCTTCCACAGGGTAGGCGATGCCTCGCGCGGGGAATATGCGGCGGAGGAGTATGACTACGAAGGTCTGCACGTCTTTACCATCAACAATACCTTCAAGCAGGTAAAGGGTTTCGCAGACACGTACCGCAACGACGCCATCGCGCGGACATTCGGCGAATACCTGGACCGGGTTCGGCCGGACGTCGTGCACTTTCACCACGTAACCTGCCTTTCGACGACGTGCATCGAGGAGGCGCACAAACGCGGCATACCGGTTTTCTATACGCTGCACGATTTCTGGCTCTTCTGTCCCCGGGGGCAGTTCCTCACGCGGGACCTGGCGGTATGCAACGCGCCGAAGAATCACCGCTGCGTGTTCTGCAACGCTTACCAACTGGGCCTGCCGTCCGAGCGCGTGCAAAGGATATACGGGGGCCTGCCCGACGCGATTGAGCCGGGCGGCGGGATTCTGCGGCGTATAGCGGCGCGCATCAGGCGGGCTCGGGCGCATCGCGCGTTCGCGCACGAGGAAAACGAAACGCGCCTCGTGGAGGAACGGGCAGGGCACATCGCAGAGATGTGCGGATACGTTCGCGCCTTCATCGCGCCGTCGCGTTTTATGCGAGAAAAAGCAATCGAGTCGGGCCTGCCGGAGGACAGGGTCATCTTCTCCCGCAACGGATACAATCACGGACTGTTTGCCGGCTTCAGGCGAGAGAGGGCCGGGGGGGTGCGCTTCGGTTTCATCGGCTCTCTCATTCCTTCAAAAGGCGCGCATATTCTCATAAGGGCCTTCCGCAGGGTGAGGCGCGTGGACGCGCAACTCAGGATTTTCGGCGCATCGTACGATTTTGAAGGCTATCCCGGTTATGACGAGAAACTGAGGAAGGCGGCCGCGGGTGACGGAAGAATAGACTTTGCCGGCCGCTTCGACAACACGAAGATAGCCGGAGTCTTCGCGCAAATAGACGTTCTGGTTGTCCCGTCGATATGGTACGAGAACGCGCCGCTAACGATAGAAGAAGCGATTCTTACGCGCACGCCGCTTATTGTTTCAGACATCGGCGGGATGAAGGAGCGAATCGACGAAGTAGGCGGACTGACCTTCCACGTGGGGCGCGAAAAGGCCCTCGCAGGAAAAATGTCGCTTCTTGCAGCCGAGCCGGAGATGCTGGAGCACCTTCGCCCCGACCCGTCGCATGCGAAAACGGTGGTCGAGCAGACGGAGGAGATCCTCAGGATTTACTCGGCGTAGCGGTCGCCGCAGCGCAATTTTGAACCGGTGACTGTCACTAATTACGGAAGCGAGCCCGAAGGGCGAGATTCGTAGATTAGTGACTGTCACCTTTCCAGGTGTTCTTTATCCAATCAAAGAGCAATAATTACAACGCAAAAGGTGACTCCGCCACACACATTGGCGGACAAGTGTCATCCTTTTGCAATGCGAAAGTCAGGGTGTAGATTGGTGACCGTTATCTTTCGCGATGCAGACAAAAAAAAACGGGACGGCCTGAAATGCGCCGTCCCGATTTCGTGCGATTCACAACTATCGGTAATATCTTAACTG
>JBDRIB010000192.1:0-5263 GCA_043816375.1 Planctomycetota bacterium | reverse complement strand
ATTTATGGTTGATATGGAGGATTTGAAAAGCGGCGCGAAGATTCTCAGCCCGAAGATGCTGCACTTCATCATCGAGCACTTCGACAACAATCTGGAAGCGGCTGTAATGCGCCAGCGCATATTCGCGACTATCGTGAAGGAGAGCATCGAGGCGGACCATCCCGATATCGGGAAGAAAGTCTATCGTATGCAGGACAACCTCTTTGCAGGCGACGCAAAAATGACCGTCTCAATCGCGACCGTCACGCCTGTATCCACGAAAATCCACTTCGGCATAAACATCGCCACGGCCCCGATTCAAAGCATCGGAGTCAAGACAACGGGGCTTGACGAGATGGGAATAGATGCGCGAAAACTGGCCGGGACGATAATGCAGGCATATGCCGCCGAGATGCGCTCCGCGCGTGAAGCGCGCTGCAAGGTACGCGGAGTGCGTTAACGTCGGTGACTGTCACCGTAAGAATGGAACGCGAAAGGTGACTGTCACAGATTACGACGGACCGGTTCTATTTACGGAATCGTGCGAGGATACGAGCGCGATTCGTAGAATAGAACCGGTCCTGGAATGCGCAGGGGACAGTCCACGGCGCCCCGATTTCGGCTTTCGCCTCGTCGGGGCTTGGGACAGTCCCCTGCGACCGAGACTCGTAGATGGTGACTCCGCCACACACATTGGCGGACAAGTGTCATCCTTTCGCAATGCAAAGAACAATAGACCCGGTGCGACTGAAGTGAATAAACGTCTGGAAAAACTCCGTGAACTGATGAAGCGGCAGCGAATCAATTCGCTGCTTCTGACCGACTTCGTCAACGTGGGATACATAACCGGCTTTACCGGAGGCGACTCTTTCGCCCTCATCACGCCGAAACACCGGTACGTCATCACCGACCCGCGATACACAGAACAGGCCGGGAAGCAGGCCCCGCATTTCGAGATTATCACGCGCAAGGGAGAGATGTCGCAGGCCGTGAGCAAGCTGGTGCGGAAGCACCGCCTGAAAGCGCTCTCGTTCGAATCGGCCGCGGTGTCGTATGAACTGTTCCGGACATACAAAAAAATCCTGTCGGGCGTGCATCTGAAGCCGGAGAAACCGCTCGTACAGAAGTTGCGCTGCATCAAGGAACCGCGCGAAGTCCGAATGATTCGAAAGGCGGTGGATGTCGCGCAAAAGGCTATGCGCAGAGTGCGAAAAATCATCCGCCCCGGCATTCGCGAGAACGAACTCGCCGCGGAAGTTGAATACCAGATGCGCCTGCTGGGCGGCGACAGGAAGGCGTTTGACACAATAGTCGCATCCGGCAAGAACTCTTCAATGCCGCACGCGCAGTGCACCGACAGGCGCTTGAGATTCGGCGAGGCGGTT
This sequence comes from Planctomycetota bacterium, assembly GCA_043816375.1. Classification (GTDB taxonomy): domain Bacteria; phylum Planctomycetota; class B129-G9; order B129-G9; family B129-G9; genus JBDRIB01. The sequence goes on along the minus strand of JBDRIB010000192.1, from coordinate 3,899 downwards.
ACCATCGACTGGGGCGCACAACGCGACTTCTACAACAGCGACTTGACACGTGTTTTCTTCATCGGTAAAATCAAGCCGCTGTTCGGAAAGATATACAAAATCGCCCTCGGTGCGCAGAGAGCCGCAATAAAGGCCATCCGTCCGGGCGTGAGCGCGCAGGAGATTGACAAAGCCGCGCGGGATTACATAAGCAAAAACGGGTACGGAAAGTGGTTCGCCCACGCCCTCGGCCACGGGCTTGGTCTCGAGGTGCATGAGACGCCGCGCATCGGGCAAAAAATCAACACGGCCCTGAAGCCGGGGATGGTATTCACGGTAGAGCCCGGCATATACCTGCCCGGCCGCGGCGGCGTGAGAATAGAAGACGACGTTCTGGTAACCGCCGGGGGCTGCGAGGTTCTGAGCAATTTCCCTCGGAATCCCGGGCAGATGGTAGTCTGACAAGATTATTGTTCGGTGACAGTCGCCAATTACGGAGCAAAAGGTGACAGCAAAAGGTGACTGTCACTAATTACGGAATCGACCCCGATTTTGTCGGGGGAGATTCGTAGATTAGTGACTGTCATCCTTTTGCAGTGCAAAATTCGTGGTGTAGAATAGAATTCGCAGATTGGTGACTGTCACTCGAAATACCTGAAATACTCTCTTGGAGAGCGCCCTATGGACCCGGACACTATCAGGAAATACGTGAAGGTTATGGAAGAAAACAACCTTCTCGAACTCGATGTGGAGTGGGAAGGGAACAAACTTCGGCTGCGAAGAATATACGAGGGCGTTCGACATAAGGTTGTCGCGGTGCCCGCCGCGGTGCCGACGGAAGCAGCCGACAAGGAGAAAGGCAACAGAAAAACCGCGTCCAAAAAATCTGCACCCAAAGAAGACATGGTGTTCAAGTCGCCAATGGTCGGCACTTTCTTCCGCGCTCCCTCGCCCGACCTGCCGCCCCTCGTCGAGCCGGGCTCGAAGGTGGACGAAAAAACGGTAATCGGACTCATCGAGGCGATGAAGGTGATGAACGAGATAAAGTCGGGAATAACGGGCACGGTGGTTCAGACACTCGCCGGCGACGGCGCATCGGTCGAATACGGCCAGCCCCTGTTCATTATCAGGCCTTCCTGAATCGCCCGACGGACGCTTTAACCTGCAGAGCAATACCTATGTTCAACAGGATTCTGATAGCCAACCGCGGTGAGGTTGCCCTGCGCGTAATACGCGCCTGCCAGGAACTGGGAGTCGAGACGGTAACGGTGTACTCCGAGGCCGACCGCGACGCCATTTACCTGAAACAGGGCTCCGAGGGAATATGCATCGGAGCGGGGGACCCCGCGCAGAGTTATCTCAACATCCCCGCCATCATCAGCGCCGCCGAGATTTCCGACGTCGACGCGATACACCCGGGCTACGGCTTCCTGGCCGAAGACCCGCACTTTGCAGAAATCTGCGAATCGCACCAGATAAAATTCATCGGACCTTCTCCGAACACCATCAGTACCATAACCGACAAGGCCGGCGCAAAAAAAATAGCCGCCGGCTGCGACGTGTCCGTCGTGCCGGGAAGTTCCGATGTGCTGAAGGACGAAGACGAGGCAATCGCCGCAGCGCGCGATGTCGGCTATCCCGTCGTCATCAAGGCCCAGGCCGCCGGCAGCGGGAAAGGCCTGAAAGTGGCGCACAACGAAATAAGCCTGGTCAACTCCTTTTTCACGGCGCGCAGCGAGGCGGAAACGCTCTACGGAAACGGCGCGGTTTACCTGGAAAAGTACCTCGAAAAACCGCGCAAAATAGAGTTTCAACTCCTCGCCGACGAGCACGGCAACATCATCCACCTGGGCGAGCGCGACTGCAGCCTTCAGCGGCAGCACACCAAACTCATCGAAGAAACCCCTTCGCCCGTCATCGACGAAAAACTCCGTCACGAGATGGGCGAAGCGGCAAAGCGGATTGCACAGGCCGTGGAGTTGAGGTCCGTGGGCACGGTGCAGTTCCTGCTCGACAAGGCCAGGAACTATTACTTTATGGAGATGACCGGCAGGCTGCAGTTCGAGCATCCCATCACCGAAATGGTGACCAACATCGACCTGGTGAAGGAGCAGATACGCATCGCCGCCGGGGAGCGCCTGCGCTGGCGCCAGGAAGAAGTTCACCTGAGCGGCGTCGCGATAGAATGCCGCATCAACGCCGAGGACCCGGAGAATGATTTCAAGCCCTGCCTCGGCAAGATTGCCGAATACTATCCGCCGGGCGGACGCGGCGTGCGAATCGACTCGCACATCTATGCCGGATACGACCTGCCCGGGGGCTACGACCCGCTGCCCGGCAAACTCATCGTACACGCCAACAACAGGTCAACCGCCATCCTGCGGATGAGACGCGCCCTGGGAGAGTTCGTCATAGACGGCGTGAAAACGATAATCCCGCTCTACAAGAAAATATTCGGCCATATGCGCTACAAGGGCGGCGACATCGACACGATGTTCATAGACGAATACTTCGGCACATAAACAACGAAAGGTGACCGTCACCAATTACGGAGCAAAAGGTGACTGTCATCCTTTTGCAACACGAAAGTCGGGGCGTAGATTAGTGACTGTCACCTTTCAGACTCTGAAATGAGGAGCACCATAATGAAAAAAGTAGCAGTGCTGACCGGCGGCGGCGACGCCCCCGGCCTCAACGCCGTCATACGCGGAATCGTAAGAAAGTTGCACAACAACGGCGTCGAAACCATCGGCATAATCGAAGGCTGGCGGGGAATCATCGAAGGAAATACGACCCCCCTCACAATCGAAGAAACCCTCGACACGATTCACATAGGCGGCACGATGATAGGCTCCAGCCGCACCAATCCCTTCAAGGAACCCGAAAAAAGCATCCCGAAGATAATAGATAACGTGAAAAAACTCGGCATCGACTGCCTTATCGCCATCGGCGGCGACGACACGCTCGGCGCGGCGGCAAAACTCTACCAGCAGGAGAAAATCCCCACCGTGGGCGTTCCGAAGACAATCGACAACGACCTGCGCGGGACCGAGTACACGTTCGGCTTCGACACCGCGATAAGCAGGGCGACCGAGGCGTTCGACTGGCTGCGCACCACCGCCAAAAGCCACCGCCGCTGCCTGGTGGTTGAATGTATGGGGCGTCACGCCGGCTGGATAACCGCCTTCTCCGGCATCGCAGGCGGGGCGGATTACATTCTCATCCCGGAAAAAGAGCCCGACATCGAAGAGTTGTGCGCCGTCCTCAAGCGTAACCGCGAACGCGGCAAGAAATACAACCTCGTCGCAGTCTCGGAAGGCGCCAAACTCGCCGGAGAAGAGGTCCTGCAGACCGCCGAGAAGGACGAATTCGGCAACGTGAGACTCGGCGGCGTCGGCCAGACGCTTGCAAAAATAATCGAGAAGAAAACCGGCATCGAGTGCCGCCACGTGGTTCTGGGACATCTGCAAAGAGGCGGTCCGCCCAGCGCCTATGACCGCGTGCTCGGGACGCGCTACGGGCTTGCGGCCGCGCAGGCCGCGCTCGACGGCAAGTTCGGCAAGATGGTCGCGCTTCGAGGCGACACGATAGTCACCGCAGACATCTCGGAAGTGCAGGGCGGATACAAGACACTCAGGCCGGACATTCTCGCCGTGCTGGAGGAATTCTCCACGTAACAAAGCAGGGCCGGAAAACGGTCCTAATTACAACGCAAAAGGTGACTGTCACCAATTACGGAATCGAACGAGCCTGGCGAGCGCGATTCGTAGATTGGTGACTGTCATCCTTTTGCAATGCGAAAGTCAGGGTGTAGATTGGTGACCGTTATCTTTCGCGATGCAGACAAAAAAAAACGGGACGGCCTGAAATGCGCCGTCCCGATTTCGTGCGATTCACAACTATCGGTAATATCTTAACTG
>JBDRIB010000191.1:0-2933 GCA_043816375.1 Planctomycetota bacterium | reverse complement strand
AGTGTAGAAGTATAGAGGTGTAGAAGTGTAGAAGTTGTTCTGCGCTTTTCGGCGCTTCCCCGATAAATCGGGGCAGGCTTTCTGCGTCTTTCTGCGTTGAATTCCTCGCGGTTGGGATGTTTGATGTATGTCTCGACTATGTCGCATTGTCTCCGATTCTTCTCCTTTCCGGCTTGTTATATTAGCAAGACTTAAGGGATTTGTCAAGCATATGAAGTGTAGAAGTGTAGGAGTATAGAAGTGTAGAAGTTAATCTGGGAAATCTGTGGACGTTGCAAAAGGGTGACAGTCACCATCTACGAGCTTGCCCCGATGAATCGGGGCTTCGCTCCGTAATGGTTGACAGTCACCTTTTGCATTTGCGATTGTCCGCCATCCGCTATCTGATATCTGACATCTGTTGTGTTGACAGCGCTCCGCGCATTTGTATAATCTCCCGCCTTGTGTTATACTGCAACTACTGCAATTTTCTTTTTTCAGGAGTTGCTTATGGACGGCGACGAAGTGCTGCTGGACTGCGAGGACAGGATGGAGAAGGCGGTCGAGTTCCTGAAGGGCGAATACCGCTCTATCCGCTCGGGACGCGCAAGCGCGGGCCTTGTCGAAAATATCAGAGTGGAGTACTACGGTAACCCGACGCCGCTGAAACAAATCGCGGGCATCGCTATCCCCGAGGGACGGCTCATCGTCGTCAAGCCGTTCGACAAGAGCGCGCTCGGCGATATAGTAAAGGCGATATTGAAGTCGGAACTCGGCATCACCCCGATGAACGACGGCAAGGTTATCCGCCTTCAGGTGCCGCCGCTGAGCGAGGAGAACCGCAGGCACACCGTGGCCCAGGTGAAGGATATGGCCGAACAACAGCACGTATCGATACGAAACGTCCGCCGCGAAAGCATACGGCACATCGATGCTGCTGAGAAGGAAAAGAAGATGTCTGAGGACAGCGCAGCAACGTATAAGGACGACATACAGGATTTGACGAAGAAACACGAAGAGAAGGTTACCGAAATCCTGAAGGCGAAGACCGAAGAGTTGATGGAAAACTGAATGCCGGATTCCGGATGGTTGTCCAGTTATCCAGTGTCCAGTTGTCCAGAACGGGGGGTTAGCTCAGTTGGTAGAGCAACGGCCTTTTAAGCCGTAGGCCACAGGTTCGAGCCCTGTACCCCTCATAATTTTGACCGTGTAGATTTGGCGCGCAGTTAGTCCAGAATCTATTATCTAAATGGCCCCGTCGTCTAGGCCGGTCCAGGACACAGGGTTTTCATCCCTGCAACACGGGTTCAAATCCCGTCGGGGTCACCAGAAAAAGAAGGCCGCTTGACGTAGTGTCGAGCGGCCTTTTTTTGTAAAGGTGACTGTCACCTTTTGTCACCTTTTTGCTAATCCCACTTGATGTTCTCGAGGTTCCAATCCACCTTATGCGCGCCGGCGGGAATAGGCACGGCGACATCGATGTATTTGCCCTTGTCCAGGTCTTTCTTGATTTTAATCGGCCGCACGCCGACGATATTTCCGCGCACGTCGGTAAAAACCACTTTCAGCACGAAGTCTTCGATGTCCTTGTCTGTGTTGTTTTTCACGCGTATCATCAGGACCTGGTTCTTCTCGTCCTTCCAGTGGTTGGTCACATCAACCTTGCCCGGCTCGTAGGCGAAGTTTTCGGAGGCGGTCGCCGGGACGCCGGCGTTGGTTTTGACGACTACGGGCTGTGTCGCGCCGAACAGTTCCACGCGGTTTTCGGGCAGCCTGAAATCCTTCCCGGCCTGCGCTTCCGCGTAAACCTTTTTTGCCTGCGGCATCAGGTTTTTCAGATACTCCGCCCGTGTGGCGTCGGTGGGGTGAGTGTCGTAAATACTCGCCGCGCGCGGCCGCTCTTCCGCGCCGCGCTCCCAGACACGTACCGCGGCCTCCGGGTTGAAGCCGCCCATAGCCATATAGAGGGTGCCGACCGTGTCGGCCTCCTCTTCGGCTGTGCGCGAGAACACGGGAAAAAGCACGGAAATCATCTGGTTCATTGCATTGACGGCGTCACCGCCGCCGCCCCCGGCTGCCGCACCGGCCGCCGCGGCGACAAGTGCGATTTGCGCCACTATCGCCTTGCTCACGTTCTCGGTGCCGTGCCGCGCGTTGACGTGCGCCATCTCGTGAGCGATTACGGCGGCGAGTTCCTCATCGTCTTCGAGAAGCCCATCCTTCGGATTGTATTTCTTCATAATGCCCTGGAATATCATCATCTGTCCGCCGGGCAGCGCGAAGGCGTTGGCCGTGGGATTCTTCGTGTAGTAGATTTTCCACGGCAGGTCGGGCAGGTGCGTATAGGGCCTTATTCTGTTCATCATCTGTTCGCACTTTCGCTGCATCGCCATCGATTCGGCATCGTCGGGCATCCAGTTGTTCTCCTCGGACAGTGTGATGAACTCCGCCATCGCCTCCTGGCCTATCCGGATGTCGTCCTCGATGCTGTAGATGTTGAAAGTGCGTTCGCCCGTAATCGGGTCGGTCTGGCAGCCGGCGAACACCGTCACGGGCACGAGCAAAAGCAGCAGGAGCAGAAATGTTCTGAGCGTTTTCATTGTCGTTCTCCTAAAAAGCGACCCCGGTATCACTATATTGAGATTACACCTCGCGCGCTTCCCTGTCAAGCGGGGGCATCGGGTTCGAAGGCGGATTGGATTCAGGGGTTTTTCAAATCGCGCCCGGTTTTTCTACGCGCGTGCGCGCGGTTTGTTCAAAGGAAAGTGGCAAAGTGGCAAGGGGATAATGCTTTTGACATATTAGTGATTAGCGCTATACTGTTTATGAGTCGAAAAGGGGAAGAATCGGAACCAATGCAAGACAGTCGAGACATACTTCCAACACAAACACCGCCTGGCCTAAACGTATTGCTTTGGGTTAGGCGTGTTTAATTTTATTTCGATTTGAGGAAT
>JBDRIB010000190.1:0-2534 GCA_043816375.1 Planctomycetota bacterium | reverse complement strand
CCATCCAGTCCGCAATCGAGCGGTTTACGGTGAAGCGGCAGTCGGTAATTTTCAGCAGGGCTGATTCGAGATTGCGGTAGAAGTCCTCCCAGAAGGGAGAGCGCACGCCCTCGGCATATTGCCTGTGGAAAATTTCATGGGCATCATAGCACAGCCCGGCCCCGGTTCTGGCCTTTATGACTGCACTCGCAAGCAGCGTGTTCGCGTCGTTTCCGACAATCACGTCGATGTCGTTTATGTCTCGAGACGCGACTATCATCCCCTCGTTAATACCCATCATATAAAGGATGTCGTTTTTCGACTCCCGTTCCGCCGCCGCAGCCGTTTCCGGGTCAATTGCGCCGCCGCTTCCGTTTTTCAGTTTCTTCAGGACCTCCCACGGCCCCCGCAGAAACGGCGCGTGCTTCCGCGCAACTGCGCGAACCCTCTGCCAGAAATCGGGCGCAAGTTCTTCCAGCACCGGTTCGGCCAGGACCCCGGCCACTTCGTTTGAACCTTTGTAACGGGAAAAAAACTTCCGCGGGTCAACCGATATGTCCCCGGAGCAAAGATTCCGAATCTTCACGCCTTCCACTTCAAGTGAAGAAGACTTCGCGGCCTTCGTCCATCCCAGGCACAGAACATCGAACCCCCTCGCAACAAGTTCCCGGGCGTGGCGGAAGACTCGCGGGTCCTTTTCGGCCTCGTTTATCACGAGAAACAGAACGCGTTTTGCCATAACATCAACCCTGTTTGTCGATGAATCTCTCGAACCACAGTTCGGTTGCAAGTATTCTGTAAAGTTCCCAGTTGGCGTCCTTCCGGCCGTTTTTGTGCGAACTTATCAGCCGCTCGAGTCCGTCCCTCGAGAATATGCCTCGTTCGATGCAGCGCCTGGACAGCACGACATCCCGGAGGTCGTCGTATACCTCGTTTCTGAACCAGTTGGCCATCGGCGTCGGATAGCCCATCTTGTCGTATCTGTTTACTATCTCGTCGGGCAACACTCCGCACATCGCCTGCCGCAGGACATATTTTGTTTCCCCGTTGTGGATCTTGATATCGTAGGGCAGCGCCAGACAGAACTCCACAACGCGATAGTCGAGAAACGGCGTTCTGGCCTCGATTGAAAACGCCATCGAATTTCTGTCCTCGTAGTGCAGCAGCGCGGGTATGCTGGAGCGCGTGAGGCTGTCGTGGAGCACGGTGTTAAGCGGGTCCCCAAGGTCCCTGCGGGGCCGCTCGGGCGGTGATTCTTTCCTGACCATAGCGACAAAATCACTATTCAGGACGTCCGGCTCCTTGAGACGCGGGCCTCTCATTGATTTCAGTTTTCTGTATACCCTCCGCAGAATCTTCGGCGCCAGCGGATACAGGAACGCTCTTATCGCGTTGTGCTGTGGATATTTCTCCCTGATTTTTCTGTTCTCGCGGATAAACCGTCTCAACATTCCGAGACTTTTCCTGCGTTTCACGTCCTGCCACATTGACGCGGCATAATGATGGTAGTACGGAAAATAACCCGCGAGAAGTTCGTCTCCGCCCTGCCCGTCCAGCAGGACCTTCACCACGCCGTGCGCTTCCTTCATAACGTGCCACTGCGAATATACGCCGGGCCCCGCCGTCGGCTCGTCCTGGTACCAGGAGATTTCTTTCATAATATCCATAAAGCCCTGCGGCTTCGGCCGGACGGGATGCGGCGTGGTCTTGCACAGATTGTTCACGATTTCCACAAAGCGGGACTCGTCGTACCCGTCCTCGCTGTAGAGCGACGAGAACGTGTTTATCGACGTCGAGAAAAATCTGTCCGCTATCGAAACGATTGTGCTGGAGTCCAGCCCGCCGCTCAGGCAGGTGCCCACCGGCACGTCGGAGCGGAGCCTGAGGCGGACGGAGTCGGTGAGCAGTTCCCTCAGGGTTTGCTCGGGCCTGTCGAAGTCGTATTTTTCGCGCGCTTCCTCCCGGTCGAACTCCCAGTATCCGGCGATGGTGAGTTTCCCGTCTTTCAATCGTGCGCAGCGCGCGGGTTCGAGTTGTTTAATATCGGCGTAGAAGGTATCTGCTCCGTCATCGAAAATGCCGTCCGTGAAGAATCGCCCGAGATAGGGCAGGTTTGCGCGGGCGGCCTGGGGCAGCACGGCGAGTATCGCCTGATTTCCGAGGCGAACGAGAATGCCTCGCCGTTATGGATGTAGTAAAAAGGCTTTATCCCGAAGCGATCGCGCGAGAAGAACAGCGATTTGTCTCTTGCGTCGTACAGGGCGAACGCCCACATTCCATTAAAGCGTTGCAGGCATTCTTCGCCCCACTCCTCGTATGCGTGCAGGACGACCTCGGAATCGGTCTTTGAACGGAAGCGATGTCCGGACTTTTTCAGTTCCTCGCGCAGTTCGATGTAGTTGTAGATTTCGCCGTTGAAGACGAGCCAGAGGGTTTCGTCCTCGTTGGGCATCGGCTGGCTTGCGGCCTCGGTCAAATCTATGATGGAGAGCCGCCTGTGCGCCAGCCCCACCCGGCCGTCGATATGGAAGCCTTCTCCATCCGGGCCGCGATGG